>NZ_CP022390.1:3352231-3719891 GCF_003076515.1 Alcaligenes aquatilis | reverse complement strand
AATGCGGGAAGTCGACGTGGATATCGTCGGTGTGGAAACCTTCAAAGCTGGCCAGAATCGCAGGCTCGTGGCAGGTGTGCAGCCACTGGGCACGCAATTGCAACTGCTCTTCGGTCCAGGTCGGGCAGAAAGCACGCATGTCCTCTGCGGTGCAGCCTTTGCGAGCCATGGCCATGGAATCCACGTACCAGGGCAACTTGGAGGGATAGGCACGACGATCCGGGCCGGAGACGGGAGGATCAACCATCACCAGACGGTTCAGACCATCGCTGTTCTTGTGAGCCGCACGCAAACCGATACGAGCACCCATGGAGTGACCGACCACGATGTAGTCTTTAAGACCCAAGGCTTGAGCCAGGGCGATCAAATCATCGGCCTGTGCATCCAGGCTGTAATCCATGCCCTCGGCGGCTTCACTCAAACCACGACCACGCACGTCCTGAATGTAGGTGTCAAAGTGCTTGCCGAACTGCTCGCCCACAAAGCCCCAGGTCACCGCCGGGCTGGTAATGCCAGGCACGATGATGACGGCAGGACGCTGATCGCGACCCTGGCTGGAACCGCCGTAGCGCAGGTAATGCTGACGAATGCCATTGGCGTGAACATGGCCGCCGTAAAGAAAGGTACTCATTAATCTGTCCTTGGATTGAAACCGTCAGGTCTAAAGCCTGGTACTACTAAAAGGCCCTGAACCCGACCCATGAAAATTGCTGCTGCCTACGCTGTTTGGGGCGTAGCAGCCAGCGCGGCCCGGACCACATCCGGTGTAAAAGGCACCTGCCGAAAACGTCGGCCAGTTGCATCAAACAAAGCATTGGCAATGGCCGAGGCACAGGGCACGGAGGCAGATTCACCCGACCCCATCGGCGGCTCGGACTGCCTGTCCATCAAAATCACTTCAATGGGCGGGATGCGCGGGAAATCAACAATGGGATAGGCGCCCCACTCCGCACTGACCACACCCTGTGCGTTAAAGCGCACCTGCTCATACAAAGTACGGCTCAAGGACTGGATCACATTGCCGTGAATCTGGTGACGCACGCCCGCCGGGTTCACCATCTGCCCGGTGTCCTGGCCCACATAAATCTGCTGAACCTCAATCACGCCCGTCTCCGCATGGACCCGCAGATCCAGCAGCCAGGCTGACCATGCCGCCCCAAAGCCAGGAAACTTGCTGTGTATATAACGGGCGTACGACAAGCCTCGACCGTAGAGATAGCCTTGCTCATCTGGCTGCCCACGAGAACCTCGATGTCCAATCTGCCATTGCCCCTTGTCCGCCACCGCCTGCAGCAGTTCCTGGGCACGCTCATCCTGATCCAGATAACGCAGGCGATAGCTCAAGGGGTCTACACCCGCTTCCACTGCCAGCTCATCCAGAAAGCAGTCATGCGCAAAAGAGTTAGGCATGGCCGACACACCGCGCAACCAGGAAGCACGCACAATCGCGGGCATGTCCTGACACACAATGCGCTGCTTGGGATAGCTGTAAGGCGGTACTGCCGTGCGATCTCCCATTTCCAGTTGGCGGGGGGCTGCCGACTCCCGCCCCGTCAGCAAGAGCGCCAGGTTCGGCGCATCGTTGGAGGGGTAATGGGTGACAAAATCGTAATGTCGCAGTTGCCCTTGAGCATCAATCGAGCCTTCTACATCCATCAACTGAGCAGCGCCTTTAGGCTCCCAACCGTGTTCTTGCTCACGCGTCAACTGCACACGCACCGGTGCACCAACGGCTCGGGACAACAGCAAGGCATCCGCACACACGTCATCCGCGCAATTACGGCCATAACAACCGGCTGCTTCGTGACGGATGATCTCCAGACCAGCTTCATCTTCGTCCAGCAATTGACTCAAATGGACACGCAACATATGCGGGTTCTGCGTACCTGACCAGATCCGGCTATGGCCGGGTTTGTAATCTGCCAGCGCACAAGACGGGCCAATGGAAGCATGCAACTGAAAAGGCCAGACATAGCTGCGCTTCAAGCGCTTGCCTTCAGGCGGTAGCTCGTCAAAGCCCGGGCCCGTATCAGTTAGCAATCGCTCCGTCATGGGCTGACGACGAATCAGTTGCTCCAGATTGCTCATGTCCTCCAAGGGGGGAATCACTTTCCAGCGCACTTTCAATTCACGGGCGGCACGCATGGCGTGTTCTTCACGTCGCGCGACCACACCGATAAAGTCACCAATCACCACAACACGCACATCATCGGCAATATGACGGATGGACTCCTCATCCACGGACTCCAGGCTGCGACCGATAAAGTCGCCGCTATCACGTCCTATATAAGGAGGACGCACGACACGACCATGCAACATGCCGGGCACGCGCACATCGTGGACATACACCCACTGCCCCGCGACCTTGCCCGGAATATCGACACGCGCCTGGGCTGTCCCTACAAGACGTAATTGCTCGGCCGGTTTGGTGGGGGTTTCCTTATCCAGATAGGCCCGCAGCTCCAGACCTTCCAGCAATTGCCAGTACGTTAGACTGCGTCCGTCCGGGGCAATGATTGTGCCGTCCTCTACTCGTAGTTGATCTGTACGCAACGTCCAGCGCTCTGCGGCTTGTGCCAGCAGTAATTGTCGAGCCTGAGCCGCCGCCTTGCGCAGCGGCACAGCATGAATCTGAATGGACGCACTGGCGATGGTGGGGCCTTGATTGGGCACAGCATCGGTATGGCCCAGCACCATTTGCACACGCGACATCGGCACATCCAACTCGTCGGCCACAATCTGACTGAGCGCCGTCTGAATACCGGTGCCCAGATCCACGTGCCCATGAAAAGCGCGCACCCAGCCCTGTTCGGATACGGCGACAAAGACATCGTCGTGCGCCTGCAAGTACTCGGACACCACGCCGGGCTGGCCGGGCGAAGGCTTGGGAGGCCGTGCCGGTGCCGCTAAAATCAGCAAGGTGCCAGACGCCCTGAGCAAGTCTTGCTGCTGGTGGCGCGGCGCATCATAAGACATCACACTCTCCTGGCTGGGTTCTATATAAGAGGCGGGAAGCCGGCTTCAGGGACTCGTTCCTGAAAACCTGCCTTAAATGCGCCCTGGCAAAACATCGATTACTAGCGTACACACCCCAATAAAATCCAATGCAGTGCGCTGAAACCCATTTATCGCAACTACTATAAAGAGAAAATCAAGGGCTTAATAATCAGTGTAAACCCTATATTAAATAAGATCAGATCGAATTTTCTGCATCTTCCCAAGTAGGCTTTGATTGATACCTCAAGGGAGTAGTAGAATCTATTTACTCTATAAATTAAAGTGTATACACTTAATTTAAGCATATCAATACCGAGCTGATAAAAGCACCGCACACGCTGTCCGACAACAAGGTGCGATCTCCCAAAGGTGAAACCCATGAACCCTTGTACTCGCCCGCATACCTTGCGGGTCAATCAAGAGACCCACATCATCGAGGTGGAACCCGATACGCCACTGCTTTATGTATTGCGTAACGACCTGGAACTGAATGGCCCCAAGTTTGGCTGCGGCCTGGGTGAATGTGGCGCCTGTACGGTGCTGGTCGACGGTGTGGCCGCTCGCTCCTGTGTTGTGCCTGTCAGTCTGGTGGAAAACCGTCAGATCACCACCTTGGAAGGCTTGGCCCAGGACGGGCAACCGAATGATGTACAGCAGGCATTTATAGATTGTCAGGCCGCGCAATGCGGATACTGCCTCAATGGCATGGTCATGACCGTGCAAGCCCTGCTGGAACGCCATCCGCAAGCCACTGAAGAAGAAATTCGGGACGAGCTGCGTTATAACCTGTGCCGTTGCGGCACGCACGTCGAAATCATGCAAGCCGCTGTACGCGTCGCAAAGGCCCGGCAATGAGTCATTCCGTACAAGACCGTTCCCGAGCACAGTGGCCGGACCTGCCTGAAGGCACCCGCTTGCTGCATGGCGCTGTTGTGCGACCGCCTTATTGGCTCTACGAAAACGGCCAGTATCTGGGCGCCGAATTACAGTCAGTAGACCAACAAGCCGCCCTGCAAGTACCCGGCGTCGTGGCCTGTGTGCATATGGGGAATTTTCTGGGTGTGCTGGCGGTACAAGCCGAGCAGGCTCAACAAGGCGCCGCCTTGCTGGATGCGCGCTGGGCCACGCCCGTCGCTGCAAACCAGGCGGCCCTACCAGCCGATGAGACTGTTGCCACTACGCTTAGCGCCCCCGATCAACGCTATGAGTGGCAATCTGCCGCCGAGCATCAGGAAACCGCTTGGGCCCGTGCTTGTTATCACGACAAGCAGCTTTATGTTTGGGCGCACACGCAGCGCCCCGCTGCCCTGCTGATTGAGCTGCAAGCCCTGAGTGGTCTGCCCAGCGAACAAATCCATCTACAAGATATTGCTGGCAATCAGGCCGATGCCTACGACTGCGCCATGGATGCAGCCGTCATGGCCTTTGGCCGCCCCCAGGCTGTGCAGGTTCGTGCCAGCCACAGCGAAGTCACCATTGGCCTGAGCGTCTATAAAGGCAGCACCGAGCGAAACGACCTGAATGCCTATTTGCGAGCAACCCGCTGGCAACTGAACACCTTGTCCGGTGCGCGCCCTTCTCTGGCCGCCATTCTTTGTGGCCAGCAAGACTTGCCCAGCAGCGGCCCAACCGTAAAGAGTGATTACTTTTCTGCACCCACGCCTAACTATGATGGCGCGGCCGCCAGCAGTGACCCCGACAGTCTGGCCCAGGCCACAGTCTTTGCCCAAGAGTCGCAGTTCGATCAGGACTGCCACAACTTGGGGCTGGATCCTTTGGAGGCACGACTGGAACACGTCAGCAGCCCCCAAGGTCGAGAACTGCTGCAACGGGTTGCCGAGCAATCAGACTGGTCCGCGCCCTTGCCCGCCCATCAAGGCCCTTTGCGCAAAGGTCGCGGGCTGGCCTACAGCCATATTGTGGAACACATCCCCGGACAGGCTGCACGTGAGCAGTGGTCCGCCTGGGCCGTGGATGTCAGCGTTGATACCCGTCAAGGCACGCTCAGCATAGACAAGCTGACCATTGGCCACGACAGCACAGAACTGAACAATTCCGAACACGCTCCGGAGTCTGCGCCCGCCTTGGCCGACCGACTGGGCCGTTGGGCCCAGCAACTGCTGAACAATGGCGTGGGCAAAGGCGGCGAAGGTAGTAGCGACAGCCCCGTCCAAGAAACAGGCGACAAGCTAGCCGTCCAACTGGTCAAGCGGGAGTCTGCCGTCGGCCAGCCTTTGGCCTGGAACCAAGGCGTGGAACTGCCAGCCGCAGCCGCCATTGCCAATGCGATTTTCAACGCCAGTGGCATCCGCCTGACCAGTGCCCCTTTTAGTGAACAGTCTCTGGCACTGGGCTATCAGTCCGATAAAACGGCCAGCAACAAAAAACGCAAAGCCTGGTGGGGAGCCTTGGCCGCGGTCGCCACCGGCACAGTCTTGAGTGCCCTGCCCTGGCGGCCCGCCATCGCGCCCGTCGGCCAAGTGGATACGTCCATCTTTTCAGAGCTGGCGATTGAGCGTGGCCGCCTGGTTGCCATTGCTGGCGACTGCATGGTCTGCCACACCGCTGAAGGCGGTACGCCCAATGCGGGCGGTCTGGGCCTGGATACACCGTTTGGCACGATCTACACCACCAACATCACGCCAGACAAAGAAACCGGCATTGGCAGCTGGAGCTACAAAGCCTTTGAACGCGCCATGCGCGAAGGCATCCATCAGGACGGACGCCACCTGTACCCGGCCTTCCCTTACACGGCCTTTGCCAAAATCAGCGACGAGGACATGCAGTCCCTGTACGCCTACCTGATGACGCAAGAGCCGGTGAAGTCTGAGGTGCCTGAAACCAAGCTACCCTTCCCCATGAATATGCGGCCCTTGGTGGCAGGCTGGAATCTGCTGTTTCACCGTGATCCGAATGCCTATGTGCCGGACCCGACGCAAACCGTGCAATGGAACCGGGGTGCCTATCTGGTCAATAGCAGCGGCCACTGTGCGGCCTGCCATAGCCCGCGCAATATGCTGGGCGCAGAAAAAGGCGGTAAAGCGAATTTCCTGGCCGGTGGTTTTGCGGACAACTGGGAAGCGCCTGCGCTCAATAGCTTGTCCAAAGCTCCCATCCCCTGGACCGAACAGGAGCTGTACCAATACCTGCGTACCGGCTACTCGCCCCGTCACGGCGTAGCAGCCGGGCCGATGGGGCCGGTAGTAGCAGGCTTGGCAGAACTGCCTGAATCCGATGTCCGTGCCATGGCGCACTATCTAAGCAGCCTGAACCCGGTCGAAAGCAAGCAAGAGCAAACGCATGCCGCGCAGGCCGCTCGTCTGGAGCAAGACAGCCGCAGCAATAAGGACGTGATGGTGATGCCAGGCGAAAACCTGTTCAACGGCGCTTGTGCTGTTTGCCACGACCCGCGTGGTGGGCCGGTGCTATTTGGCGCACGTCCCTCTTTGGCCTTGAACAGCAACCTGCACAGCGAACACCCGGACAATACGATTCAGGTGTTGATGCACGGCATTACCCGTCCGGCGCAACCCACCCTGGGTTCGATGCCCGGTTTCAAAAACAGCATGAATGACGAGCAAATGGAAGATTTGCTGAACTATATGCGTGCACGTTTTGCACCGGACAAACCGGCCTGGACAGGGCTGAAAGACAAGATTGCGACCATACGGGAGCAAAAGGGGCACTTGTAGACGGGGCTTGCCCGCCGATAGTGTTTAGATACGCGGCAAACGAAACAAAGGCGGCTTCAAGTTTTCACTAGGCCGCCTTTGTTGTATGGTGCATCGCTTTCAGACTTGGTTAAACCAGAAACTCTCAAACCAGGTTCTCGGCCAGCACTCTGAAGGACTGATCGGAAGCTTGCGTTCCTACCCAAGCCCGAGAGCAGGCCCAAATCAAAACTATCCAGCCCGAGGTCTAGGCACAGTCCAAATCAAGATCAAGACTCGGCTTCCGCTGCAGATCCAGACTCAAAACCCATCAACCGGAAAAACCACCGGCCTCCAGAAATTTCTGTTCGTCCGCAGTGGTGGTACGCCCCAGAATCGAGTTGCGATGCGGGAAACGGCCAAAGCGTTCCACCACATCCAGATGCTCCTGGGCATGATCCAGCCAGGGCCGACCAATCTCCTGATTCAGGCGCACGGCCTCTTGCTGATCGGCCAGATTCTCCGCATGGGAATACGGCAAGTAGCAAAACACACGGCGTTCCACCGGAATCTGTTTATCCAGCCCCTTGGCCACCATTTCCTTGGCAATCCTCAAACCCTTCTCATCGGTCGCGTACATGCGCGGGGTATTGCGAAAGGAGTTGCGCGGGAACTGGTCCAACAAGATCAGCAAAGCATAGGCCCCTTCTGCAGTCTGTGCCCAGTCATCCAACTCGCCCCTGGCCGCACGTTCGTGCCAGTCCAAAAACCGCTCACGAAATTCCTGGTCGAAGTCATCGGACTTACGAAACCATTTCTCTGGCCCTGACTCAACCCAGAAATCAATCACAGTCTGGGGATTGGGACGTGCATCTGCCATGGTGCTCTCCTGGAACCGATCCGGCCTGGCTCGCTGCCGGCCCGAAGTTAAACAGACAGGTAAGTGCGCCGTACGTGCTCGTTGGCACTTAATTCCTGCATGGCGCCACTGTACCGTATTTGCCCTTTTTCAAGCACATAAACCCGATCCGAGACCAGTTCGGCAAAATGCAGATTTTGCTCAGACAGCAAGATACTGACACCGGCTTGCTTGAGCTCCAGAATCATCTGCACCATCTGCTCCACAATCACCGGCGCCACACCCTCGGACGGTTCATCGAGCAAGACCAGATAGGGGTTGCCCATCAAGGTACGCGCTACTGTTAGCATTTGCTGCTCGCCCCCACTCATCTGTCCGCCGGGTCTGTCCTGCATCTGGCCCAGATTGGGAAACAGGCTGTACAAACGTTCAGGCTGCCAGTGCGGGGCTGCTGCGCCATCCGGCCAGCGCCGTGCTGGTTGACGGCCTACTTCCAGATTCTCCGAGACACTTAAATCGCTAAAGATACGCCGCTCTTCGGGCACGAAGCCCAAACCGGCACGTGCAATCTCAAAAGGCTGCTTGTCGTGAATGGCCTGACCCATGAACTCGATATGCCCATTGGATCGCTCCATCAAACCCATAATGGACTTCAGCGTCGTGGACTTGCCGGCACCGTTGCGCCCCATAAAGGCGACCACTTCACCGCGCTGCACCGTCAGGGACAGATCAAACAGAATATGCGCGGCACCGTACCAGGCATTCAAGCCATCCACCTTCAACAATAGCTGCTGGTCAGTTGCGGCCCGCTTGGCACCGGCTACTCCATCCTGCGTCATGCTGACTCCTTGTTCTCAAATGTCTTGCCTGTGCCAAAGTAGACCTCCTGCACCTTGGGATGCTGGCGAATATAGTCCGCATCGCCTTCTGCCACCAGCCGACCACGAGCCAGCACCAGCATGCGGTCCGAGTGCTCGAACACCACGTCCATGCTGTGCTCGGTAAACAGCACACCCATATTGCGTTCGATCACCAGTTTTTTGGTCAGGCGCATCAGCTCATTACGCTCTTTGGGGGCCATACCTGCTGTGGGTTCGTCCATCAACAAAAGACGGGGATCGTTGGCCAGTGCAATCGCCAGCTCTACCCGCTTCACATCACCGTAGGCCAGCTCGCTGCAAGGCCGTTCGGCCTGGGCCAGCATGCCCACCTGATCCAGCAGATCCAAAGCACGGGCCCGCTCGAACTGCGCCGCCCGACGCCAGAAGGAAAACAGTTTTTTCTGATGCGCCAACAAGGCCATCTGCACGTTTTCCACTACCGTCAAGGAAGCAAACGTCGCGGCGATCTGGAAGGTACGGCCCACGCCCATGGCCGCAATTTTGCGTGGCGCCAAACCCACCAGCTCTTGGTCCCCCAAACGCACCGAGCCCGCCGTTGGCGTCAACTGCCCGCCCACCATATTGAAGGTGGTGGTCTTACCTGCTCCATTGGGGCCAATCAAAGCCAGGAATTCCCCGGCCTGCACATCAAATTCAATACCATCTACGGCCAGATTGCCGCCAAACGCTTTTTTAAGACCTCGTACTTGCAGCAAACTCATGACGATGCCTCCGGTGCGACACGACGATGCGCCCAACGTTTGAAAAACCCAGCAATACCCTGTGGGAAAGCCAGAACCAGCAACAGAATCACGCCGCCAAACAAGGCGCGCCAATACTGTGTGATACCCAGGAAAAAGTCCTGCAGCAAGGTGAATACGGCTGCGCCCACCACTGGACCGACCAGGGTTTGCAACCCACCTAGCAAGACCATGACCAAGCCATCCACGGACTTGTTCACCGCAATCACCTCAGGCGAGACACTGCCTTTTGAAAACACAAACAAGGCACCAGACAAACCAGCAAATGTACCCGCCAAAATAAAGGTCAGCCACTGTACACGCTTAACGGGAATGCCGATTGCCTCAGCCCGCAAGGCCGAATCCCGACTGGCACGCATGGCGTAGCCAAAGGGTGAAAACAAGATGCGACGCAACAAGAAAGCGGCCACCACGACAACACTTAACGCAAAATAATAGTAGCGATCTCCCGACAGCCACTCGGCAGGCCAGATGCCGACCACACCATTGGAACCACCGGTAAAACTGTCCCACTGATAGACAATTGACCAAACAATCTGAGCGAACGCCAAGGTCAGCATGGCCAGATACACTCCTGACAGGCGCACACAGAACCAACCAAAGATCAGCGCACCCAAACCGGCCACAGCGGGAGCCAAGACCAAAGACCAGCCCATGGACAAGGCCGCCGTTTTGAACAGCAAAGCCGCCGCATAAGCGCCCAAACCGAAGTAAGCGGCATGACCAAAAGAGTTCATCCCTCCTGGTCCCATCATGAAATGCAGACTCAACGCGAATAAGGACAACACCAGAATATCCAAAGCCAGCACAGGCGCGTACGGGAACCAATCGCTCATCAAAGGCAAGGCCGCCATCACCCCCAGAACCACCAGCACCATGATCTGGAACGCTCCGCTACCGGCACGCAGGGGCGCTTCAATCGGCGCCGAGTTACGGCTGACGGCTTGCGCTCGCCCAAACAAGCCCCAGGGCCGAAATACCAGCACCACAGCCATGAAGATAAACTCCACGACCAGCGTCAATTTGGGAAAGGCAAAGTCCACGCCAAAGAAAGTGACCGTACCCAGAGCAATACACAATGCTTTCAATTCCGCGACAATCAGGGCAGCCACATAAGCACCGGGGATAGAACCCATGCCACCGACCACCACAATCACAAAGGCATCCCCAATCACGCTCAAGTCCAATAGCAGATTGGCGGGCTGACGCGGCAATTGCACGGCTCCCCCCAAACCAGCCAGGAACGCCCCCAAAGCAAAGACACCCGTAAAGAGCCAGGCCTGATTCACACCCAGCGCACCCAGCATCTGTCGGTCGTGGGTCGCGGCGCGCACCAGCACTCCCCAACGGGTACGGGTCAGCAAGAGCCACAGCAAACCCAGCACCACCGGGCCGATCACGATCAGCACCAGGTCATAAACCGGAAAAAAGCGCCCTGCAATGGAAATAGAACCGCTCAAGCCTGGAGCCAGCGGCCCCAGCAGATCTTCCGGCCCCCACACGGCCAAGGCCCCGTCATTGATCACCAGCACCAAAGCAAAGGTAGCCAATAGCTGGAACAACTCGGGCGCTTTGTAAATGCGCCGCAACAGCACGATTTCCAGCAAGGCGCCCAAGGCGCCAACCAACAAGGCCGCCACAATCAAGCCTGCCCAAAATCCCAGTGCCGACCCACCCATGAATTGCACGGTGGAATACGCCATGTAGATGCCCAGCATATACAGGGAGCCGTGTGCAAAGTTGACGATGCGTGTCACCCCAAAGATCAGGGACAAACCCGCCGCCACCAGGAACAAAGACGATGCCTCGGCCAGTCCGTTAAGGAACTGTACCCATAAACCCGATAAGGCCATTACTGCCTCGCGTCAGAAGTGGCGCGCCAGACGGCGCGCCGATCTACAAAATACTGCGTTCTTGGAATTATTGATTAGCCGCGGCAGGGCGCCACTGGCTGACTTGCTCATCCGTAGGCTGTACCTCTTTGCCATCCACATAACGGATATGGGTCATGATGCCCTTGCCGTCCTGCTTGGCCAGCACACCCACATAAGCCCCCTGCGTGGATTGCTGATCTTGCGTGCGGTACGTGATGGGGCCAAAAGGCGTGACCACATCCAGACCACGGAAGGCTTTGATCATGGCTTCCGTGTCGGTAGAGCCGGCTTTTTCAATGCCAGCGGCAATCGACACAATGGTGCTGTAGCCAATAATCGTGCCCAGGCGAGGGTGCTCGTTGTACTTGTCCTGATAGGCTTTCAAAAAGGCATTGTGCTCGGGCGTGTCGATGGCGTACCAGGGGTAGCCCGTCACAATCCAGCCTTCCGGCGTTTCCTCACCCAAAGGGTCCAGGTACTCTGGCTCGCCGGTCAACATGCTGACCACCGGCAAGGCAGGACTGAAGAACTGACGCTGATTGCCAGCACGAACCAAACGGGCCAGGTCAGACGCAAACAAGACGTTAAAGACCGCATCCGGTTTGGCATCGGACAAAGCCTGCACCACGGCACCCGCATCGACCTTGCCCAGTGGCGTGGCCTGTTCAGCCACGAATTCGATATCGGGCTGGGCTTGTTTCATCAAGGTCTTGAAGGTGGCAACGGCGGACTGACCGTACTCGTAGTTGGGGTACACAATCGCCCAACGCTTCTTGTTCAGCTTGACGGCGTCGGGCACCAGCATGGCGACCTGCATATAGGTGGAGTTGCGCAGGCGGAATGTATAGCGGTTGCCATCGGCCCAGACGATCTTGTCGGTCAAAGGCTCGCTGGCCAGAAAGAAGACTTTTTTGTGTTTGGCGAAGTCGGTAATGGCCAAACCGATATTGGACAGGAAAGTTCCGGTCAGCACATCCACCTTTTCCCGCGAGATCAGTTCCTCGGCAGCGCGTACGGCATCGCCAGGGTTGGAGTTGTCATCCTTGATGATCAACTCCAACTGCTTGCCGTGAATCCCCCCGGCCTGATTGATCTGCTCAACCGCCAGCTCCATCCCGTTTCGATAAGGCCCTAAAAAAGCGGGCTGGGATTTATAGCTGTTCAGCTCCCCAATCTTGATCACCCCTTCGGCGGCGGCGGTGGCCCCCAAGGTTTGCAACATCATCGTTCCTGCTAGTGCTACCCCTGCAAATGTCTTGTTCATTGTCTTCTCCGTGGGCTTGTGAGGCGAAACACGACTCAGCAACTTGTCTTGTTTTAGTGATTTAAAGTGTACACATGGTATTTTTGCGAGTAAATCGGCCAAGACCTAGGGATATACCCTTGAACACTTTAAACATAAAACACAGCAAGTCAGGCAGAAAGCCATTCAAACAAGGAGATCAAAAAGAATGAGCAGAAAAAGTGGATAGCCCGAAAAGTAGAAAACCGCCGATATACAGTGACTACACTTAATAAGCCCAAAGATTAAAACGCAACCACCCCGCCTGGTTCCTGCACGCGCCGAATCATGGATTTCATAAACTGCTCCATCATATCCGGCAAGCCGCTTTTGTACTGGGGAAATCCTCTAGAAGTTTTCATCTGGAAATATCAATACCTAAAGAACTTTGACGTTATATTCTCAAGAGATAAAAAAACGGTAGCCCCTACGGCTACGCTTGAGGAGACAAGATATTGAACTTCCCCCGTCGCTTCCCATCCCGACTGACCCTTGGTGTACTGACCACCAGCGTCTTGCTGGCCGCCTGTGCCAGCACTTCTGTCAATGATCGCAGCGTCACCATCAAGCGCGACAGCTATGGCACGCCGCACATCTATGCTGACAGCACCTATGGCTTGTTCTATGGCTATGCCTATGCCGTGGCCACAGACCGTCTCTACCAGATGGAAATTGCCAAACGTTCAGGCTGGGGAACGGTGGCAGAAGTTCTGGGGGCGGATTTCCTGGAGCTGGATAAAGTCACCCACAGCAATATCGACCCGGACGCCATTCGCAAGCAATTGGCCGCCCTGTCCAACGAAGACCGCGCCATGTTTGAGGGCTATGCCGCTGGTTTTACCCAGCGCGTGCGCGAGGTGAAAGCCCAGCGCGATACCTTGATGCCCAAGGAGTTTCTGGACCAAGGCTTTGAGCCTTCTGAATGGCAGCCCGAAGACATTGCCATGGTCTGGGTCGGCTTGATTCTGAACCGCTTTTTTGCCGGTACGGCGGAAGTGGCCAACCTGAATCTGCTGGAAACCTTAAAGGCAGACCAGGGCTCGGAACGAGGCGAACAGCTCTACAAACAACTGCGCTGGCTGAACGACCCGACCGCGCCCACGATCATTGCTCAGCCTGAAGCCCGGACCGCCCTGGCCGATTTGCCTACGCATTTGCAGGCCCTATCCACACAAGCCGCACAGGACTATCTGCACAAACAAGCCGTGGCGCTAGGCCCCACTGTGGCCGCCGGCACACCGACGGCCAGCAATGCCTGGCTGCTGGGCCCCGAAAAGACGACTCACGGCCATGCCGTGTTGTACAACGGCCCGCAACAAGGCTGGTACACCCCATCCATTACCTATAGCGTCGGCTTGCACGGTGCCGGCTACGACCTGACCGGCAGCACCGCTGTTGCCCTGCCCGCCATTCTGTTCGGCACCAATGGCCAGATTGCCTGGGGTTCCACAGTGGGTTCACTGGACACCAACGACGTTTACCAACTGCGTTTGAAAGACGGTGATCCGCATAGCTACTGGTACAACAATGCCTGGCGCCCCATGGAGCACAAGCAGGTGCGCATCAAAGTGCGTGATCAGGACGATGTGACGCTGGACGTCTACCGTGCGGCTCAAGGTTATGTCAGCAGTTGGGATACGAAAAACAACACGGCCTACGCCAACCGCCGTAGCTGGCAGGGCCGGGAAATTGAAACCCTGCTGGGCTGGGCCCATGCGGCCAAGGCCAAGAACTGGGATCAATTCATGGCCCAGGCAGCCCGCGTCAGCGCCTCCATTACCTGGTTCTATGCCGACACCCAAAACAATATCGGTGCCGCTGCCTTGGGACGGTTGCCCCAACGCCCGACCAATCAGGCCATCCAGTTCCCGGCCGCAGGCGACGGCAGCATGGAATGGCAAGGCTTTCTGAGCTTTGAGCACAACCCCAAAGTGCTGAACCCACAGCAAGGCTATATCGCCAGCTGGAACAACAAGGCCTACAGCGCCCTGCTGGCTGACAATGCCAACTTCTCTTACGTGGATCGAGTGCAGGAACTGCTGGCACCGTTACAAGCCAAGCAGCGCCTGAGCGATGAGGAAATCTGGGGCATCGACTCCCTGGGTGCGCGCTCGGATCTGAATGCGCGCTACTTCGCCCCCATCATCCAGCAAGCCGCCAAGCTGCCACGTGCCAGTGCCCTGGCCCGTCAGGCTGCCGAGCAGTTGAAAGGCTGGGACTACAAGCTGCACGTCGCCAGCAACGGCAAGCATTACGAAGGTAGCGCCCCGGCTGTGATGCAGGCCTGGATGCAAGCCGCAGTCCCTGTATTCCTGAAAGGTCGTTTGCCTGACAGCGTCTACCAGACCTACACGCAAGGCCTGTACCCGGCCATGAATGACCCGCGTAGCGCCCAGCCAGCCGCTGCGGCCAAGCTGATCTGGAACGCTATCCAGGGCCCGGCAGCCGGGGTGCCACAAACGATTGATTTCCTGCAAGGTCGTCCCGCCCAGGAGCTGGTGCTGGACGCACTGGAACAAGCGGCCGCCTCCTTGCAGAAATCACAAGGCGCGCAAGCCCAGCAATGGCGTGCCCCCTCTGTTTCCATGCTGTTTGCGGCACGCAATGCGATTGGGGTGCCCTGGTCCGACCCTGCGTACGAGCGCCGCATCATGCCTTATCTGAACACCGGCAGCGCCCGCTTCCAGTACGTGCTGGACCCTGCTGGCGTGCGTATGTGCTCGGTGATGGCGCCGGGGCAAAGCGGTTTCATCAATCCCAAAGGCCAAGCCGACGTCCATCATTCGGATCAGCTTGAGATGTTTGCGGCTTTCAAGTGCAAGAGTGATGCCATCAGCGCTCAGGACATCGACCAGGCCAGTCAGGGCAGCCAAACCCTGCGCTACTAAGTATTCCATCACAAACGGGGCCTGGAGCATTTGCCGCTCCAGGCCCCGTTTCTTTTTACGCAGTCCGGCACGCCTAATCCTTCGTCACCACCTGATTGCGACCAGCGCGCTTGGCGTCATACAAGCGCTGGTCAGCCTGAACCAGCGCCTCTTCAATGACCTGACCGGGTTGGCACACCGCCAAGCCCATACTGGCCGTAATCTGGAAAGACTCGCGGTCATGGTTGTAAAAGGTTTGTTCCTGCACCTGACGCAAGAGCCAATCCGCAAAGCGCAAAGCCTGCTCATCACTACGCCCGGCCAGAATCAACACGAACTCCTCGCCACCATAACGAGCCGCCAAGTCATGGGGTCCCAGATGCGCCTTGAATAAAGACGCGGTACGCGTCAAGACATCATCCCCTACCGAATGGCCGTGGGTATCGTTGATCTGCTTGAAATGATCCAGATCCACCATCAACACATGCAGTTTTTCCTGGACTGGCCCCTGCCCCAACTGACGACTGACCGCGCCCCGGTTCAGCAAGCCGGTCAAGGTATCGTGGGTAGCTTGTCGATATAAACGCAACAAAAGCCCCAGATGAAAATAATTGGCGGTCAAGGCAACAGCCAGCAAGGCACTCAACAGCCAAAGATCCTGCAAACCTTTCGCGGTCATCCAGGTTCCCGAGCTGACGCTGGCCAAAATCTGCAAGGCAATCAACGCGCCCCCTACCAACGCAGATTCCAGCAAGGTAAAGGGAAAAATACTTAAGGTCGCGACCAACAGGAAAGGGATAAAGCCGTAACCCAGAACCACGTAATGCCCAGCCCCCGAGAGCGTCAGCAGCATATACGCGTAAAAAGAGGCTGGCAAAATAAAGACCAGGCCACTCAACACATAAATACGGGTAATGCGCTGATGGCCATTAAACGCTAGCCATACACACGCGGTCAGTCCCCCCAGGCTTAACACACGCACCGCCATTAAATGTGTAGGCCAGCCGGGCAAAACCAGCCAATCCATCAAAGTCCAAAGGGGAGTCAGCAAGGCAAATAGCAAGCCAACTAATACGACACGGCTGCGTAAATATTCCATTCGGGCATGAATGAAGTCACGAGAATGGTATTTCCCGCTCAGTGTGTCGCGCACCGAGCTGATACTGATCGCTTGCAAGTTTTTCCAACCTTCCAGAACAGTTCCCATCAATCAATTCGCCAAAAAGAAACAAAATAGCATGATGGCAATTTTTAGTTACATGCATTTAAAAAACAAGCTGTCAGTTCTTTCAGGGTCAGCCCATGCTGACCCCGGCTTACCATCACACCGTGTGAGGCTGCTTGCTCATCCAGCTAATGACCTCCTCCAACATCGGTTCACCCGAATCCTGGGGGCGCCACAACAAACCGAGCTGACCATGCAAACGCGGGTCGCTCCAGTCCAGCTCCAAGATACACAGCTCCGGGTAGACCGGCACCATGCTGCGCGTCATGGGCACTAAGAAATCACTGCCCACGGCTACACGCGCATTGGTATGCGCGTAGGCAGACTCGATCGCACAAGTGGGATACGGCAGGCCTTTGGCATCCAGGCTCAGCTCGAAACTGCGCCGCATGGGACTGTTTTTGGGGGGCAATATCCAGGGATACTCCAGCGTCTGCTCCCAGGTCACTTCATTTTGCCGGGCCAAAGGGTGCTTGCGGCAAGCGGCCACCCCCAAAGGCACCATCCCCAACGGCAAATACGCCATCGCCGGGTTGCGACCTGCTTCGTCCACACGGCCAATGACCAGATCCAGCTCACCCTGCTCCAGATTGCGGCTTAACACATCCAGCGTACCTTCCTGAATCCGGATATGGCACTGCGGATCGCGCTCGTGCAGATACACCAGCAGTTGCGGCAAATAAACCGCGGCCACCATAGGCGATATACCCAAGGTAAATTGCTGGCGAAATCCCTGCCTGTATTGCTCCAGCGTCGCGTTCATGCGGTCAAGGCGATTGAGCACCCCTTGGGCCTGGGAGACCAGCGCCAAGGCCGCCGGCAAAGGCTCAATACCACGGGCATGGCGCTCGAATAAAGGCATACCGATACTGTCTTCAAAGTCCTTGAGCCATTTTGACAAAGCGGGCTGGGTCATATTGGACTGCCGGGCCACATCGCTCATGCTTTTCTGTTCGCACAAACGAATTAAAACCTGCAGATGCTTTAAGCGAATGCGTTCACTCCAGCTCATGACTTACCTATATGAAAGAAGTATATATACCTGCAAGTTATTCAATTTAACATTATGGCTACTGCTTCCATAATGGGTATACCCGAAGCTACAAAATAGGCACGTCATGTCTCAGTCAGTACCCAATTTTTTATTAATCATTGCGGATCAACTCCGTGCGGACCATTTGGCGTGTTACGGCAATAAAGACATAAAAACGCCCAATCTGGATGCCTTGGCCGCCCGTGGTTGGAGTGCTGAGCGATTTTACGTCGCCACGCCGATCTGCATGCCCAACCGTGCCTCCCTGATGACAGGCCGCATGCCTTCTGTACACGGCGCTCGTCACAACGGCGTTCCCCTACCGCTGGACTCCACCACTTTTGTCGATGTACTGCGTCAGGCAGGCTGGCGCACAGCGTTAGTGGGCAAGGCACATCTGCAAAATATAACGGATACCCCCCCGCTCTACCCACGCCCGGATGATCCGCCGACCAAGGGTGAAGCCCGCCCCCCCCTGCCAACCAACGATTACGGCCAGGAATGTGGTCAATGGTGGCGCGATCGCGCCGATCACAGTGTGCAACTCCCCTTTTACGGCTACGAGCACGTGGACCTGGCCATCGACCACGGCGATCAGGTCTGGGGCGACTATGGTCGCTGGCTGCAAAATGAACATCCTGACATTGACGCCCTGTCCGGCCCTGAAAACGCCATCCCAACTCCCGACTACGCGCTAAGCCGCATTGGCCAAGCCTGGCGTACCCGTGTGCCAGAAGAGTACAGCACCACTGCCTGGATTGGTGAGCGCACCCGCGCTGTGCTGGATAAATATGCCCTGGAACAACAGCCTTTCTTCATTCAGTGCTCCTTCCCCGACCCCCATCACCCCTACACGCCGCACGGTCAATACTGGGATATGTACAAGCCTGAAGAAGTCAGCCTGCCCGACTCCTTCCACCTAGGCCCACATCCCCTGCCCGCACACCTGCAATTGCTGCACCAGTTGCGCGATGAAGGCAAAGCGATTAAACACACTCCCACCCTGTTTGCCTGCTCCGAACGCGAAGCCCGCGAGGCGATTGCCTTGAACTACGGTTCCATCACGCATATCGATGCCGAGATCGGGCGCATTCTGGACCATCTGGAGCGCACCGGCCAGGCGGAGAACACCATCGTCATGTTCATGAGTGATCATGGCGACTTCATGGGCGACCATCAACTCCTGTTGAAAGGCCCTGTGCATTACCAAAGCATTATTCGCAGCCCCTTTATCTGGTTTGACCCAAAGGATGCGAAAACTCAAGGCACAAGTGGAGAAGTCTGCTCTACCATTGACGTTGCACCTACGGTGCTGGAGCGCGCAGGGCAGTTGCCCTACAACGGCATTCAGGGTCGCTCCTTACTGAAAGTGATGCACAAAGAGCCTGTGAAATGGCGTCAAGGTGTACTGATCGAGGAAGAAAACCAGCGCAAGCTGTTCAATACGCCTATTCGCACCAAGCTGCGCTCGCTGGTCACACAGCAGCATCGTCTAAGTCTGTACGAGGGCGGTCAAATCGGAGAGCTGTACGATCTGCAAGCCGATCCACTGGAACAACATAATTTGTGGAATGAACCTGACGCGCAAACGTTAAAAACAACGCTTTTGTGTCAATTGATCGACACCATGATGGCTCACAGCGAAACCAGCCCCCTGCCTTTGGCGATAGCGTGAGATAGATACTGTTACTTACCCCTATCTGGAGACCTCTATGCCCATCTTTTCCTTGCTGCGCAACGTAAGCATTTGTGCGCTGATCTTACCTTTGGCTACGCCAGTCCAAAGTGCCGAGGTGGCCACACTTGTTGTCAGCTCCGCTGCAGGCGGCCCGCTGGATGTCCTGGGTCGCATGTTGGCCCGCGAAGCCACGGCAACCACCGGCCAAACGATTGTGGTAGAGAACCGCGCGGGCGCAGCAGGCATGATTGCAGCCGAGGCGGTGGGCCGGGCCAAACCCGACGGCAATACCTTGTTGCTGACACTGGACACCGTTGCCACGGCCAATCCGCATATTTACGTCAACAGCAAATTCAAGGTTGGGGAGTCTCTGGACCTGGTGTCTTTGCTGGGCACCTTTGACCAGGTTCTGGTGGTTCCCAGCAAGACCGGTATCACAACACCTGCCGAGTTTCTGGAGCGTGCCCGCGCCAAACCCATGAATTACGGCTCTGCCGGCATGGGCTCGCCAGGGCATTTGATGATGTCGGCCTTGACACAAGATAGCGGGATCAAGCTGGATCACATTCCATATCGCAGCAATAGCGCTGTGGTCAATGATATGTATGGCGAGCGTCTGGACAGCGGTTTTCTGACGATTGCCGGTGTTTTGGGGCCGATCAAGGAAGGTTTGCTCACGCCATTGGCGACTTCTGGCGGCAAACGCAATCCTTTATTGCCTGCAGTCCCTACATTGGCCGAAGCAAAGTTACCAGGCCTGGAAAACTTTAACGAGAGCTTCTCGTACCTGGTTTTCACCACCAAGGGTTCGCCTCCAGAGAAAATCAAAGCATGGAACGACTTGCTGAGCGATATCGTGAAACGTCCCTCTACCGCCGAGACTTTGCGGATGCTGGATATTCAAGCCTACGATTCGTCCAAGGTTTCTCCAGCCCAATGGGTGCAGCAGCGTAATGCGCGCTGGGAGCAGATTGTGCGGGATAACAATATTCGCTCTGATCAGTAATTGTTGGAATTACAGCCCCTGGTTTCAGGGGCTGTTTTTTTTGGGGCTGCGTAGGTGTTGCTGAGGGCAGGCTCAATGCTTGATGGCGAGGCAGCTCGCAAAAAGAAGGGAGCAGGAGCAGGGAGCCGGTTAGTGCAGGTGTAGCAGTGGTCGGGCTGAGCACTTGCCGGTGCTGCGCACCGGTGCCCTTGTCAGGAGATAGCTACGGGCGCATCCTGAACTCGCGGGGTGGTTCGTCCCCCGGACGATCCACAAGCGCCCCGCTCAAACAGCAGGATGCTTGCACCCCTACGCTATCTCCTGACCGCGGCAAGTACTCTGATCCGCCCGACCACTGCTACACCTGCACCAACCGGCAGACTCACACTACTCTGTTCCCTTCTTTTTAAGAGCCAACTGAATGGCTTAGTGCGGTATGAGATTTACTGTTTTTATGTCCCGTTGATAGTGCGAGGTCAATGGCGCCAGAAGTGACCACCGACAACAACAACAACAACAACAACAACAACAACAACAACAACAACAACAACAACAACAACAACAACAAATACCAAAGCCAAAGCCAAAGCCAAAGCCAAAGCCAAAGCCAAAAAGAGTAGCGCCCAAAAAACTTAAAGCCCCCTCCGGCATCATAAAAAAGCTACTTAACCCCCACCCACTTTTTCTTCAACTCCAATCACCTCGCCTATCACTCACGTATTCAAACCAAGCTCAAGGCCTGCCTGAAGCATCCCAAAAAACACGAAATCACCGTTCAACAAATCCAAACCTTTTCTCCTCTCCAGTGCTGTTTGAGGAGCACGCTTGCGGTTTGTACGGGGGACAAATCGCGCTCCGAGTTCACGACCCGCCCGCCCCGTCACACTGACAAGGGAACCCACGCGCAGCGTGGGCAAGGGGCCCGCCAAGACAAGCCGGACACGGGCCCCACAAGAAAACCCTCTCGCTCCCCCGCAGAGCCCAAACAGCACGATCAGAAGAAAGCCGCTGCATCGCCACAGCCCCAGTCACCTAAGTTCTGCCATGCCGCCGCCTTTTAGCTCATCAAGGTAATGACGCCCTTGTGAACCAACAGCAACAGCAGAACCAGAAGCCAGCCTTAATCCAGGCTGATCCCCGCCCGAGTCACAATGTCATGCCAGTAATCCGCCTCTGCAGGCAGCCCCTTCCGAAACTCCTCGGCCGACACCTTGGACAGCAAATACCCCTGATCCAGTAACTTCTTACGAATCTCGGGATCAGCCAGCACTTTTTCCAAAGCCCCTTCAATCTTGGCAACGATCTCTGTATCCGTCCCGGCAGGCACAGCCAAAGCCCACCAGTTGCTGATCACCACATCCTTGTAGCCCAGTTCCTCCATCGTGGGGACATCAGGCAAGGCCGGGAAACGCTCCGGCAGGGCAACAGCCAAAGCCTTCAACCTCCCCTGCGGCAGGAAAGCCGCCCCCAAACCATAGCTGCTGACAAACATCTGCACTTCATTGCTCAACAAAGCCTGTATCCCCGGTGCCGAGCCTCGGTAATGAATCCCCAACATATCGCCTTCCAGAACCGCAGACAA
Organism: Alcaligenes aquatilis; assembly: GCF_003076515.1. NCBI lineage: Bacteria > Pseudomonadati > Pseudomonadota > Betaproteobacteria > Burkholderiales > Alcaligenaceae > Alcaligenes > Alcaligenes aquatilis. The sequence goes on along the minus strand of NZ_CP022390.1, from coordinate 3,698,217 downwards.
CTTCCAGGCCGATAGCTCGGGCGTCGTGCCTGCCCCCGGCGTCCCGTAGTTCACTTGCCCTTTGCGCTGCTGCACATAATCCCTGAATTCAGCCATATTCTTGACGGGCAACTCTCCATTCACATAAACAAACGCCGCCGCATCCGCCACCTTATTGATCACATACAAATCCTTGAATGGGTCATAGCCCATGTTCTTGTACAAGAACTGATTGATCACAAAATTATTGGTCGCCGAAAACAGCAAGGTGTAGCCATCCGGCTTGGAGCGCGCCACCATTTGCGTGCCGATATTGCCACCTGCGCCAGTCTTGTAATCCGTAATCACCGTCTGTCCCAACTCCCGAGACAGCTCAGGCTGCAAGATACGGAAAATAATGTCACCCGCCGCTCCTGGAGGGTAAGGAATCACTACCTTTACAGGTTGCTCGGGATAATCCGCCCAAGTCGGCCCTACCGTCGCCAGGCCAAGTGCCGCCGCAAGGCACGCCACAGTTTTCTTAATTACTTGCATCTTGTCTCCCTCCACGCGCCTTTTACAGGTCTATGCGCATCAAATCCGTTGCCAAGCGCAAATCGCCTTTGTAGCTTTTGCGAATATCCCGAGCTACTTCGTCCAGGCGTTCAGGCCCCATTAAATCAACCGGCAAATGATTACCCGCCGCACGTTTAATCACCGGACTGGTGGAGTCATAATGCCCAAAATGAGTGGCCACTAAACTCTTCACATTGGCTTTACAAGCGATTTCACCCAACTGCAAAGGGCTGGTATGCGCAAACGTTCCTACCCCTGATTCCTCACGATGCTTCAGGAAAGACTCGGGAAAGGTGCATTCATGTATCAGCAAATCGGCATCCTGCGCCAGCCGTATCATGGACTCACAAGGAGCCGTATCGCCACTGAACGCCACCACTTTGCCCTCGGCCTCCATACGAATACCAAAACAATCCGTAATTTCGGTAGGAATGTGATCCACCACATCAATATAGATTTTGACGTCCTCATCCTCGTACATCAGGCCGGGCTCCACCTCGAAGACCTCCGGGCGTACGGCAGCCATGTTTTTTTGACGAGCCGGATAAGCTGCCCGAGCTTGAATATCCACACGAAACGCCCCGTTCTCGAAAGAATGATCCACAAAGTCCTGAGTCCCCTTGGGGCCAAAAACCTTCAGCCTGCCTTCGCGGTTGAAAACCCAGCTAGACAAGACAAAAAACGGCAAACCGCAGACATGGTCATAGTGCAGGTGACTTAGAAACACCCAAGGCACATCAGCCGGATTGATATTGGCCTTCACCATCTGACGCGTGGACCCTTCGCCGCAATCAAACAGGTAATTCTTGCCGTTATCCAGCGTCACCAAAATGGACGACTGGGCACGGTCCGGATCAGGCAACGCAGCGCCGGTGCCAAGCATGGTTATCTTCACGTAAAGCTCCTTCAAGCAGATAAAAACATCCGGCACCAGAACAGTGCCTCTTCGATAAAGTCATAAAGTTCTATTTTTAGGACTTTATGAAAAAAGTGTACACCTCGCCACTCAGCGGAATAACTTGGTGTTTTTACCTAGGAGTGTCGTAAAGGTGCGTTGCGCTTGCGATGACAGGCTTAAAAGCCAGGGGCCAGTTCAGTCTGGATACTGAGATATTTAGCGGGATAAAAGACCTGCGCCGCATAAACCAGTTGATTCGCACGGTTCATGATCAGGCGAATCACCCGCACGACCGGCATACCAATATCCATGCTCAAATGGCGCGCCAGATCGGCATCGGCTACCCGCACGGTAAGTGTTTGACGAACCGTATGAATCTGCTCACGAGCCAGACGATTCAACACCAGCAGCACAGGTTCCTGGCTCAATTCAGGTTGCAGTGTCTGAGCCAAGGTATTTAACACGTAGACCGTATTCAAGCTGTACGCCACACCATCGGCGTAATTGACGCGGCTGGTCCACCAATATTCATCAGGCAAGGACTGGCCCGTAATCTCTATGGGCAAGGCCCCTGTCCCGTGGCCCAGCTCCACCATGACCGAATCCAGACGCGTCAAATGCTCGATCAGAGCGTCCCAGTTGGTGGGTAGCATCAGCCAATGATCCTGAGCTACATCGCCAATGACAAAGGTCCCTTTGCCACGGGTGCGTTCAATCAGGCCTTCATTTTCCAGCTCGTCCAGCGCCGCCCGCACAGTTGCACGCGAGACGCCGTATTCCTGCATCAGCTCCTCCAGCGTAGGAATACGCGTCCCCATCGTCCATTCGCCACGCTCCAGGCGCGCTCGCAAGGTATATTTCACCTTGAGCGACAGAGGCAATTTGGACTGTTTGCGCAGTGAAGAACGTGTGGGATCAACCATACAAAAAGGCAACCGAGCACAGGAAAGTGACAAGTTCACATCATAGCCTGCGAGGCGAGAAGCCGGAGATATCCCAAAAAGGTTTAATCTTGAACAAGCAAGGCGTTTATTTTCGCAAAAGTTGGCAAACGGAAATTAAACGGATCGGATACATTATCCCAATCATTGCTTAACTCTTGATACGAGCCCGAGCCCATGGATGTTTTGCCTTCCTCTGCCTCGCACTTGGCCCAAATTTACCTACTCGGTTCCTACCGACTCCTGGTTCAAGGACAATGCCGCGCACAAATCATTAATTACGATAAAGCGCGTATTTTATTGTCCATACTGGCTTTAGCGCAGGGAAAACCAATCAGCCGCAGCCGTCTGGCCGAAACGATCTGGCATGAAGACCCCATCAGTGTAGGCCGTGCTCGTTTGCGCCACGCGCTGCATGCCTTGCGCCGCGCCTTTGAGGGGTGTGACCAGGCCCTGCACATTACCAACGACACCCTGGCCCTGGACCCCAATCGTGCCCAAGTGGATGTGCTCAGCCTGCTGCAACACCCCAGCCAGCCTGCCCTTAGCGATCTGGAGCGTCTGAATCTGTATCAGGGCCCCTTGCTGGGACAAGTGAAACTGCATCATGGCGAACAGTTGCAAGACTGGTTGCAGGATACACAACACACTATTCGGCAAACCCTGTCTCAATGTCGTGACCGGTATATACAGTCCGGTCTGAGATCTTTGCCCACACCACAAGCAATCAGCTACCTTAAACGCTGGCTTGTGATCTGGCCTGAAGAAGAAAAACTGCACCAAGAACTAATTCGTCTGCTCAAACAAGAGGGCCAGCACGAAGCCGCCCTGCATGCTTACGAACAATGCTCCGTCTTGCTGGCCGACCGTCTGGGCTGCGAGCCCAGCGCCCAGACGCGCAACTTGGTGGATCTGCCCGTGCGCTCGGCGTCCAGCCCGGTCAAATCCTTGTCGACGAAAGTCAGCCTGCAGTTGCGTCCCTTGGCGGCAGTGGGTTTGTGCCTGCGCTTTGAACCCAGCCACCGCCACGCCCGCGAAAGGGGAGGTCAACTGCTGGAGCAAAGCCGCCAGACGTTGCGACATTTGATCGAACAACATGGTGCCTGGCCCTGTGAAGCTGGCCCCAATCAGTTGATCGCTTATTTTGGGTATCCAGAATTGCTGGAGTCACCCATCACTCAGGCGGTCGTATTGGCACGCGTTGCCGCGACCCTGCGCCTTGATGAGCACATTACGCTGAGCATCGCCCTTCATGCCGATCTGGCCATGGACGATCAAAGCGCCTGCCCAGACCCCTGGGGTCAATTGGCACAAGTCGTCTTGCCCTTGAGCTGGCAGGCCGCTCCCGGTGCACCACGCATCAGCGCACAGGCTGCCCTACGTCTGGCCAGCAAAGATATTCAACCCTCTGCAGGTCGCCAAAATGAGGCCCTGTGGCTGAACCTAAGCCCCTCCGACACAGACCACGCGCGTTTGACCAGCCGCGTTTATGGTCGGTCACAAGAGTTCGATCATCTGGTGCAAGCCTGGTCACATATCGGCTCGAATCGCACCTTGCATCACATCGCCATTCATGGTCGCGCGCATATTGGCAAAAGTCTGCTGGTGCAGTCTCTGGCGGACTATGTACAAAAAACCGCCCACCCCTGCATTATGCTCACTTGTCGTGAAGACAAGCGTCGTGTGGCCTGGCACCCGATTCGCCTCTGGCTGCACGAGCAAATTGCCGATTACATCACCTCGCAAAATGGCAAGCAGCACGATCCCTTTTCCGTTCAAATCTTGCAAGAAACGCTGGAAATCAGCCCCAAACAGGCCCAGTCCCTGCACCAATGGTTAAACCATGGCCCTGAAGAACAAGAACTAAACGAGCCATCCACCGCTCACATGGACTTGCTGTTCAACCTGCTCAGTGGCACAGGCAATTCGCCTCGCCGTCGCTTACTGATTATTGAAAACGTGCAATGGGCCGACCCGCCTACACAACGCCTGATCCGCTTGCTGGCACACACGGCCCCCCGTCACCCGACACTATTACTCACGACCAGCCGCAAACCTGGTCACGGTCTGGAGCGTGCCGAGCACCTGAGCTTGCCTACGCTGGATCGCTCCAGCATCAACAGCTTGCTGAGCAATCAGCGCGGCCAGCGACTGGCGCGTGATAAACGCAGCCGCCTGGTTAAGTTAAGTGCGGGCAACCCGGGCCACGCCCATGAGCTGCTGCGCTGCCACGAACTCAATAGCGAATGCAACGATGCCTTGTGCCTGACCGACCTGATCTGTACCCAATACCACAGCCTCTTGCCCGCAACACGCCACATTCTGACCAGCATTGCCTTGCAGGAGGAACCCATCGCCATTGACGAGCTGGCCCTGATGTTGCGTCTGGAGGGCACGACCTTGAGCGGTGGCCTGGATACGCTGGCTACGCTGGATTTGATCGATGTACATGACAAGCAGGTATCCTGTCTTCCCCTGGTGTCCCAGGCACTGAAACGCGTGGCCATGCACGAAGAGTTGCGCCAGGCCCACTACGCCATTGCCCAGCACGGTATACGCCGTCGTCATGCACCCGAGCAAATTGCTTGGCACCTGTGCGAGGCTGACAGCGCGGAGGCCGCATTTTGGTGGCAACGTGCCGCCCGCGAAGCCTTGGCACAAGACGACCTGCGTCAGGCCAGCCAATATCTGCAACGCTGCTTGAACCGCAGCGACCTGATCGACGACCTGCAGGTACGCCAAACCCTGCAGTTTGAATGCCGCATGCTGCAAGGTGCCATTGAATCGTCCCTGTATGGCCCGGCCTCAGCGTCTACCGCCATGGCTTATGAATTGGGGCATGGCTTGCATGACGAGCATGACTCCGATCAGGTCATGATCAGTTTATGGACAGCCTGGACGGCCTTTCAAGCCCAAGGTAATTTTGAACAAGCTTTGCAAAAAGCGCGCCAACTGCTGGCCCTGGCCAATGAAACCAGCCACGATCAAAACCGCAGTTGGGCTTTATATGCAATTGGTCAGCACGAGCTATGGAAGGGAAATGTCACCAATGCCATCCAGACACTGAACCTGAGCCTGGCCGTCTTTGATGACCTGAAGGAACAGAACAGCCGTCAAGCCATTGCCCAGCACTTCCCGCAATCCATTACCTTTGGCACCCTGAGTGTGGCTCTGGCCTTGAAAGGCAATATGGAAGCGGCACAGCAGCACACTCATCTGGCCTTGCAAAGCCTGCGTTCAGACACCGCATTTTCCCTGCGCGCCATCACTCATTTGTTCGTGATGCAGGCCCACTATCTGATGGAACAGCTTGAACACTGTCAGCAAGTGGCCGAGCTGTCCTTGCAAGAGCTACAAAGGTCGCATAACCCCGAGCCATGGTCTGCCCTTAGCCGCTCTTACCTGCACTATTGCCAGGTGATGCTGCATGGTCGGGAAACCAGCCTGCAATCACTACTCGATTGCGTACAGACTGCACAGTACGGGCTGCCCATCAGCACCGATGGCCTGATGTGTCGAATTGCCCGCGCCATGATCCGCCTGGGACGCAGCAATGAGGCCATGCCCTGGCTAGACAAGGCCGCCGCTCAAGGCCTGCGCTATGACACAAACAGTTTGCGTGCCGAGCTGCACTGCGTACGTGGTGATGCCTGGATGGCGCTGGGTGAAAATGCACAAGCCTTGCAGGAATGGAATCTGGCTGAACAACACATGGAAAAATACGGCCTGCACCGCTACACAGACTGGATTCAGACACGCAGACAGGCAGTGCAAAGGCTCAAAGTCTAGTTAGCAAAAAATGCAGCCTGATTTACATGCCCCCAAGGACTTCGCCTTGTCCTTGGGGGCATGGCACATCAATAGTCGATAAACAAATCTGGCTTACAGCAGCCACTCGATCGGCAGGACAGACAAGACTCCGACTCCGGCTCGCCGCCAGATGCTGGCATTGGGCTCGGAGGTAAAAAAGCGCTCAGTACCGTCTTCGTTTAACTGAATCCATACCAGGTCGCCATTATCATCCAGTTCGACACGATAGCTACGGTAAGGCAAGACTTCCTCAAAGCTCCTGGACAAGGCTTGCGCCATTTCAGGGCTTTCGATAATAAAGCCCAGTTCCGTATTCAAATTGACCGAACGCGGATCGAAATTAAAGGACCCCACAAACAAGCGTTTGCCATCCACGGCAAAAGTCTTGGCATGCAGGGCCGAGCCCGAACTGCCAAATGGCCCCGAGCCATGACGGGTAGGTTTGTCCGTGGTGGGCCGCAGCTCCAGCAACTGCACCCCTGCCTCCAGCAAGGCTTTGCGTCGCTTCGCATAGCCCGCATGCACCGCAGCTACGTCCGTAGCCGCCAGAGAGTTGGTCAAAACACGCACCTTCATGCCAGGCCGTTGCATCATCGCCTCAAAAGCGCGTACGCCCGCCGCCGTAGGCACAAAATAAGAGGACACCAGATCGACCTGACTGGTGGGTTTGCCCAGCACATGGTCCATTTGCCAGACCATCAACTGTTCCGGATTGACCGGGCCCAAAGCCTTGGCCGGGTCATCACTGATCATGGTGGTACGCGCCCACTGGAAATCCAGCTCGCCGCGCACCAGATGGCTGACCAAATCCGATTCACGCAGCACCTGCTGATAATCCTTGGCGCGTGGCTGCTCCTGAGCCTCTTGCAACTGCGCCTGAAACGTCACCAGTGCTTGCGAACCACCTGTTTTGATCAGAGTATCGACCGGATAGGCCGACTGACTGGCCCAGTAGCGGTCGAAATCCTTGGAGACATCCTGTACCACGGCACCAATGGCCATCACGTCCAGGTCTGCAAACAACACGTCCTGGGTCGCGCCGAAATACTCATCACCCACATTGCGTCCACCAATAATGGTGACCTGGTTATCGACGGTAAAGGACTTGTTGTGCATGCGCCGGTTCAGACGGGAAAAATCCATCAGGAAGCCCAGGGATTTAGGCCAGCGCAACACAAAGGGGTTGAACAGGCGCACTTCGATATTGGGATGGGCATTCAAGGCAGATAAAGAATCATCCAACCCCGTAATGCCATTGTCGTCAATCAACAAACGTACGCGCACGCCACGCTCCGCCGCTTGCAACAAAGTGCCCAGCATCAAGGTGCCAGTGGTATCACCCCGCCAAATGTAATACTGCACATCCAGCGTTTTCTGGGCGGCAAAGGCCAGCAAGGCGCGGGCGGCATACGCGTCGTGCGGATCAAACAAAGGGTAAATGCCGGACAAGCCAGGATGCTGCTGAACCATGGGAGTCACCGCCTGGCCAATCATAGTGTTCCGGGCCTGATCCAACGGCAAAGCCTCGCTGTGGCTACGGCCCTCCAGCGAGGGCAGAGCGCAGCCTGTCAGGCCGGCCAGCAAGGCTCCACCCGCCATCAGGCTGCGCCAGAAAAAGGACGGAGCCTGGCCCGTAGAACGGGGTATTGTCGGCTTGTTGGCGGGGTCGATTTTCATGGGAGCATCTCTGTGGTCATGGACATCGCTCCACATAGTAGCACCGCCCACCCAAGGCATATTGACCACGATATGCAAGCAATACTTGCAGCCAGTGACAGAGCGGACAACAATAAAGCAACCCCTCGCACTTTAAACTTGAAATAAGCAGCATGCCCCCCGCCACATCCCCTACCTTACTGCCCCGCCACCTTGCCATTATTTTGCTGTTAATGCTGGGCAGCTCCTTTGCCGCCAACCATATTGCAGCAAAAGTCGCACTGGACCATGGTACCGGGCTGATCATCTCGGTTATTTTCCGCTCCGCCGTGGCTACTCTGGCCTTGAGCATGCTGCTCATCTGGCGCAAACAAGCCTTGCATGTGCCGCGTCAATATCTGGGCTGGCAACTGTTGCTGGGCGCGCTGATCACCATGCAGTGCATGCTGATCTACTCTTCCATCGCGCGTATCCCCGTGGCCCTGGCCTTGCTGGTGGCCAATATGTACCCGATTCTGTTGGCCTTGTTGACCTGGATACTGGGCGGGCACAAACCGACTCGCAAGACCTCCATCATCATGGTGGCCATTCTGATTGGCCTCTTGCTGGCGCTGGACACCCCCAGCCTGATTCAGGGCGCAACGCTGGATGGGCAATGGGTGCTGGGTGTGGTGTGCAGCCTGCTGACGGCCCTGACGTTTGCCATGGGTCTGTGGGTTACAGAAAATAAACTGGCCCCTCTGCCCGGTCTGGTGCGCAGTTTCTGTACCATCAGCCAAACGCTGGTCTGCCTGATTGCGCTCAGCCCCCTGGGACTGCTGCCCGGTGGTTCTGCCTTGCCCCATGACGCCACAGGCTGGATTGCCCTGTCACTGGTCTGTGTGCTGTACACCACGGGCTTTGTCACCCTGTTTGTGCTGGCTCCCCGACTGGACATGACACGCAATGCCCCCTTCATGAACATGGAGCCGGTGGCATCCCTGATTCTGGGCTGGCTGATTTTAAAACAGACCTTGAACTCCACTCAATTGCTGGGTGGAGCGGTGGTGCTAAGCGGGATTGTGGCGCTGGCCTACCAACGCTCCCCACGCAAGTAAGCCTTAGGCCCTGGATAAAAGGCGCTGCCAAACACGCGGCAGCACGGCGATCAAATCCTCCGGAATCAGGCCGGGACCAAACTCCAGGGCGGCTTGTGAATGCAGCCAAACAGCGGCACCCGCTGCCTCAAAAGCAGGCATGCCCTGGGTCAGCAGACCGCAGACAAGGCCTGCCAAGACATCCCCGCTGCCCCCAGTGGCCAGCCAGGGCGGTGCGCAGGCATTGATCAAGGCCCGCCCATCCGGCGCAGCAATGACAGTATCCGCACCCTTCAGAACCAGCACGGCACCGCATTGTCGAGCGGCCAAACGCGCCGCCTCCAACCGATCCGGTGCAGTTTCAAAGACGCGGGCGAACTCTCCTGCATGAGGGGTCAGTACACACTGCTCATGCAAGGCATCGAGCAATTCCTGCGGCTGCTCTGCAAAGCTGCTGATGGCATCGGCGTCCAATACACAAGGCCGCTCGGTAGCCAGCAAGGCCAGGGTCAGGCGACGGGTTTGCTCGCCCAAGCCTGCCCCCGGCCCGATCAGCCAGGCGCGAATACGCTCGTCCGTGGTCAAGGTGTCATCAAGGGGAGCCACCATGATGCTGTCCAATGCGCCGGCATACACCGGCCAGACCGAAGGTGGCACGGCCATGCTGACCAGCCCTGCCCCTGCGCGTTGCGCGGCACGCGCTGCCAGACGGCTGGCTCCGGTCATCTGTTCGCCCCCGACCACCAAAGCATGCCCACGCGTATACTTATGGCTCTGGGCCCCCAACTGCGGCAGATGAGCCTGCCACAAGGCCGGTTCATTCAACCAGGTATTGGCCTGTTGCAAGGCTGGCGCTGGCATACCGATGTCGGCCAATTCCAACTTGCCGCATAGGGTTCGCCCCGGATACAGAACATGGCCCGGCTTATAACGGACAAAGCTGACCGTCACCGTGGCAGGGGCGAGCACACCGCGTACCTGCCCGCTGGCACCATCCAGACCCGAAGGCACGTCAATGGCACAAACAGGAACCTTGGAAGCCGCCAGGGACTGGATCAAGGCGGCGGTGTCGCCTTCTACGTCGCGGTCCAAACCCGCACCCAATAAACCATCGACCACCACGGAAAAACGTCGGAAATCCGGACATTGTCTTTCCCAGCGGCCTTGCCACTGGCTTTGCGCCCAAGCTGCTGTCCCCTGTCGCACGGACGGGTCCACCAGGCTGAACACGGAAACCACTCGCCCTTGCTCCCGCAGAATCTGCGCGGCCACCAAGGCATCACCGCCGTTATTGCCCGGCCCGCACAAGAACAGGACGGCTCCTTGCGGCCAGTGTCGCTGCACGGTACGCGCCACTGCACTGGCAGCGGCCTGCATCAATTGCTCGATAGATACCCCAAAACCCGGTGCCGCCGCATCCATGCTGGCGCACTGTGCCGGGTTGTACAGAGCCTCCTTTCCTGGGGGGGCACTCAGGGGCAAAAAACCATACTGGGACACAAAGGGCATGAGGGGCTCACAAAGACAGAAATCAAAACGTCCCTACGCTGCACGGGCTTGTCACCCGCTGGCGGCCTGCTGACAACAGCAGGCGTCAGGTCCTGGGCGGCCCGGAGACAAAAAAAGAACGGGTCGCCGCCCGTTCTCTTATCTTAGTGCGAATTGTCTGAATGCAGAACTGTCACGCAAGCCCGTCTCTAGGCCGACAACTGCTCTTGTCTATCCTTGACAGAGCCTACTGACAACTCGCGTGGCACCTGCACCCCATTCTTGACCGCAATGATCTCGGCCATGATGCTGACAGCAATCTCCGCCGGGGTCTTGCTGCCTATGTACAAACCAATCGGGCCTTTGAGCTTGTCGATCTCCTGGGCCGTCAGGTCAAAGTACTCGGCCAGGCGCTCACGACGACTTTGGTTATTACGTCGTGAGCCAATCGCCCCCACATAAAAGGCACTGCTTTTGAGCGCCTCCAGCAAGGCCATATCGTCCAGCTTGGGATCGTGCGTCAGGGCCACAATAGCCGTGCGCCGATCCGGCACGCAGGCAATCACCTCGTCATCCGGCATCCCGCTGACCACGCGTACCCCCGCCACGCTCCAGCCTTGAATATGCTCACGGCGCGGATCGCAGACCGTCACATCAAAGCCATTGAACAAGGCAATGGTCGCCACGTATTCAGACAGTTGCCCGCCGCCGATCAACAAGAGTCGATAAGACGGCCCAAAGGTCACAGACAGACAATCCTGGCTAAACTGCAAAGCCGCCGGAACACGGGTGGCACTGCCCCAGGCACGGCCAGTGTGCAGGTCCACATGGCGTTGCACCAGATGACGTTGCTCCAGCAAACCGAGCAGGTCCGACAGCGCTTGGGGGCAGGGATTGAACTCCACCAGCAGCCGGATCGTCCCACCGCAAGGCAGGCCAAAGCGATGCGCCTCATCCGCACTGACGCCATACGTCAGCAACTGGGGACGGCCATCACCATGCAGGCGTTTATCCGCCCCGTCCGGGTCGTGATAGGCGCGGATCAGATCATCCTCGATACACCCGCCTGAAACCGATCCGACCACCGCCCCGCCCTTCTCCAGAGCCATGATGGAGCCCTCTGGACGGGGGGACGAGCCCCAGGTCTGCACAACCGTGACCAGGATCGCATCACGTCCTTGTGCGCGCCACGCGTGCAACTGGCGCAATACCCTGACATCCAGACTCTCCATAGGTGTCTCCTGTGTTTACTTGAATACCGGCATACCGCCGCCGTCACCCGAATCACCAAACGGATTCAAGTCCGCACCGTATTCAGCCTGCATCTCGATCTTGACCGTGCTAGGGTCCACGGTCACACCCGTGCCCTTGTAATGCGTCACCATGCCTGGGAATAGCAACACCACGGCAATCATGACAATCTGGATGCAGATAAAGGGTACGGAGCCCCAGTAAATATCGCCTGTGGCCACACCTGGAATCTTCTTCTGGGTCACTTTATCGACGTACTCATCCTTGGGCGCCACCGAGCGCAAATAAAATAGTGAGAAGCCAAATGGTGGATGCATAAAGGATGTTTGCATATTAACGGCTAAGAGCACACCAAACCAGATTAAATCGATGCCCATCTTGTCGGCCACCGGCCCCAACAATGGCACGATGATAAAAGCCAGCTCGAAGAAATCCAGGAAAAAAGCCAGTACAAACACCAGCACACTGACCAGAATCAGAAAGCCGTATTCACCGCCGGGCAGGTCAAGCAGCAGGTGCTCCACCCACAGATCGCCATCGACACCCCGGAAGGTCAGCGAGAAAATGGTGGAACCGATCAGAATGAACATCACAAAGCAAGACAGCTTGGCGGTGGTATCCATGGCTTGCTTGAGCAGATCAATACTCAAACGACGACGGCTGACCGCCATCAGGATCGCACCCACCGCGCCCATGGCCCCCCCTTCGGTTGGCGTTGCGATACCCAGAAAGATGGTCCCCAGCACCAGAAAGATCAGGCCCAGGGGTGGAATCATGACGAACACCACGCGTTCGGCCAACACCGACAGCAGGCCCAGCTTCAGCCATTTGTTGATCAGCGCCATTACAAAGGCCACGCCGCCCACCAGCAAGATGCAAATAACGACCTTCTCGTCTACCGGACCATTGGGATCAACCCAAAACTCATCCAGCACATAACCGGCCACCAGCGAGATCAACAACAGCACGCACAAGGAGCGTGTACCCGAACGGCCATTGGCCTGCGAGTAAGTACGATGTTCGGCAGGAATCGGAGGCACGTCCTTGGGGCGCAAGACAGCCAGAATCAAAACATAAAGCAGATAAGAGCAGGTCAACACCAAGCCTGGCACCATGGCTCCACGGTACATATCGCCAACCGAGCGACCCAACTGATCAGCCAGCACAATCAGCACCAGAGAGGGCGGAATGATCTGCGACAAAGTCCCTGACGCCGCAATTACCCCGGTCGCCAACCGTCGGCTGTAGCCGTAACGCAGCATGATGGGCAAGGAGATCAGGCCCATGGAAATAACCGACGCCGACACCACCCCCGTGGTGGCAGCCAGCATGGCCCCCACAAACACCACAGCAATGGCCAGGCCACCCGGCATGGAGCCAAAGAGCTGACCAATCGTATCGAGCAGGTCTTCGGCCATGCCCGACCTCTCCAGAATCAGCCCCATGAAAGTAAAGAAGGGAATCGCCAGCAAGGTATCGTTGGCCATGATCCCAAATACCCGCAGCGGCAAGGCCTGGAACAGGGACCAGTTGAACAGGCCCATTTCCACGCCGATCAGACCGAACACCATCCCGTTGGCGGCCAGCGCGAAGGCCACCGGAAAGCCCAGCAGCAAGAAAACAATCAGTGATGCAAACATCACCGGCGCCATATTAGCGATAAATAAATCCATCATGATCGGGTTCAGCCTTTGTGTTGATGCGCTAACTTGGCCTGGGCTTGCCGTGCAATTTCTTCAGCCAGCAATTCTTCAGACGTTTTGTTCTGCAACTTCTTGTTGGGGTTGGGACAAGCGCCACGCAAAAAACCAATGCACTTGATCAGATGCGAGATCCCCTGCAGCGAAATCAGGGCAAAACCAATGGGAATAATCAATTTGGCGGGCCAGCGAATCAAGCCACCGGAGTTGGAAGACACTTCCTGAGTCAGGTAAGAGTCCATGAACACCGGCCAGGACAAGATCATGATGGCAAGACAGGCAGGCAACATGAACAGCACCACACACACGGCTTCGATCACTATTTGTTTGCGCTCGGACAGGCGTGAGGCCAGCACATCGACGCGTACATGCTCATTGCGCAAGAAGGTGTAGCCGCCCGTCAGCAGAAAAAGCGCACCGAACAGATACCATTGCACTTCCAGCCAGGCATTGGAGCTGATATCGAAAAATTTGCGCGCAAAGGCGTTATAGGAGCTGATCACCACAACCAGCAGAACCACCCACATGACCACTCGGCCACAGAGCTGATTCAGGCTGTCGATCGCCCTTGATAGTTTGAGTAGTAATTGCATCAATCCCCCAGATTTTCTGCGTTGAAATAAGGGTCTGTTCACACGATGTAAGCAAAGCGCGTTAACAGGCCCTAGTTGGTATCCACCAAGACCGAAACGGGTGGCGCACTCTTGTAGGGCTTGGCCGGCCATACCCCAGGCGCCTGACAAGCAGGCGACCCCGATTGACAGGCGCCTGCGCCTGCCCACAGCGATACGCCCCGCCCTCTCTTTCCTTGCCCCCGTTCTATTTATCGTCTTGCGTCGTCTACGCACTTAGGCGCGCCGGAAAAGTCCCTTGAAGCGGTCCCACAAAATGCTGAAAAACATCTTGACCGGATTGAACTCGGCCACGACGGGCTCCTCGCCTTCTGCCAGCGGTTTTTCCAGGCGCAGGTTTACGTTCTTGCCGAACTCCGCAATCATGCGGCGCACGAAATCCTGAACCAGCCCGGAGCGCGAAAACTGCGCCAGTGGCCCTTGCAGCGAATACACCAGTTCCACTTCCACGCGGCTGCGCTCTGGGCCATCCGGATTGACCTGAAAGCTGACATCGCCACGCGCACGCGATTGGCTCAAGGAGTCCACGCCCTCACCGCGCAGCACGGCGGCACGGCGTTCGTTGTCTTCTTCCAACGCGGCATTGCCCTTGAAGGCAGCCGACATGGGGCCAAACTTGATGGCGATCTTGCCTTGTACCGTGGCCCCTTCCTGAGACTCGATCATCGCGCCGGGCAGACAGCCCGCCACTTTGGGCAAATCCTTCATGAAAGCCCACACCTGATCAGCCGGGAAACGGGCATCAAAACCACCTTGAATGGCTTGGCCTTTGCCCTTATCGGCACGACCGGACGCGGCGGGTGCTGCAGCGGCCACCGGAGCGGGTGCCTGCACGTCTTCCTGGACAGCGTCAAACGTCGTAAAGCCGTTCTGGTTCCAGTCCTGCTGCACGTTTTGCACCACAGCGGCGCGCAAGGCGTCTACCTGGGCATCGGGCTGATCGCGCAGGGCTTGCAGCACGGACAGAATGGCAGCCGTAATGCCTTGATAGCCGGTGCAGCGGCAAATATTGCCGGACAACTCAATGCGCACACGGGCCTCGTCCGCGTCGGGCAAACGCAGCACGATATCGCGGCTGGTGGCCAACATGCCAGGCGTACAGAAGCCGCATTGCAAAGCATGTTTTTCCGAAAAAGCGGTACGCAGACGGCTCATGATCGGGTCGTCGTCGTAGCCCTCTACGGTGGTGACTTCGTGGCCATCGCAAGCACCGGCAAAGGTAATGCAGGAGCGCACCGGACGACCATCCACCAGCACCGTACATGCACCGCACACACCGTGTTCACAGCTCAGGTTGGTGCCGGTCAAACGGCTTTTCTCGCGGATGAAATCACCCAGATGGGTACGCGGTTCGGCCTCGTGCTTTTGCTGGCGACCATTAACTTGAATCGAGATTTCTGCCATGTCTTACCCTTTCACGCCCAGCGCTTGCTTCAGGCTGCGCTCTACGACCGTACGGAACAGCACCTGATGGGCCTCGTCCCGTTGTGCCAGATACGGCTGCAGGGCCGCTTCAATCGTGTCCCCTTCCAGGACGGCGGCCCCTTGTGCAGCCACTTTCACGGCCAGCTCGGGTAAGGAGCGCGGTGCGCCTTCCATGGCACCAATCACTACGCGCGCCGTGCGCGTGGCCGGGTCGAAGTAACAGGCACAACTGGCATCGGCAAATTCACCCACTTTGCGGGTGAATTTGTAGTAACCCCAGCGGGCCGAACCGGACACCTCAGGCACATCCACAGACTCAATAAACTCACCAGCTTCCAGCACCGTGGTGTAGGCGGCCAACATGAATTCGCTCATGGGAACAGTGCGGCTGCCTTGGGTTCCACGCACATTGATGCGTGCGCCCAAAGCGACGCAGGTCAGCACCCAGTCTGCCGCCGGGTCCGCATGGGCCAGGCTGCCACCCAAAGTGCCGCGATTGCGTACACCCCGGTAAGCAATGCGGCCCGCCACTTTCTGCATCATGTGACCGCGCAGCAATTCGTAAATACCATCTTCAATCTGAGCGTGGGTCACGGCTGCGCCGATACGCACGTGTCCTTTAATGGCTGTGACCTGACGTAGCTCGGGCACGGCCGATACATCCAGCACACGACCTGGACGCACCAGCCGCAAATTCAACATGGGGCCCAGGGACTGGCTGCCGCCCATCAGGCGCAGCGCTGAAGGGTCGCTGCCATAGGCATCCTGGATCTGTTGCAGGCTCTGGGCCTGTTCGTATTCAAACTTGGCGGCCTTCATGCCTGAACCTCCGACACGGGCTGTTTATCTTGTTGATTGACGGGCTGTGCGGCAGCGCGAATGGCGCTTAGCAGTCGATGCGGCGTCACGGGCGTATGCGAGACCTGGGCTCCCGTAGAGCGCAAGGCATTGTTAATGGCCGACATGATGGCAGCGGGAGGGGCAATTGCGCCGCCCTCGCCCATGCCCTTGGCACCAAACTCCGTATTGGGCGACGGGCTTTCCATGTGTTCGATATGAATATTGGGCACTTCGCAGGCACCGGGCATCACATAATCGGCCAAGGTCGATGCCAACGGCTGGCCAAACTCGTCATAAGGCATTTCTTCATACAAGGCGGTGCCAATCCCCTGGGCAATCCCACCAATCGTCTGGCCTTCCACAATCATGGGGTTGATCATGATGCCGCAGTCTTCCACCACCACGTACTTGAGCACTTCCACGCCACCGGTACTCGGATCAACCGCCACCACCACGGCATTGCTGGCGTAGGTGAAGCTGCCTGTATCGACTTTGGGCTTGTAACCGACGGACAGTTCCAGACCTTGCGGGTCCACATCCTCGGGCAAATGCTGCGGGTTGATGTACCAGGCATCGGCCACTTGCGCGATGCTGATCTGCCGGCCATCGGCACTAAAGGTATCGCCTTGGTGCTGCATGCGGTCCACATCCGTTTTCAGCATATGTGCGGCAATCTTGCGCACGCGTGGCAGCAGCTCTTTACAGGCTTTGGACACCGCACCGCCCGACATCACCAGGGAGCGCGAGGCGTAAGTGCCAGTAGAAAAGGGCGTGCGGCCCGTATCACCGTGCACCACTTTGATCTTGGCCACGGGAATACCCAGAATTTCGCTAGCGATCTGGGCAAACGAGGTTTCCATGCCCTGACCGTGCGAGTGCACACCCACACGCACTTCCAGACCGCCGTCCGGGGTCATGCGTACAAACGCCTGATCGAAACCAGGAATCACCGCTGTGCCCCAACTGGCGAACACGGAGGTGCCGTGTGCGGACTGCTCGGTATAGGACGCCACACCCAAACCAATCAAACGACCATCGGGCTCACCCTTAGCCTGACGAGCCAGCACGGCATCCACATCCACCGCAGCTAAAGCGCGACGCAAACTTTCTGGATAATCCCCCGAGTCGTAATGCTTATTGGCCACGTTGATGTAAGGCATTTGCTCGCCTTGCACCAGATTCATCAAGCGAATTTCCCAGGAGGGCTTGCCGACCGCCAACGCGATCTGATCCATCATTTGTTCAATGGCCAGGCAGACACCCGTACGGGCAACGCCGCGATACGGCATAAAGCCAGGCTTGTTGGTGCCCACACCGCGTGTGCGGCAACGGTAGCCACGGAAATCGTACGGACCGGGCAAGTTGCCCAGGGCCTGGCCTACTTCCAGACCCACGGTAAAGGGCCAGACGGAGTACGCGCCGCCATCAATATCAATCTCGGCATCCAGTGCCAACAAGCGGCCTTCATGGCTGATGTGTGCTTTCAGACGATATTGGTGTTCACGGGTATTGGCGCCGGCAATCAAGTGCTCGCGACGGTCTTCCATGAAACGGAACGGTTTGCGGAAGGTCTTGGCCAACCAGGCCACGCACAGCTCTTCCTGATGCAGCACACATTTATAACCAAAGGCGCCGCCCACATCGGGGGAAATCACACGCACCTGAGCCTGATCCATACCCAGAAACTGGGCAATGCCAGTACGGTGCATGTGTGGGATCTGACTGCCGCAATACACCACCAGTTGATCAGCCTGGAAATCCCAATAGGCCAACACCGCCTTGCCTTCCATCGGCAACATGCACTGCCGCGACAGGCTGACAGAATGCTCGATTACGCGGTCAGCACGGGCGGCGTGCTCTTCAAAGGCCACGTCCGAGCGCAAGGTCACAAACACATTGTCCTGCCAGCCTTCATGCAACAGATCCCCCTGCGCGGCCAGCGAGGCCGGCACACTGCCATAAACCGGCAGCTCGTCATACAGGGCTTCGATCTCCTCCAGAACGTCCTCGGCCACGGCGCGGCTCTCACCAAAGGCCAAGGCAACCGGTTCGCCCACATAACGCACACTGCCCGAGGCCAGCGGCGGCATGCTGGAGGCCTGATAGCTGGGCAAGGTGGACGCGGCGTAAATATCCTGACAGTCCGGCATATCGACGCGGGTAATGACCTGTGCGCGTGCGCTGTCTTCAATATTGATCTGACGGATGCGGGCATGCGCCATGGGGCTGCGCAAGAAGGCGACTTCCTGTAGCCCCGGCATGGTCATGTTTCCGATGAAGTTGCCCTGGCCATTGAGATGGCGCGCATCCTCCTTGCGAAGGATACGCGCACCCACTCCTTGGCCACCCGGGCGTGACGGGTGACTGTGCTGACTCATTTCACTACCTTAATAATGTGCTGCTTAACTGCGCTTGCCCAACTCGCTAAAGGTGAAGTTGTCCAGGGCGCTTTCGGCAACCCGGAACCAACTGGCCTCCTGCTCCTGGAAGGCTTTCCAGCCTGGATAGATCTTGGCAAAATCAGCGTTGCTCTCCGACAGTTCCTTCCACAGCTCCTGAGACTTGTCGTAAGCGGCCTTCATGACGTCCTTGGGGAAGTAACGCAGCTTGGCACCATCGGCCACCAGCTTGCGCAAGGCACTGGGATTCAAGGCATCGTATTTGGCCAGGCTCAGCATGGTCTGCTCGTTACAGGCAGTCTCGAAAGCAGCCTTGAAATTGGCAGGCAGAGCCTCCCAGGCTTCTTTGTTCACCATGGAGGTCAAGGATGCACTGCCTTCAAACCAACCGGGGGAATAGTAAAAAGGAGCGACTTTGTTCAAGCCCAGCCTTTCATCGTCGTAAGGACCAATCCATTCGGCAGCATCAATCGTGCCTTTTTCCAGCGAGGAGTAAATATCGCTGGGGGGAATCTGCTGAGGTACGGCACCCAGTTTGGACAGCACCATGCCACCAATACCGCCAATACGCATTTTCAGACCTTGCAGGCTTTCCAGGTCTTTGATTTCCTTACGAAACCAGCCCCCCATCTGCACGCCCACATTCCCAGCCACAAAGTTCACGATGTTGTATTGGCTGTACATATCGCGCAGCAATTCCAGACCGCCACCGAAGTGGATCCAGGAATTGTGCTGACGGGCGTTCATGCCAAAAGACAGGCCAGTGTCAAAGGTCACGGCGGTGTTCTTGCCCACAAAAGCGGTACTGAGCACGTGGTTACATTCGACAGTGCCATTGCTGATGGCATCCATATTCTGCGCGTAAGGCACCAGTTCACCACCGGGGAACGCGCGAATTTCAAATTTGCCCTCGGTCAGTTCGCTGACACGTTTGCACAATGCTTCGGCCGAGCCGTAAATAGTGTCCAGACTTTTGGGCCAACCGGTGGACATGCGCCAGCGCACGGTGGGGCTGCTTTGTGCGATTGCAGGGGCAGCGACCGCTGCCAGACCTGCACCTGCGGCCGTTGCCGATTTCAGCAGAAAACTACGACGCTCCATCACTCACCTCTTTGTATTTTTTAGTGTATTGACACCCCTTGCTCGATAGGGGCCTGGGTAGCTGCCCGCCAGTCTGACCTTATGCTCGGACAACTGCTGTCTGAACCTTGCCAAACCGTCCCCCCAAGGGGCCAGACGGACGTTCAAAGCAGTGTTGCTACGCTGTAAAATTCACAATCACCGCCTCAATAATAGTAAGTGTGCTGATTAATTAATTTTTGGTCAAGCAGGGAAACTACTGACGCATGTCCTTGATGAGATAAAGGAAAGCACCATCAATAGCTTAAACCTAAACTAGCGCAATCCCTTATAAAAACGATATTTTATTTTATAATTTATACAGTATACTGACTAATTGAAAGCACAACCTGGAGACAGCTTTGAACTGGATAAAAATTTCCGAAACCGATGCCATCGACAACGAAGAGTCCCTGGCCATCGAGTGGGAAGGCAAGAAACTGGCCCTGCACAAACTGGACGACGAGTTCTACCTGACCGACAACGTCTGTACCCACCAATATGCCCTGCTGTCCGACGGCTATCTGGAAGACGGTTGTGTGGAATGCCCCCTGCATCAGGCCAAGTTCTGTTTGCGAACCGGCAAGGCCATGAACGCCCCGGCCACGGTGGATATCAAGGTCTATCCGCTGCGTATTGAAGGCAGCGATATTCTGGCTGACTTTAGCCAGGCCTGAGCTTTTTTCTGCTGACGAGACGCAACATCATGGCACACCACACTTCCGTATTGATCATCGGCGCTGGCCAAGCGGCTTCGGTGCTGGCGCGTGAACTGCGCAGCCTGGGCTATAACGGCAGCATTACCTTGGTAGGCGACGAAACTCATCTTCCCTACGAACGTCCGCCACTGTCCAAAGACGTGCTCAAGTCCAGCGCGACCACTGACAGCGTGTTTTTGCAAAAAGCCGAGTTCTATCAAGAACAACATATTGAACTCTTGCTGGGCACCCGCGTGCTGTCTCTGGATTGCACCGAGCGTCAGGCAACATTGAGCAATGGCCAGACCTGGCGCTTTGAGCACGCCGTGCTGGCCACAGGCGGCGCGGCTCGCGAACTGGCCCTGCTGCCCGCCAGCCAGGCCAACGCCTTGTATCTGCGCACGCTGGACGATGCCCTGAGCCTGCAAGCCCGTCTGCATCCCGGTTTGCGCACCCTGGTTATAGGTGGTGGTTTCATGGGTCTGGAACTGGCCTCTACCGCCAGCGAAACCGGCGCACAGGTCACTGTCATTGAAGCGAATGAACGTCTGCTGGCGCGCAACGCCCCTACCCTGCTGTCGCAATGGTTGCTGGAGCGTTTCGAGTCACAAGGCATCACGGTGCGTCTGGGTCAGGGTGTGCGCCAAGCTCACTTTGTGGCACAGAACGAGCATCCCGTTCAGTTGGAACTGAATGATGGCCAGATCCTGAATGGCGATCTGGCTATTGTGGCAGCCGGTCTGACTGCGAACTCCGCCTTGGCCCGGGCCAGCGGCATTGCGGTAGACGAGATGACGGCTGGGATTATTGTGGATCGCCAGGGTCGCACCAGTGTGGCGGGTATTTATGCCGCCGGTGATTGCGCCACACAAATTTGCCCCGACACCGCCGTGCGCACGCGCACCGAATCCTGGCAGAACGCCAATGAGCAAGCCCGTCAGGTGGCCCACGCCATTGTCGGGCAGGATGCCCCTACTGCACCCATTAGCTGGTTCTGGACGGATGTGCTCGGTTGCAATATTCAGATGCTGGGCCAAGGCAGCCCGGATCTGCACTATCAGGTACGCGGCGTCATGGACAGCCAGGGCGATGCCATCAGTTTCATGTTGCTGGCATTCGAGGGCCAGCATCTGCGCCACGCGATTGCCGTCAATGCTGGTGCAGATCTACGCGCCTTACGCGGTGTCATGGAACAGAACCTGCCTGTCGATCCGGCCATCGTGCTGGACCCGACAACAAAACTGCGCCAGTACGTGAAAGAAGCCGCTCGTACGGCCCAAGTCTAAGAAAGAGAAGCGGCCTGCGCCGCCTCGTCATCACGAATCATTAAAGAGTTATCAGAGGAGAACCACATGTATCAGACGCAAACGGTGATAGGCCAGACGGTCGGGTCCAAAGACCGCCCTGTCGAGCAATGCACCTGGCCCGAGGATGTGCTCAACACCATTCCGGATTGGGTCTACACCAGCAACGACATCTACAACCGCGAGATGGAACGCATTTTCCACGGTGACACCTGGAACTTTGTCGCCCTGGAAGCGGAGATCCCCGATTCGGGCGACTACAAGCGCTCATATGTGGGTTCCACGCCGGTGGTGGTGGCTCGTGCAGAGGATGGCAGCATCAACGTGTTTGAGAACCGATGTGCACACCGGGGCGCCGAGTTCTGCCGCCACAACCAGGGCAACACCAATGAGTTTGTGTGCCCGTATCACCAGTGGTCTTACAGCCTGAAGGGTGATCTGCAAGGGATTCCTTTCAAGCGCGGTGCGAATAAAGAAGGCGGCATGCCGCGCAGCTTCAAGAACTCCGAACATGGCCTGAAAAAACTGCATGTGACCACGCACAATGGCGTGATTTTTGCGTCCTACAGCGACCAGGTCGAACCGATTACGGAATACCTGACGCCTGAAATCCTGAAGGATTTCGAGGCTATTTTCCCCGGCAAAAAACTGAAGATTCTGGGTTACTACCGTAACGAGTTGCCTTGCAACTGGAAGATGTATCACGAGAACCTGAAGGATCCCTACCACGCAACCTTGCTGCATTCTTTCCTGGTGGTATTTGGTTTACTGGTTGCAGGCAACAAGTCGCAAATGTATGTGGACCCTGTGCACGGTCGTCACGGCTATATGGCCTCGGCCAAGTCCGAGGACAAGTATGCCGAGGTCAGCGAGGACAACAAGAAGGAAATGCGTTCCTTTGTGGACGATATGCGTTTGCGCGATGAGCGTTTCCTGGACTACATCAAAGAGTTTGATTCGCCTTGGTCGGTCACCATGCAAACGATC
This sequence comes from Alcaligenes aquatilis, assembly GCF_003076515.1. Taxonomy (NCBI): domain Bacteria; kingdom Pseudomonadati; phylum Pseudomonadota; class Betaproteobacteria; order Burkholderiales; family Alcaligenaceae; genus Alcaligenes; species Alcaligenes aquatilis. The sequence goes on along the minus strand of NZ_CP022390.1, from coordinate 3,675,459 downwards.
TGGCCCAACCTGATTGTTCAACGCGAGATGAATACCTTGGGTGTGCGTCAGATTGTGCCCAATGGCCCGAACAGCCTGATCATGCAATGGACCATGTTTGGCTATGAGGACGATACCGAGGAGATGACTCGTCACCGTCTGCGTCAGGGCAACCTGATGGGCCCTGCCGGTTTCCTGGGTCTGGAAGACAACGAGGCCATGAAGTTTGTGCAGGAAGGGGTACGTCGTTCCAGCAGCGAGGTGAACATCATCAAGCTCGATGAAAGCAAGCTGGGTACGTCCAATACGCTGATCTCGGAAGCGGCTATTCGCTCCATGTACCAGTACTACCGCCAAGTGATGGATCTGTAAGACGAGCTGACTTATGAAAATGGATTTTTCTTTCAAACCCGCCCAGGTTTCTGTTGAGCGTGCTTTGGCGTTGAAGGCGGAAATTGAGCTTTTCAATGCCGAGTACTGTGCCACGTTGGATCGTGGCAATGTTGAGGACTGGCCCCTGTTTTTTGTGGAGGACGCGGTTTACCGGGTTACTTCACGCGAGAACGCGGATCTGAATTTGCCGGTGGGGCTGGTCTATGCCGAAGGGCGCGACATGATGCACGATCGTGCGGTGGCTATTGCCCGCACGCAGATGTATGCCCCACGCTACATGCTGCATCTGGTCACGGATGTTCGTGTGATCAGCGAGTCGGACAATGGTGACATTGAGGCCGAGGGTAATTTCATGCTGATGCAGACCTTGGTGGAAGGGCCTTCTACTGTGCATCTGGTGGGTAATTATTTTGATACGTTCACGCGTGTGGAGGGTCGGTTGATGCTCAAGGAGCGTCAGGTGATTTTTGATACGTCCATCCTGGCGAACGATCTGGTGTTCCCGGTATAAGTCCGTGGTTTGCATCTGATTTTAAAACTGTTTTTTGTGTGCTGTTTCCGAGCCACTTGAGTCAGAAGGTCTTCTGATTCCTTTGAGCACCCTTCTTTGTTGAGGGGTGCTTTTTTTTCTTATTTATTGGGCAGAGGGCTTATGTCTGGCGCAATGTCAGAGATATGAGACCTTAGGGCTGGTAGCGCAGGCTTGGGGGGCCTATAAGGCCTGGAGGAATTCAGATTAGTCAGGGTGGGGAGTAAAGGAAGTCTCTGTGAAAACGCCATTCAGTCAACCTGCTGGGGTGTTGGGCTGAGCACTTGCCGGTGCTGCGCACCGGTGCCCTTGTCAGAAGATAGCTACGGGCGCATCCTGAACTCGCCGGGTACTTGGTCCCCCGGACCAAGTACAAGCGCCCGACTCAAACAGCAGGATGCTTGCACCCCTACGCTATCTCCTGCCCGCGGCAAGTACTCTGATCCGCCCCTACGCCCCAGCAGGCCGACTGAACGGCTCACAATGGCTTTTTATCTACCAAGCACTTACTGACTTTTTGAACAGACAGGGCCTCTTTCCTTGCTCTTCTGCATTTCCTAAACGCCCATCGTTTTGCTCTTTTTCACTCTCCTCTGCAAGTGCCGTTTGGGCTTTAAACCATGTTGCTTGTTTTCTTGTGCGGCCCAGGTTCGGCTTGGCGGGTGAGTCAGGGTTCTTGCCACGGGCAAATTAACGAGGCGGGATGCAAAAGGCGTGCTGTTTAAGGAGCACGCCTGCGGTCGGTCCGGGTGAGCAGTCGCGCTCCGAGTTCACGGCCCGCCCGCAACGGCGCACTGACAAGGGCACCCACGCACGGCATGAGCAAGGGATCCGCCAAGACAAGCCACACAGGGGCCCTACAAGAAAACGTTCCACCGCAATCCTTGCGGCCCCACGCCGCTGCCAGAAATAAAAAAGCCCCCGAGAGCCATACGGCTCCCAGGGGCAAAGGTCCGATAGCCCGCCCCCAAGCGGCAGACCATCGATACTCAATCACAAATCCGTAGACACAGACTTGCTAAAAGGACGACACAGGCTCCGTCAATCAAACTGCTAAAAAATGACGAAGCACATCGTTCTTCTCAAAGGCTTAAAAACACCAAGCCTTACACTCCAATCAACTTCATCGCTTCTTCCCGCGTCGCTACGGTGGCGTACTTCTGACGCATGTCGAACAAGTTGGCCTCATGCGGGCCAATTGCACGGTCACCCACGCAGTCCGACACCACCAAGGGGCGGAAGCCCAGTTGCATCGCATCGACCACGCTGGAACGTACGCAACCGCTGGTAACCGCACCGGCGACCAGCAGTGTTTGCACACCACGTTGGGTCAGCCACGCCGCCAAAGGCGTACCAAAGAAGGCCGACGGCACATTCTTGCGAACAATAAATTCACCGGGTGCAGGAGCCAACTCCGGCACGATGTGGCTGTTGTGTGCGTCTTCGGTCAGACCCAGCATGCCGGGGACCTTAATGCTGAAAATGTTGTTATCTGCACCATCGTCCGCATACACGATACGAGTGTGCGCCACCGGCCAGCCCTGTTCACGCGCCGTTGCCAGCAAGGTCTGTGTGTTCTCGATGGCTTCAGGAATATTGCCGCCACCAAACACGGCAGGATCAGCAAAACCATTCACCAGATCAATAATCAACAAGCCATACGGAGCTTTAGGCTCCAGCGTCGACCCAAACCCTTGTTGAGCGTAAACCGCTCCCTCATTCGTACTCACCAACGCCTCCGTCCAATAATGCGGGAAGTCGACGTGGATATCGTCGGTGTGGAAACCTTCAAAGCTGGCCAGAATCGCAGGCTCGTGGCAGGTGTGCAGCCACTGGGCACGCAATTGCAACTGCTCTTCGGTCCAGGTCGGGCAAAAGGCACGCATGTCCTCTGCGGTGCAGCCTTTGCGAGCCATGGCCATGGAATCCACGTACCAGGGCAACTTGGAGGGATAAGCACGACGATCCGGGCCGGAGACTGGCGGATCAACCATCACCAGACGGTTCAGACCATCGCTATTCTTGTGAGCCGCACGCAAACCAATGCGGGCACCCATGGAGTGACCGACCACGATGTAGTCTTTAAGACCCAAGGCTTGAGCCAGGGCGATCAAGTCATCGGCTTGCGCATCCAGGCTGTAATCCATGCCTTCAGCCGCTTCGCTCAAACCACGACCACGCACGTCCTGAATGTAGGTGTCAAAGTGCTTGCCGAACTGCTCACCCACAAAACCCCAGGTCACCGCCGGGCTGGTAATGCCGGGCACGATGATGACGGCAGGACGCTGATCGCGACCCTGGCTGGAACCGCCGTAGCGCAAGTAATGCTGACGAATGCCATTGGCGTGCACATGAGCGCCATACAAAAATGTGCTCATGCTTAGCTCCGGTCCAGCTTGAACAGACGGGCCGCGTTGCCGTAGCACACCAGCTCGCGTGTCTTGTCATCCATAGGCGCTGCTTCGATGAAATCAGCAGCCAGTTCCGTGGATTCATAAGGGTAGTCCACCGAGAACAACACGGCTTCGGCACCCATTTCACCAATTGCGCCCATCAGCGTCGGTGCGGAACAGACCCCCGAAGTGGTGATCAGAATATTGCTGCCGATGTACTCGGACGGCTTGCGCTTTAAGGTGACACCGTGCGGGTAGACCGCAAAACGGCTGTCGTAGCGCCAACGCTGGAATGGCAGGCCTTCACCCATATGACCCAGCACCAGCTTCACTTCCGGGCAACGGTCAAACACACCACCGAACAACATGCGCAGCGCGTGGGTGCCGGTTTCTACACCCCAGCCCCAGGTCGCCCCCACCAGCTCCGGGTGGCCTGTGTAAGCGTGTGGCATTTCGTAGGCATCAAAAGGATGCAGATAGAACGGCACATCCAGCTTCTGCACGGTTTCCCAGAAGGCATCGTATTCGCGGCCATCGTAGTACACGCCATGCGTGTGACCGTTGACCAAAGCGCCTTTCAAGCCCAGATCCTGCACAGCGCGCGTCAATTCCTGCGCGGCGGCAGCCGGGTCCTGCATGGGCAAGGTAGCAAAGCCGCCCAGGCGATCGGGATGGTGTGCAATTTGCTGCGCCAGGAAATCGTTGTTCTGACGCGCGCGCTCGATCGCGACGGACACATCTTTTTCCACCTGTACCCCAGGGCCAGTCTGCGACAGCACGACGTACTCGATACCGGCACGGTCCATTACCTCTAGACGCTGCGCATCGAAGTCATGCAAACGAGCCATCAGTTCACGTGCGTCGGCGCTGTCAATGTGTTTGACAAAGGCCTTGGAATAATCCTCAAAGCCAACGGCGTTGAAGTGCTCCTCCAGTGCTATTTTTTTAATACGTTTCACCGTAAATTTTCCCTAAATTATTGATTTACATAAGGTCAATCGTTTGACCCCCCAACAATATCTATCAGTATGCTGATTATTATTGTTTTCAGCAAGTCGGGAAATCACATATACTTTGGGGCGTGGACAGCGCCTGTAGACAAGACTACAAATCAGAAATCGGGGCTTCTGTTCACGCTAGCGTAGCCCTGCTTTCCTTGTAGACGCCGACCTTGCTGCCGTACCCTTTGCAGGTCGTCCCGCTTTCAGTGTGCTGCCCTTTTGGCAACAGGCTGAAAGCCACTCAATCGATGACTGACTTATCCATGAAGAATCACGCCGAGCTAAAGCAAGAAGAACGACTGGAAGCCGACGAGGCCGACATCCTGGGTCCAGTGGAAGAAGAAAATGCCGAGCTGTATCGACACAAACTGTGGTCACGGCCCGGTTTTCTGGTTCGCCGTCTTAACCAGATTCACTACGCCATGTTTTACGAGGAATGCAAAAGTGACCTGACCCCGGTTCAGCACGGTGTCCTGTCTGTGTTGATGGGTTCACCCTGGCTGGATCAAACCACAATCGGCTACGAGCTGGGGCTGGATCGCACCACCTCGGCCGATGTCATCCGCAGGCTGGAGGAAAAAGGGTTGCTGGGTCGTCGTATCAACCCCGACGACCGCCGCTCTCGCCAGACCTACATCACCGAAGCCGGTCTGGCAGCCATGCAGGAAATCAGTAGTGGCATGAACCGCGCCCAGGAACGATTGCTGGACCCGCTAACCGCCAAGCAGCGTCAAACCTTTATGTCCATGCTGACCCGCGTGGTGGAGCACAACAACCAATATGGCCGTGCTGCCCTGAAAAACATGTGACCAGTTCGGGGGGTATCAGCCCCCTCGCGCATACCAATCCGGTAGTTCAAAAGCATGCGCTGGTAGTTGATACAGCTGGCGCAAACGGGCCTGACTGAGCATGTCGCAGGGCTGGCCCTGCGCCAATATGCCCCCATCGCGGTACAAGATCACCCAGTCCGCCACGCGGGCCGCATGTTCAGGTTGATGCGTACACAAGAGCACACCCAGGCCCTCCTGGCGCAAATGCGAGACTTGATCGAGCACGCGCAATTGATTCGCAAAGTCCAGGCTGGAGGCAGGCTCGTCCATAATCAGAAACTGTGAACGCTGCGCCAAGGCACGTGCAATCACACACAGTTGACGCTCCCCTCCGCTGATCTGATCAATACGTTTTTGAGCCAGTTGCCCGATACCTAAACGCTCCAGGCAAACGCCCACCCATTGCCGGTCGGCTGCCCGTGGTTGGCTATACCAGGCCAACTCACTGGCACAGCCCAGCAAGACCCACTGCTCTACCGTGAAAGCAAAGGCAGAATCCTGCGCTTGCGGTACATAGGCCAGTTGCCTGGCCAAGGCACGCGCACGCCACTGTTCCAAGGGCTTGCCCTGCACCTTCACCCGTCCTCCTAAAGGCGGCTGCAGGCCCAGCAAGGTACGCAGCAAAGTGGACTTACCGCTGCCATTGGGGCCGAGTAAACAGACGACCTGCCCGGTCTGTACACGCAGGTTCACATTGCTGGCGACTTGCTTGCGCCCATAGCCCACGGCCAGCTCAATTGCTTCCAAGCCTTGTTCGCTCATCGCTGCCTCGCACCACGAGCCAGCAACAACAAGAAGCCGGGAGCCCCTACCAGAGCCGTCAACACACCCAAGGGCAATTCCAGCGTGCCTATGCTGCGCGCCAAGGTATCGGTTAACAACAGAAAGGCGGCGCCCACTAACAAGCAGACAGGCAATAGACGGGAGAAATCCGGGCCGACCAATAAACGAGCCGCGTGCGGAATCAACAAACCGACCCAGCCTATGATGCCCGCCAAGGCCACACATACCGCCGTCATCAAGGTGGCGCAAACAATCAGCAAACAACGCAAGGCAGAGACGGGCATGCCCAGGGAACGGGCCTCGTCATCTTGCAGAGCCAGGACATTGATACGCCAACGCAAAAGCCAAACCGGGATAATGCAGGCCGATACCATCAACGCAGCGGGCCAGACTTCGTAGGAGCGCACCGCGCTTAAGCCGCCCAGCAGCCAAAAGGTCATGGAGGGCAATTGGGAATAAGGGTCGGCCAGAATTTTGATAAGCGATAAGGCTGCGCCGAGCAAGGTGCCGACCGCCATCCCGGCCAGGACCAAAATCAGGACAGGTGGATGATGACGCAGCATGCGTGCCAGACTCAAGACAATGCCCACCGCCAGCAAACCGCCCACAAAGGCCGCCATCTGCACGCCAAACAAGGAGAAGTTCAAGTAGATGGCCAGAATCGCCCCCAGACCTGCGCCCGAGGACACCCCCAGAATATCGGGTGACACCAGGGGATTGCGGAACATGGTCTGATACGCCGCGCCTGCCGTTGAGAGCGCGGCCCCCACCAGCAAAGCCGCAGCAATACGCGGCAAGCGTAAATCCCAGACAACGCGTACCGCCTGACTTTGCGAGGTATCCGGGTCACTTGAAAAACCAGCCGCTAAAGCTCGCAGTACATCCGGCCCCGACAAAGGGTAAGCCCCCTGCCCCAGCGCAAACACCACCAGGACGGCCAGAATCAGTCCCAGAAAAAGCAGCAACAGCCCGTAGGGCAAACCCAGCTTCATGAATTTTGCGTTGAACCCAAAGGGTCCAGCCCTTGCACCAGTCGCTTGATCTGCCCGCTGTCCAAAGACATGCCATAAAAGGCTGAGTAGAAATCCTGCAACTCTCCCAGCATGCGTGGTATGGCCTCACTACCTTCCAACAAGGCATTCAACCAGATCACACCAGCTAAGCGATTGATTCCCGGCGGGCCATCCAGCCAGCCAAAAGGTAAAGCAGGCACACGGTACAAACGCCCTTCTCGCACCGCCTTGAGCTGATTCCAGGGAGCTTGGGTACGCGCCAATTCAAAGAAAACGTCGTCCTGGGCAAACAGAATGTCCGGGTCCCAGGCCAAAAATTGTTCGTAGGAAATACGGCCCAGACGATTATCGGTTTTCTCGTCACCCATGACCGTCAGGCCGCAAAGCCGCAGCACCTCGGTATGAATGGACTGACCCATACCAGTTTCCAGGCCATCATTACCGCGTGCCAAATAGGCTTTCAAGCCCTTGGCTCGGGGGCTGGCGGCTTGATATGCGCTGTCTAAAATGGCTTGGGCGCGCAAGGCCAATTGCTGGCCGCGCTCGGCTTGCCCCAGAATCTGCCCGGCCTGACGCAACTGCGCCGGGCTGTCGTTCAAACGACCATCCAGCAAGACATAAGGCACGCCCGTCTGCTCTTGCACGGACTTGGCAGCCGACTCGTAATAAGGATTCACATCGCCTATATCCAGCACCATATCGGGTTTTAAGGCCAGCAGGCTTTCCAGGGACAAGGTACTGCCCCGACCGGCCAAACGGCCCAGATAAGGCAAAGAAAAACCAGCGGCATCCATCATGCTGCGCGCAGCCGGAGCCAATTGAAAAGGCCAACCTAAAAGCGTATGAGGGGCCAGGCAATACACCAGCACAGAAGCGGGCGGACCAGCGGCCACCACTCGGCCTACGTAGGCCGGATCGGGCAGTTGGCCCGCCACGCTGACAGGCAGACTGATCGGGGTGCTGGTCCCGGCCTGCTCAGACCGGGCCTGCAAACGGGCAGAAGGCGCCACAAGCGGCAGTGCCGCCAAGGCACGTACTATGTCACGACGCTTCATCCCGGCCTTCCCCCTTTTTCTGCCAATAACAGCACTGCTTTAGAAACGATAGCTTCCACCCACAAACCAAACGCGTCCGGGCATGGGGTAGCCTTCTTTATATTGGTACAGCTTGTCACCCAGATTACGCACACCGGCTTCCAGGGTGATATCCGAGTTAGGACGCCAGATCCCCTTCAAACCCAGCAAGGCAAAGCCGGGGGTTTTTTCGTAAATCTGGTCACCCTTGTTGTTCGCGTAGGAGTAGTAACGGCCACTTTCAGTTTCCACCGAACCCATCACTTCCCACTGTGCATTAGGCTTCCAGCTCAGGTGAGCGAACAGACGGTGATTGGGCGTGTCCACCAGTTTGACGTCTGGATCAGACTGATTGCGACGGTTCAAATACGTATAGGCCAAGCCAGCGGACCAGTGAGCAGAAAACTCCTGCTGCAAGGACAGTTCCAGACCCATTTGACGGGCCTTGCCCACGTTGGTGGCCTGATCACAAAAACCCACTGGACGGTACTTGTCGCAGCCTGGTGCCTGGATAACGGTGCTTTGAATCATGTCGCGCACCTGGCTCAGGAACAGAGCCGATTCCAGTTGCGCCCCCTGCCAAGGTTGACCACGCAAGCCCAGTTCATAGTGAATGGCGTGCTCCGGTTTCAGATCCGGGTTGGGTTGGGCGTAACCCATACGACTGGAGTAACGGTCTTTAATCGTAGGAAAACGAGTCTTGTAGGCCACACTGCCGTAGACCTGCATGGCCTGGCTCCAGTCGTAGCCCAGCTCCAGCAAACCGTTAGTGGCGTCGGTATCGCCAGTTTCAAAATTGTGCGCTTCTTTGGCTTTGCGACGCTCATGACTGGCGCCCACACGCAATTGCCACTGATCGCCCAAAGCGATGCGATCCTCAAAGGCCAGTGAAGTGGTCACGTCCTTGTAGCGTTCAGTGCCCGATGACTTGGGATCACGGTGCTGATCTTGCTTGTAATGCAAGGCAAAGTGCAGCTCGTGATCATCCAGACTCGTATTGACCCACTCCAGAGCAGCGCCACGCGTGCGGTCCGTGTATTCACTGGTCGGGCCAGTCAGGGTGGCGTATTGGCCATCACTATACATATCCAGACCATTTTTGTACTTATCCTCGTACACACGTGTCTTGATGGTGTTGTTCTCGCCAACCCGGGTAGAGCTCAGAAAGTACAGGCTTTCCTTGTCCCAGTAGGGCCAGCGCCAGTAGCGTTTACCCAGCTTGGCATCGTTCACGCCGGTGTAGACCGGATTGTCTTTCTGACCTTTCTGATTCACATAGCCGATCACGTACTCATCCGTCGCATTGGGAGTGATACCCAATTTGAAGGACGCTTTCTTGTCCATTTGCGAGGCATTGCTGCGCATACCGCCCGTATCGGTAGGACGTGCTTTTTGATCTTCAAAGCCACGGCCCAAGGGGAAGGTACGTTCGCCCGACCAGGACAAGCCAGCCTGCAGGTACCAGGAACCCTGATTGGTACCCACGTTCAAGGCGCTGTAGCGTTGATCGCCCGTGGCGTAACCGGCACGGAACTCACCCTCAAATGCTTTGACCGGCTTGCGGGTAACCAGGTTGATGGCACCACCCATAATATTGGGGCCATACAGTAAGGAGGCTGCACCCTTGGCCACGCGAATTTCACTCAGATCCATGGTGGTGAAACGAGTAAAGTCCACATAGCCGTCGTACGGTACGTACTGTGGAATACCATCCAGGAACAAGGGCACCTGACGCGAATCGAAGCCGCGCACGTAGACCATTTGCTCATTACGGGCACCGCCTGCCGAAACCGTGACACCCGCTTGCACGCTGACAGCCGCACCGACATTACGCAAGTCAAAAGCCTGCATTTTTTCCTGGCTGACTGCGCTCTCACCCAAAGGCGCCTCTCGATCCAAGCTGGATTGAACAACCACTTTGCCCAGTTGAAACACACGGTCCTTGTTGTCCTGAGCATGGGCTTGGTTAAGGGCCACAGCCCCCATCATGCTCAAGACCAAGGCGCGCGGTACTAAACAGACAAACTGCTGACGCGCTGCTGTAGCGCGGTTGGACGGATGTCTCATTCCACTTCCCTATTCGATCTTTCTAATTGGTTTATGAATTAACACCACACGGTGGCGCAAAAAAAATGGGCCCCAAAGGGCCCATAAATAGAACCCATCATCGAGCGATGAGTGATGGTTCTTTCGAAAACACCGCTATATAGTAGAGCATATAGCGAAAGATGACAAGCAAGCAAAAACTTTAAGGTTCAGGTTTTCCCGTCTTCACAATTTGCAACTTCTCGCCAACAATACGGCTGCACTGAGCATTGTTATCAAAATGCGACCAGCAGGGCGCCCATACAAACGGGCACCCAATCCGATTTCAAGACATCAGGACCCGCGCAAATACCGGCGCAAATCCACAGGAGCACAATTTATGTTTAAAGCCATGACGCGCGGTTCAGTCCGCCTGGTTGAACGCTATCTGCCCGATCCGTATATCTTCGTCATCCTGCTCACGCTAATTGCCGGTGTCTCGGCCATGGCGTTCGAACAGCGCTCTCCGATGGAGGTCATCCAATTTTGGGGTAATGGCTTTTGGGGGCTGCTGACCTTCGCCATGCAAATGTTGCTGGTCTTGCTAACTGGTCACATGCTGGCCAGTACCCCTTTGGTAAAAAGCTGGTTGCGTGGCCTGGCCTCCTTGGCGCACTCGGCCGGTTCGGCCATTATTCTGGTCACCCTGGTCTCGCTGGCAGCCAGCTGGATCAACTGGGGGTTCGGTCTGGTGGTCGGTGCCCTGTTCGCCAAAGAGCTGGCCCGTCAGGTTCGTGTTGACTACCGCTTGCTGGTTGCCAGTGCCTACTCAGGCTTTCTGGTCTGGCACGGCGGCCTGGCCGGTTCAGTGCCTTTGACCATTGCGACCTCGGGGCACTTTTCCGAGAGCAAGATCGGCATCATCAGTACCTCAGACACCATCTTCGCCTTCTTTAACCTGGCGATTGTGATCGCCCTGTTTATACTGGTGCCACTGATCAACCGCTTGATGCTGCCCAGCGACCAGGAAAGCATCTATGTCGACCCCAAGCTCTTGGAAGAGGCGCCGGATGACGTCAACCAATCCACAGATCGTCCTGCAGACCGTCTGGAAAACAGCCGCCTGATTTCCATTGTGATTGGTGTGGCAGGCCTGACTTACTTGTTTGACTACTTCGTGCTACGTGGCGCAACGCTGAACCTGAACGTGATCAACTTCACCTTCCTGATTCTGGCCATCTTGCTGCACGGCACCCCTCGTCGTCTGCTGAAAAGTCTGAATGAAGCCATTCGCGGCGGGGCCGGGATTGTGATCCAGTTCCCCTTTTACGCGGGCATCATGGCCATCATGATCGACTCCGGTCTGGCTACCAGCCTGTCTGAATGGCTGGTGTCTTTTGCCACTGCCACTACCCTGCCTTTCTGGACTTTCTTGAGCGCCGGTCTGGTCAATATTTTTGTGCCTTCTGGCGGCGGACAATGGGCAGTTCAAAGCCCAGTTGTCATTGCCGCTACCCAGGCACTGGATGCCGATATCGCGCGCACGGCCATGGCCGTTGCCTGGGGTGACGCCTGGACCAATATGCTGCAGCCATTCTGGGCCTTGCCCGTACTGGCCATTGCCGGTCTGAAAGCCAAAGACATCATGGGTTTTTGCCTGATTCAGCTGATTGTCTCGGGTATCGTGATTTCGATTGGTTTGACCTGGTTGTAAGAGGCAGGCCGATGCCTTTACTGGCATCGCCGTTTCCCTAGCTATAAAAAAACGCCCATGAGTATTCATTGGGCGTTTTGCAATCAACAATCAACAATCAACAATCAACTGGAGAATAGCTATTTTGTTTTAAGTTCCCCCCAGCTCGTCTCTTTCCTGCCGAATGACGCTGCCTGCACAAGTTATAGCCATAGTCAGCGCGGCGCTCAACACAAAGACAAGACGCGAACAGACCGCCCAAGACAAAGGCAATAGATAAACTGCAGGGGGAAATAGAAGAAGGAAGAGATGGTGGGCGGTACAAGGTTCGAACTTGTGACTTCCACCGTGTGAAGGTGGCACTCTACCACTGAGTTAACCGCCCGAAGCTTTTAAGAACTGCAAAAGCTGCGAAGAAAAAAACTATAGCACGGCCCTGCTCGATTTACAAGATCAGGGCCGGCTGTTTTTCTTGAACAGTTACTCTGCTGCTGGATTGAGCATCTCGCGCCACATGGGCGGCTTCTTGTTCTGTTTTTCCAACACGTCCATGTATTTCTCGTGCTCGGCCTGATCAGCTTCGGACGCACGCAGCACTTTAAGCACGCTGGGATCAAACTTGCCCAGGCTCAAATCGCTGCCGTCACCACCTTGACTGTCGGACTCGTCAAAGTCCATCAACAACGCATCCTGACCCCGCGTCATGGCCAGCCAGACGTCGGCCAACAATTCCGAGTCCAGCAAAGCGCCGTGCAAGGTACGGTGAGAGTTGGAAATACCGTAGCGTTCGCACAAGGCATCCAGAGAGTTGCGCTTGCCGGGGTGCATTTCCCGCGCCACCAGCAAGGAGTCAGTAATGCTGTCGCAGTATTGCGAGAACGGTCCCTTGCCTAACTTCTGCAATTCAGCGTCCAGAAAGCGGGTATCAAAGGAGGCGTTATGAATAATGACTTCCGCGCCCTGCACAAAATCCAGCACCTGATCGACCACATCCTTGAAACGTGGATGGCCGGCCAGAAATTCCGTGGTCAGACCATGAATGGCCAAGGCCTCGGGATCAGAGTCCCTATCCGGATTCAGATACAAGTGCAGATGGCGGCCCGTCAATTTACGGTTGAACAACTCGACCCCACCCACTTCAACAATTCGGTGCCCCTCGCGTGGCTCCAGACCGGTGGTTTCAGTATCCAGAATAATTTGACGCATTCACTTTCCCTACATATTCAATCACGGTAATGGCACTGAACAAGGAGGCGGTACGAGCCGCTTCCCCGCAGACCAGAACCACAGGTTCAGACAGAGGCCTGGGGCTTGTCAATCAATTCCAGTTGCTTGTCCTGCCCTTCTTGCTTGCCTGCAATCAGCGTGTAGGCCACGGGCACCACAAACAAGGTCAGCAAGGTACCCAGGGACAAGCCGCCTACCAGCACCCAGCCAATTTGCTGGCGGGATTCGGCACCTGCCCCGGAAGCGTAGGCCAGCGGCAAGACACCCAGCACCATCGCGCCGGTTGTCATCAAGATGGGGCGCAAGCGCATCTCGCAAGCGCGCACCACGGCATTGTACAAACTGGCCCCCGCTTCGCGTTGTTGGGTGGCAAATTCCACAATCAAGATACCGTGTTTGGTAATCAGGCCTACCAGGGTAATCAAACCGATCTGACTATAAATGGACAAAGTCCCGCCCGACAGCCACAGGGCCAGCAAGGCTCCGGTCATGGACAAGGGCACGGACAGCATGATGATGAGCGGATTGCGCCAGCTTTCAAACTGGGCGGCCAGCACCAGATAAATAAAGGCCAATGCCATCAGGAACACGACATAAATGCTGCCCGAGGAGTCCCGGAACTCGCGTGACTGGCCGTCCAGATCCGTCTGCACGGTTTCAGGCAAGGTCTTGCGAGCCACCTCATTCATGTGTTCAAGAACTTCACCCAGGGCATAGCCGGGTGCCACCGAGGCTTCCACAATCACGGCCCGCAAACGGTTGAAGTGGTTCAGCGATTGCGGTGACACGCTTTCGCGCACTTTCAGGAAGTTGGAAGCCTGCACCATGCCACCGTCCTGGGTACGCACGTAAATATCCAGAATATTTTGCGGACTGGAGCGAGCCTGTTTATCCACCTGCACAATCACATCATATTGTTCGCCGTCACTCTGGTAGCGTGTGACCTGACGCCCACCCAGCATGGACTCCAGTGTGCGGCCTACAGCATCCACCGAAACGCCGGTGTCAGCCAGCTTGTCGCGGTCTACATCAATACGGATTTCCGGCGTATTCAAGCGCAAGTCCGTATCCACATTCAACAGCCCCGGATAGTCTCGCAACTCAGCCAGAAAACCGTCCACGATCTTGGCCAGCTCCGGATATGGAGCCTGACTCATGATCACAAACTCCACCGGCTTGGAGGTCGCGCGCTGCCCCAGGGAGGGCGGATTAGTCGGAAAGGCACGCGCACCAGGAATGGCCGAGAAATGCGGCTGTAGCTCACGCGCGATGGACTGCTGGTTACGCGTGCGCTCCTCCCAAGGCTTCAAACGCAGAATCGCAAAGGAATCGGTCACGGTTGGAAAACCAATAATGGACTGGTAACCCTCGGTCTCCGGTATGCCGCGATACAGCGCTTCCACCCGTTCCACATTGTGCAAGGTGTAATCCAGCGTGGCGCCTTCAGGCGAATTCACAATCCCGAAAATGACCCCCCGGTCTTCAATCGGAGCCAGCTCGCTTTTGATAACCGTAAACAGCAGCGCACTGGTGGCGGCAACGGCCACACCGATCAACAAGACCAGCCAGCGCCAACGCAGAGCGCGAATCAGGACACGACGATAGCCACGCGTCAGCCAGACCAGAAAGTTCTCGATCCCCTGGCTGACACGGCCCACTTTGGTGCCGTGCGGACGCAACATGCGCGAACACATCATGGGGGTCAAGGTCAGGGCCACGAAACCGGACACCAGTACGGCAGCCGCCAAGGTCAGGGCAAATTCGATAAACAATCGCCCGGTACGGCCTGTGGCAAACGCCAACGGCGCATACACCGCCACCAGGGTCAGCGTCATGGCAATCACGGCAAAGGCAATTTCACGCACGCCCAAAAAAGCCGCCTGCATGGCCGTTTTGCCTTCTTCAATATGGCGATAAACGTTCTCCAGCACCACAATCGCATCGTCCACCACCAGACCAATCGCCAACACCATGGCCAACAAAGTCAGAGTGTTGATGGAAAAGCCCAGCATGTACATGATGGCAAAGGCTCCGATCAGAGAGATCGGAATCGTCACGATAGGGATGAGGCTGGCACGGAAACTGCGCAGGAAAAACACGATCACCAGCACCACCAGCAAGATAGCCTCGGCAATGGTGGTGTAGACCGAATCAATGGATTTCTGAATGAAGATGGAGCTGTCGTAAGACACGGTCAGCTTCATATTGCCCGGCATGCTTTCGTTGATGCGCTCCACCTCGGCACGCACCGCTTTGGACAAATCCAGCGGGTTGGCGGTGGACTGCTTGGTCACGCCAATGTTCAAACTGTTTTGCCCATTGAAGCGAGCCAACACCCGTTCCTCGGCAGGCCCAATACGCACTTGAGCAATGTCGGAGATACGCACCGGATAACCGGCGGCCTGACTGATGATGATGTTGCGAAACTCCTCGGGCGTTTCCAGATCGGTGGAGGACACCACGGAAAACTCACGCGCATCGGACTCGATGCGGCCCGCCGGAATCAACACGTTTTGTTTACGCAACGCGTCTTCCACGTCCTGCACGGTCAACTGATAGGCCCCCAATCGGGTACGGTCCAGGTCGATCCGCATGGCGGGCAGGCGTTCGCCAAATACGCGTACTTCGGCTGCACCGGGCAAGACGGATAAGCGCGTTTTGATATAGCGCTTAATGTAGTCCGAGGCCTCCAGCATGCTGTAGTCGCCGGTATCCACACCGACATAAATAATCGGGGTGGAGTCCGCCTCTACCTTGTTGATGATCGGCTCGTCCACCTCATCGGGCAAGAAACGGCGGGCGCGCGAAACCTTGTCACGCACATCTGCGGCGGCCGCATCGGGGGCTCGGTCCAGATTGAATTTAATGTTAATCAGACTGCGTTCGGAACGGCTGCGCGAGGTCATCACGTTCACGCCCTCAATACCGGACAACTGGTCTTCCAACGGCTTGGTCACCTGGGACTCGATCACCTCCGGTGAGGCCCCTTTATAGTTGGTGATGACCGAGACCACCGGTTCATCAATGGCAGGATATTCGCGTACGGTCAGGCGTTCATAGGAAATGAAACCGACCAGCACAATCACCAAAGACAGAACCGTGGCAAAAACCGGGCGACGGATGCATAAATCGGAGAGAACCATGACTGTGCCCTAGCGCTGCGGCTGTGTTTGGACGTCGATCACTTCCTGGATATCGACTGGTACGCCATCACGCACCTTTTGCAATCCGGCCACCAGCACATTGTCGCCGGCTTGCAGATCGCCAGTTACGTGCACCCAGCCTTGTTCGCGGACTCCAATCTGCACCTGTCGACGCTCTGCCCGGCCATCTTTCACAATATAGATATACTGATCCTGCCCCGAAGGAGCCAAGGCGGTTTCAGGCACCATCAAGGCCTGATAGCGAGACAGCTCCAGGCGTACGCGGCTGAACAAACCAGGGCGCAAGACACCATCTTCATTGGGCACCTGCGCGCGTAATAAAATCGAACGGCCTGCCGTATCCACTGCCGGGCTGACCGCCAGAACCGAACCCTGGCGGGTTTGGCCCTGGAACGCATCAAAGCGCAGCTCGACCGGCATGCCAGCCTTCACATCGGCCAGATATTGTTCAGGGATACGAAAGTCCACGTTCAAGGTAGAAACCGCTTCCAACTGCACCAGATCCGTGCCGGGCCCCACGTAGTCACCCACCGACACATTGCGCAAGCCGGTGACACCATCGAACGGCGCACGGATACGGGTCTTGTCCAGATGCACGCGCGCCAATTGCACTTCGGCTTGCTGGACAGCCAAACGACTGCCCGACTCATCTTTTGCCTGCTGACTAATAAAGCCCTGACGGCTCAGCTCCGAAGAGCGCTTGTGCTGGCTATTCGCCAGATTCAAATTTGCCTGTGCCTGATTTAACTGCGCCTGCGCCATGGCCGGGTCCAACTGAATCAGTACCTGCCCTTTCTTGATGGGCTGGCCCTCTTCAAAACTGATGGCTGAAATACGACCACTGATCTCGGGGCGCAACATGACGGACTCTCTGGCAACCAGGGTCCCGACCGCCGCCACATCACGAATCAATTCAGTTTGCCGCACTGGCAGCACTTCCACCCGCGTGGCGTCAGACTGCGCCCAACTGGGCGTACTACTGACAAACAGTACGATGAACAAAGAAAAAATCGTGAGGCGCAGCGTGAGAATCATGGGCGGCTTATCCTGACCGGCCAGGCCGGTAAAGCTATCTGACAAAATATGACGGGTGGCTAATAGTACTATCAGCGAGTTCGACCTTCGCCCGGGCCTTTATAACTGCCTGGCTATTTCCACCCCTTCATTGGCCAATTGGTCCGCCCGCTCATTACCAGGGTCGCCTGCGTGACCACGCACCCATAACCAGGTCAACTCGTGCTTGGCCGCCTGTTGATCCAGCTCCTGCCACAGATCGGCATTTTTGACGGGTTTTTTATCCGCAGTACGCCAACCACGCGCTTTCCAGCCGGGCAGCCATTCATTCATCCCTTTTTGTACGTATTGCGAATCAGTGTGGACTCGCACCTGACAAGGGCGCTTCAAGGCCTTGAGAGCCTCGATCACCGCCATCAGTTCCATACGATTATTCGTGGTATCCGCCTCGCCGCCACAAATGGCTTTTTCTCGGCCGCCATGACGCAACAACGCCCCCCAACCACCCAAACCCGGATTGCCCTTGCAGGCGCCATCGGTCCAAATATCAACAACATCTGTCATGTCTTGCTTATTCCTTCATCGGCAGCGCGTCCTGCTACCACCATAGGCCGACGCACACGCCGACGGTTTTTCTTCCACTTAGGCCCGACCAGGCGTAAGGCAGGCGTGCGTTTGACCGCACTAATCATATAGACGGCGCCCGCAAAGCTCCACCAGCGCGCTCCGCTTTGCTCTATCCAGGACCAGCGATCCAGCCATGCCTGCTGACGACACAACGGTGCATAACAGCCCATCTGCGTGCTTTGCACATCAAAGGACAAGAGCTTTAACCAGTCGCGCAAACGCGAGGGGGACATCACATCTCCCGGCAAGGTCGGCGTGCCCCGCTCCAGCCCTGGAATCCAGTCATGGGCCCCCCATAAGCTCAAGGGATTAAAGCCCGTCAGAAGAATGCGCCCTTCCGGCACCAGCACGCGTTCAGCCTCTCGCAACACCTGATGCGGGTCACTGGCGCTCTCGAGCGTATGGGGCAGAATTAAAAGATCAATGCTTTGCGTATCAAAAGGCAGATGCTCGGGCTCGGCATACACCAGGTTTTGCTGCTGGGCAGGCAAGACGCCGGACTGAGCCGTACATACCTTGCAAGAGATGCGGCTTTGCGCCAGGAGGTCCCAATGCGGCAATCCAATTTGTATGGCATGATACCCGAAGGTGTTGACCACCTCCGCATCGATTCCGGCTTGTTCCCAAGCCCGCACATATCGCCCCGGTACGGTTTCCAACCACTGGGCAAATTGATCATTCAAAGTCTGCTCCACTGGCGCTTTCTCCCTCTACCATGATGAATGCATTTACCTGGCCTGTGCCAAGCGATGTTCGCCTGATTCCACTACCTGCCCTGAACGACAACTATATATGGGCGCTAAGTCGAAACGGTCACGCCCTGGTGGTGGACCCCGGCCAGGCCACTCCGGTTCTGGATTGGCTGGAGCGCGAGTCCTTACAACTGGATGCCATTTTACTGACACACCACCATGGTGACCATGTTGGTGGTGTCAAAGATATCCTGGCTAAGCATCCGGCCCGCGTGTGGGGCCCGGCCCATGAGCCTCTACCCGCCTGTGATGTCCGAGTCGGCCAGTCCGACAAGGTCGAATTACCTACTCTGGAACTGACGCTGCACGTCCTGGACATCCCCGGCCATACCGCCGGACACGTTGCGTACTTTGGTCAAAATGAGGTAAAACAGCCCTTTGTTTTCTGTGGTGATACCTTGTTTGCTGCTGGTTGCGGACGTCTCTTTGAAGGCACCCCGGCACAAATGACGGATTCCCTGGGCAAGTTGGCGAAACTGCCATCGGACACCCTGATCTGCTGTGCGCACGAGTACACCTTATCCAATTTACGTTGGGCTCTACAGGTAGAGCCGGACAATCCCCAACTGCACCAACGTTGGGAACAGGATACCCTCAAACGTCAGCAAAACTTGCCTACGGTGCCCTCCACCTTGAAAACAGAATTGGCTACCAATCCCTTTCTGCGTTGCGAGACGACTGCTGTTATTCAGGCTGCCGAGCACTATGGCGCCCAATCCCTGAATAATCCTGTCGAGGTATTTGCCAGCCTGCGCGACTGGAAAAACAATTTCTAAAGATTCCGCAATGAACCTAATGAGACTTTTTGCGCTGCTATGCGCTTTCGTGCTGGCAGGCTGCGCCACAGGCCCCAAGGTCAGCCCCCAGAAAGCCGCCAAGACCTCCACCAGCATTGCCGCCGATACGTCTCGCACCATTGATCTGACCCACCCACCCAAAGACGCGTGGGACCGGATGCGCCGGGGTTTCTCCATCCCCAACCTGCATACCGATCTGGTTGATTACTGGACCAATTACTACGCGTCGCACCCCGAATCCATCCGTACCATGAGCCAGCGCGCCTCGCGCTATCTGTACCACATCATGGACGAGCTCGATGCACGCGGCCTGCCCTCCGAACTGGCCTTGCTGCCTTTTGTAGAAAGTGCCTATAACCCGGGAGCCTATTCCCGCGCCCATGCAGCGGGCCTGTGGCAATTCATCCCCAGCACCGGAACGCAGTACAAGCTGGAGCAGAACTGGTGGGTAGACCAGCGACGCGACCCAGTCGAATCCACCCGCGCTGCCTTGGACTACCTGTCTTACCTGTACGAATTCCAGGGCGACTGGTATTTGGCTCTGGCTTCCTACAATTGGGGGGAAGGCTCCGTGCGCCGCGCCATGGAACGCAACGAACAGGCTGATTTGGGCGTTGACTACTTATCCCTGAAGATGCCGGACGAAACGCGCAATTACGTCCCCAAACTGCAAGCGATCAAGAATATTGTGGCCAACCCGGAGCGTTACGGCATTACCCTGCCCCCGGTCAGCAACACCCCGTATTTCACTGCTGTGCGCAAGAACAAGGACATTGACGTTGCCCTGGCTGCCGAGCTGGCCGAAATCTCTGTGGACGAATTCAAAGCCTTGAATGCCGCCCACAATCGCCCCACCATCCCGGCAGATCGCGGCACCTTGCTGTTGCCTGCCAACAAGGTTGATATTTTCAATGCCAATCTGGCTGCCTATCAGGGCAAGCTCAGCAACTGGAAGGCCTACCAGTCCAAGCGCGGTGAAAGCTACCTATCCATTGCTCAGCGCCACGGCATTACCGTGTCGCAACTGCGCTCCATCAATGGTTTAAGCCGCAAGAGCACCAAAGCCGTTGCCCAGACGCTGCTGGTGCCCAGCACCACCCTGGGTGAAGGCAGCCTGCAACTGGCTTCCCTGACCAACACACCGGCCGCGCCGGTCGCGCAAAGCACACGCCGGGCGCGTACGCAAACGGCCAGCGTCAACCGCAAAAACGATACCGTTGTTTTGCGTCGTGGCGCCAACGTGCGTACCCATACCGTTCGACGAGGCGATACACTCTACGCCTTGGCCAAACGGTACGACACGTCGGTGGCTGAACTGCGACGCTTGAACAATATCAAAGGCAGCACTCTTTCCAGGGGTACACGTTTGCGTGTTCCCGGTTCCAATATTCGTGGCTAAGTCCACCCACTAATTACATAAAGGATTTTCAGCATGGGTTTCCTGCAAGGAAAACGCATCCTGGTCACAGGCGTCCTCTCGAATCGCTCTATTGCTTACGGGATTGCGCAAGCATGTCGCCAACAAGGTGCTGATATTGCCCTGACTTATGTGGGCGAGCGTTTTAAAGAACGTGTTGAAGGCTTTGCTCAAGAACTGGGCACGGATATCGTCCTGCCCTGTGACGTGTCCGAAGACGATCAGATCGAACAAGCCATGGCTTCGCTGGGCGAGCGCTGGGATGGTCTGGACGGCCTGGTTCACTCCATCGGCTTTGCGCCTCGTGAAGCCATTGCAGGCAACTTCCTGGAAGGCCTGTCGCGCGAATCGTTCCGTGTTGCTCACGACATTTCCGCCTACAGCTTCCCCGCGCTGGCCAAGGCTGCTCTGCCTTTGCTCAAAGGCCGCAAGAGCTCGGTGCTGACCCTGACTTACCTGGGCGCTGAAAAAGCCATCCCCAACTACAACACCATGGGCGTGGCCAAAGCCGCCTTGGAAGCCTCCGTGCGCTACCTGGCTGTGGCGCTGGGCGAATACGGCATTCGTGCCAACGCCATCTCGGCCGGTCCCATCAAAACCCTGGCTGCCAGCGGCATCAAGGATTTCTCCACGATCCTGAAATTCGTCGAGACGCACGCTCCCTTGCAGCGCAACGTCACTATCGAAGAAGTGGGCAATGTGGCCTCCTTCCTGATGTCCGAATTGGCCAGCGGTATCACGGGCGAGATCACGCACGTTGACGCCGGCTTTAACTGCATCGTTCCGGGTATGCAGGAATAAGGCTTCACGCCTTGGTAGCAATAAAAATAGCGGCTAAGGCCGCTATTTTTATTGCTTACGTACTTTTGCAGACCCTACGCAGCTTGCTGTGTGTCGCTGGGAGTAGAACCCAGACACCGCCAAACCCGACAGGACAGACAAAAAATCCTCTGAAACGCTCAGGATTCAATCGCCCTGCCCCCCTTCTTGCACAAAATCGCTACGCAAAATGCCATGCCGTTGCAGCTTGTCGTAAAAGGTTTTGCGCGGAATACGCAGATCCTGCAAGGTCGCCTTGATATCGCCACGATGACGCGCCAGAGCCTGACGTATCTGTTGAGACTCGAATTGCTCCACACGGGCAGGCAAACTCAAATCCTCGCTTTCCAATTCCTTGATCTGCGGATGCTGCACACCCAGCACTTCACGTTGGGCAAAGTGTGCCAATTCGCGCACATTTCCCGGCCAGTGATGAGACTGCATATAGGCCAGACTGCGCGCATCGGGCATCTTCTGAGGCATGCCGTACTTCTTGGCGGCCAGCGCCGCAAAGTGGGCGAACAGCATGGGGATATCCTCCTTGCGCTCCCGTAACGGTGGCAGGCGCAAGGTGACCACATTTAGCCGGTAATACAAATCGGCGCGGAAATTCGCACGCTGGCCGGGGTCGGACAAATCCACCTTGCTGGCGGCCACGACGCGGATATCTACCGGGTGCTCTTCGTTGGAGCCCAGGGGAGTGACACAACGCGTTTCCAACACGCGCAGCAAGCGCACCTGCGCAATCATGGGCATGCTTTCGATTTCATCCAGAAACAGTGTGCCCTGATGCGCATGTTCGACACTGCCCACACGTTTGCGCTGCGCGCCGGTGAACGCCCCGGCTTCGTGACCGAACAGCTCGCTTTCAATAATGGTTTCGGGCAAGGCACCACAGTTCAGCGCCACAAAATGATGCTGTGCTCGGGCGCTCCAGCGGTGCAGCAACATGGCCACGACTTCCTTGCCTGTACCGGTTTCCCCTTCCACCAGCACGTCCACATCGGACTGAGCCAAATGCCGCAAAGTGGTTCGCAAATTGACCATGACCTCTGAATTCCCCAAGAGCGCCGGGCCTTGGCCGTCCTCGTCCAACTCCTGGCGCAAGGCACGGTTTTGCAAAACCAGGCTGCGCTGCATGGCGGCATGGCGTATCACCGTCAGCAAGCGTTCGGCTTGGTAAGGCTTGGTCAGAAAATCAAAGGCGCCATCGCGCATGGCTTGCACGGCCATATCAATATCCCCGTGGCCGGTAATCAGCACGACGGGCTGCTCGGGATCGCGAGCATGCAAAGCCTGCATCAGCGCCAACCCATCCATACCCGGCATGCGAATATCCGTTACCACCACGCCGGGATAGTCCTTGGGCAGGCGGCTCAGGGCCTCCTGCCCGCTGGCACAGGCCACCACCTTCAGACCCGCCAGTTCCAGACTTTGCACGACCGCAGCACGCAGATCCGCATCATCATCGACAAATGCGACTTCCATTCTTATCTCTCTCCCTGGTCCAGCTTGCTATCGGCATTGCGCAGCACGATATGAAATGTGGCTCCCCCCAGGCGCGAAGGCCCCTCTTCCAAACGGCCACCCAGGGCCGCAACAATATCGTGCGCGATCACCAGCCCCAAGCCCAGGCCTTGCCGACGGCTGGAACTAAAGGGGGTAAACAGACGCTGGCGGATTTCCGGACTCAGGCCGGGGCCGTTGTCGGAAACCACAATGCGCACATGCTGCTGCTCGCTCATGACTTCAATACGAATGCGCCCCTGACGGCCCCCTTCCAGAGCATCGAGCGCATTACGCAATAAATTCACCAGAACCTGTTCTAAGCGTACGGGCAGAGCCCAGACACGGACAGATTCGTTCACACCTTCCAATTCCAGGTCTACCCCTTGGGCCCGTGCCCGGTGCTCCAGCAATTGCCAGGCACTGTCCACGGCCGAGCGCACTTGTACCGGACCTTCCTGCTCTTGCGGCTTGCGGGCGTAATGACACAGCTGAGAGGTGATACTGCCTATGCGCTGAGTCAGCGTCTGGATGCGGGACAGGTTTTGACGCGCTGTTTCCGTCTGGCCCTGCTCCAGCAAACGCAAGGTGTTGTCGGCGTAGACCTCAATTGCCGCCACGGGCTGATTGATCTCATGGGCGACCCCGGCGGTCACCTGCCCCAGAAAGGACAATTTCTCGGCCTGCTCCAATTGTTCACGCAGATCGCGGGCACGCGAGCGAGCCTCTTGCAGAGCCTGCATCTCCTGCTCCAGGCGACGACGCGCCACCTGCAACTGGGCCGTGCGAGACTCCACCGCTTCTTCCAGGGCATCACGAAGTAACTCCTGGCGTGCCTGAGCTTCGCGTCGCTGTTGATTGCGTTGCAACGCCAGTGCCGCCAGAACCAGCGCCGCACATAACAGCCCCATCACCATCAAACGAGATTGAACCGCCTGCGTCTGCAAGGCGGCATCCATCGGTGCCATCGCGTGCAAGGTCCAATCGCTGCCCACCACCGGCTGTTGCACATGCAAGAAGCGTTCCTGCCCCAGTTTCCAGAAAGAGGCCCGTTCGCCGGAATCCGACATGCTCAAACCCACCGGCCTCAACGGCTCATCACCAAACTGCTGGCTAGCCCGAAGCTTGGCCAAGTGCTCGGCTGAGGTTTGATCCAGGCTATGCAAACGCCAGCCCGGTTCACCACTTAACAAGATCACACCGTTTGGATCGCTGACAAACATGCGATCCCCATAACCTTCCCATTCTTTTTCCAGCAGATCGAACACCAGCTTGATCACAACGACGCCAACGGCTTTGCCGTCCTGGCCCGGCACCATGCGGGAGATATACAAACCCGCCTTACCGCTGGAAGTCCCCAAGGCGAAATATTCGGCGTGCCCTTGCTCCAAGGCTTTGGTGAAGTAAGGCCGAAAGCCGTAATGATTGCCCACAAAGCTGTCGGGCGCCTGCCAGTTACTGGACACCAACGTCTGCGAGTGAGTATCCAGCAAGTACAGAACGGGAGCACCTGTATCTTCAGCCAACTGCTCGAACTTGCGGTTCAACGCCTGGGCATCTCCATAAGCAGGATTGCCCATCAGATATTGGCGCAGGGCCTCGTCCTGGGCCAGGGCAAAGGACAAGGTACGGAACTTATCGCGAATCGTCCTGATCCAGCCCGCGTTCCCGCGCATCAAGGAATCCAGCCGCTGTTCGCTTTGTGTCAGCAGGCGGGTCGTACCCAAATCGGCCGAACGCCAGAAGGCAAACAGTCCCAGCACCACGGCCAAGCTCAACAACAGCAACCATTCAAGCCTGAAGCGCCGCCGCATGCCCGAAGAAACTGGATTGGAATTCATGAAATTTGTGCGAAATATCGCCAAAAAAAATAATGATTGTGCGGATTTTCGCACACATTAGCAGCAAGCGGGCAAATCTCCTGCCTGCAAGCCGCCTGCTTGCTGACTTCCCCGCTGAGCACAGATTGGCACGGATGTTGCTTTAGTCATGAGCTTATGGGCCGGAACAAGGATTCCGGCGAGCGTAAACCGCCTGCCTACACACAATTCCAAGCAGGCCAGCCGCCGACTGGCAGGTCGGCAACATCAAGTCACGGAGACGACATCATGATGGATATAAGCACAGGAGACCGTCCGGTACCGCAGATCATCAAAATCAAGTGGTATCGGATTTTGTACGTGCAGGTCATCATCGCCATCACTATCGGGATTTTGCTGGGCCATTTCTACCCCTCGCTGGGCGAGAGCATGAAGCCCTTGGGCGATGCCTTCATCAAGCTGGTCAAGATGATTATTGCGCCCGTTATTTTCCTGACGGTGGCCACCGGCATTGCCGCCATGACAGATTTGCAAAAAGTCGGTCGTGTGGTGGGCAAGGCCATGATTTATTTTCTGACCTTCTCAACGCTGGCCCTGATTGTAGGCTTGGTGGTCAGCAATATCGTGCAGCCCGGCAGTGGCATGCACATTGATCCCAGCACCCTGGACCCCAGCTCCATTCAGGGCTACGTGCAGCAAGCCCACGACAGCACATTGACGGGCTTTTTGATGAACATCATCCCGGCCACCCTGATCAGCCCCTTTACCGGCGGCGACATCTTGCAGGTGCTGTTTGTGGCGATCTTGTTCGGTATTGCCTTGGCGGCGGTAGGCGATCACGGCAAACCCGTGCTGAAACTGCTGCAAGCCTTGATGACACCCATTTTCAAACTGGTGTCCATCCTGATGAAAGCCGCCCCCATCGGCGCCTTCGGGGCCATCTCCTTCACCATTGGCAAGTACGGCATTGAATCCGTTTCCAGCCTGGCGCTGCTAGTGGTGACCTTCTACGTCACCTCCGTGCTCTTTGTGCTGATCATTCTGGGCGCGGTTGCCCGCTACAACGGCTTTTCCATTACCAAGCTGATTCGCTACATCCGCGAAGAATTGCTGCTGGTGCTGGGCACCAGTTCCTCGGAAGCAGCGTTGCCCACCTTGATGCAGAAGATGGAGCGCGCCGGGTGTGCCAAGTCAGTGGTGGGCCTGGTTGTGCCAACCGGCTACTCCTTCAATCTGGACGGCACCAACATCTATATGACCATGGCGGCCCTGTTTATCGCCCAGGCATGTGATATTCCACTGACCTTACAGCAGCAGATTCTGCTCTTGCTGGTTGCCATGCTCAGCTCCAAAGGAGCAGCCGGTGTAACCGGGGCCGGTTTCATTACCCTGGCAGCCACTCTGTCCGTGGTGCCTTCGGTACCGATTGCCGGTATGACCCTGATCCTGGGCATTGACCGCTTCATGTCCGAATGCCGTGCGCTGACCAATCTGGTGGGCAATGCCGTTGCCACCATTGTGGTTGCCCGTTGGGAAGGCGAGCTGGATACCGATCAGCTCAACAGCGCCATGAATGGCGAACTGCCTCCGCTGGATACCAGTGTCACCTTGCATCAACATGGTGAAGTGGGGATTCCCGCACACGAGGCCAGCGAGCCACGCGCTACTGCTACGGCCTGATCCGGGCACATTAATAAAAAAGGCCGGTTTTCAATTGAAAACCGGCCTTTCTTGTTTGTCCGCTCTTACAAACGGCTTCCTGCTGACTGTTCTGACAGGCTCATTCTTGCCTGCTTTAGCCGTTTCACGTCACTTTCCCTGCCCTTTCATCGTCACTGGGCGTCTAGCTCTGAATCATTGAACGCAACCATCGATGACTCGATCAGCCATCCAGTCAATCGCCATCACATGCTCAAGCCAGCACTGAACGGGCTGATGAAGAGCATGGTCAGACAGCAGGAAAACGCACCACCTCACTTTCTGACGTCCAGGCAGGATACTTATCCATAATGCTCAGGAACAAGGGGCTGGACTGAAAGTTCAATAACCAGGTTGAGAGTGCCGTCCAAGGCTGCGCATCAAACCAGGCCCTGTCCACTTGTGCGAATTGCCGCACAAACGGCGCAATCGCCACATCTGCCAGACAAGGGCGCGGCCCCATCAGGTAAGCCTGCTGCTCAATGCGGGCATTCAGGTCCATCAGCCACTCACTGGCCTGCCCCCGATGCAGGACCGAGAAACTGGCAGCATCCGTGAACTGTTCATCCTCGGTATGGCGATCCGGGTATTTATAACAATCCAGGTGCCGTTTGAATGGACCATCATTGACCGCAATCAGAGCCAACATTTGCTGGGCATCGCCCTGCTCAGGCTGCAAATACTGTTTGGGATCGTGAGTGCTCAAAGCCCAACGCATAATGTCCAGGCTTTCATCAATGACCTTACCATCGGGCAAGACCAGCACGGGGACGGTGGCTTTGGGAGAGGCCAGACGCAGGGCCTCGGGTTTGTCACGCAGTACAACTTCGCGCAACTGGCAGCTAACGCCGCTGGCTGCAATGGCCAAGCGTGCCCGCATGGCATAGGGGCAACGGCGAAAGGAATACAAAATGGGCAGATCAGATAAGGACATGCTCGATACCATTAGAAAGCCATGCTGCGGGCACGGACTTAACACGCTAGCGTTCATGCAAAGCGCCCTTCTTCAGCAGAAGGGCGGACTATAAACGACGCAGCGTCAGAATCAAGCTAGTAGAGGTAACACAGCTGCCCGATCAGGGCTAGGCGTCCTTGCCTTGCTGAGCCAGCAGGCGTTGCTCTTCGGCCTTGCGACGGGCGGCTTCGCGGCGCTCGGTCAGCTCGTCCATGCTGACGCCGATGTGACGCTCTTCACGCTCGCGCGCCAGGGCCACTTGCTTTTGGCGCTCACGAAAACGCTCGACCTGCTCGGGAGAGCTATGGCCATGGCAGTAAGGGCAACTGACGCCCTCCTCGAACTGGGGCGAGGCTTTTTCTTCCTCGTTAATGGGCATGCGGCAGGCACGGCAGAAATCGTAATCGCCGGGTTCCAGACCGTGGCGTACCGAGACACGCTCATCGAACACGAAGCAGTCGCCGTCCCACAGGCTTTCTGCGGCTGGAATGTCTTCCAGATATTTCAGAATGCCGCCTTGCAGGTGATAAACCTGATCAAAGCCTTGCGAGCGCATGAAGGCCGTGGATTTTTCACAGCGGATGCCGCCCGTACAGAACATGGCCACGCGAGGTTTGCCATGCAAAACCCCCCCTTCCTTGGACTGTTCGGCTACCCACTGCGGAAACTCGGTAAAGCTTTGGGTCTTGGGGTTGATGGCGCGGTTAAAGGTGCCAATGCCCACTTCGTAATCGTTACGCGTATCCACCACCACTACATCCGGATCGCTGATCAGGGCATTCCAGTCTTCGGGGGCAACATACTCGCCCACCATTTCGGCGGTTTTCAGATCTGGCACACCCAAGGTGACAATCTCTTTTTTCAGCTTCACCTTGAGGCGGTAAAACGGTGCCTTGTCGGCATAGGATTCTTTATGCACCAGGCCAGCAATGCGTGGATCGGAGTTCAGATACGCCAAGACGGCACGGATACCCTCCTGAGGGCCGGCAATAGTGCCGTTAATCCCTTCGCGCGCCAGCAACAGCGTGCCTTTGACCTCGTGCTGTTCACAAAAAGCAAACAAGGGGTCGCGCATTTGGGCGAAATCGGGCAATTCCACGAACTTATATAAAGCCGCGATCAGGTAGGTAGACATAGGTAAACGAATTCTCTGGATAGAAGCGGTGGCGTAGCCCGCAGGCGCAAGGATAACGTAGGCCGTCGTACACTATACGCGACTGATACCCCTTGGACCTTTGACGCCTGTCAAAAAAAACGGGGCACGCCGGGGATTCAACTTTAAAATCATAACGCTAAAGCCGTCAGGCCGCATCTGGCCCCGGTATCTGTTTTACTTTGCACGAGAGCTATGGATTCCGTAACACAAGCAGTCCTCGGTGCCAGCATCTGCGGCTCCCTACTGGGGCGGCAGTATGGCCGCAAGGCGGTCCTATCCGGTGCCATCATCGCCACCCTGCCTGATCTGGATGTCTTCATTCAATATGGCGACCCCATTACCGCGATGGTCAGCCATCGCGGTTTCTCGCACTCGTTATTCGTGCTGAGCGCGGCAGCCATACTGGTCACTATTTTGTGGCGACTGTTGTTTCCACAAGCACGCGCCAGCGCCGGGCGGCTGGGACTGGCAATCTGGCTGACCTTGATTACCCATCCTCTGCTCGATGCCTTTACCAGTTACGGAACACAGCTGCTGTGGCCATTGGCCGCCACACCGGCAACCTGGTCCAGCGTCTTCATTATTGACCCGCTCTACACCCTTCCCTTGTTCATTGCCACAGTCATAGGCCTGATACGCGGTCCAGTGCCTGCCACGGTGCGGGCCTGCACCTGGGCCTTGCTCTTGAGTAGCCTGTATCTGGCTGCCTCAGTCGGTGCCAAGTTCTGGGCCGAGCAGCAGGCAACAGAGCAACTCAAACAACAGCAGGTAGACATTGAGCGGGTGTATTCAGCCGCTCAACCCATGAACATCCTGCTCTGGCGTGTACTGGTACGCGATACGCAAGACCGGGAATGCGAAGTCGTTGTGGGTTTGCTCGATCGCCTGCGTGCCCCCAAAGGCCATCAGTACGAATCCCTGTGCCTGCCCGTCCACAGCGACTACACCCGCTTGTTCCCACCCTTGAAGCAGTTAGAGCAACTGCGCTGGTTCTCTGACAATTGGCTGCGCTATGACATCATCGATGACCTGCTGGTGGTCAGCGATATACGCATGAGCATGGGCCCTGGTCAATATAGTTTTCGCTTTGTCGTCGCTGAGCGCATTGCCAACGATACCTGGCTGCCGGTGATTCCATATCGCTGGGCCAGTGGCCACGATATCGCGTTGCTCAAACCCATTTTGCGCCGTATCTGGGAGCCGGTCCCGCCGCTGCCATTACAAGAATGGGCCAAACGCATTGATGCCGGCGTCCCTATTCCACGCGCCCAAGCGGATTTTCCATAAGCCGGATGCCTAGACTGAGCCCAGCACCCACGCTGGGGACGGTCAAAAAAAACCCCCAAGCCTTTTCAGGGCCTGGGGGTTTACATTTACCCACTACGGTCACTACACAATGACACTCGGTGCTCTGTCAAACCCGAGGATCAAAAACCTTACTTGATCATCCCTTCAACTCGCTGGCGCAAGGCCGGGTCCTGTTGAATAGCCAGACTGATCCCGTTGTAATCGGCCAGATCCATACCATTGGCAGTCACCACACCCACCAAACGCTGGTCGGCCTCCTGCACGATGGATTGGCGCTCTGCATCACTTTTGGCCGCATCCAGACGCGGCTGATATTCCGAAGCGGTCTGGGCTACCTTCTTGTAGGTGCGCGCATATTGCTCCAGTTGAGAATCCGTAGGTTTAACGATCTGGGTAGCCGCAGGGGCTGCCGAGTTGGCCGGAGCCGCATTGCCCTGGGCCATCGCAAAAGGGCTGTACATGCCAAATGCGACTGCGGTAGCAGCAAGAAAAGCTTTAATTGAGGGCTGCATGGATAGAACCTCCTGAACAGAGTCAATGAATGGTCATCATGACAAGTGCGGCGGCCGCTTACAAGTTTCGCTATGTAGTTTCGTGTATCTGCATGCCACCTGTCCCGTTACAGTTTTCAGTCGCGCGAGTAAGGACGCCCATCAAAGTCCACGGTAACTAAATTGCCATCCATCTGGCCCATGCCGGGTGAATTGACAGGCATGCCAGGCGCGGCAACTCCACGCACACTGCCATCGTTCATCATGCGTTTGACGACCTTGGCGGGCACATGGCCTTCAATCAGTTGGCCCGTCTCCTCAATCATCGCTGTATGGCAAGAAGCCAGGTCCTCCGGGACTTTAAAAAGCCGCTTCACGTCTTGAATCTTCACGACCTTGACCTCTTTGACCTCAAAGCCCTCATCGCGCATGTGCTGTGCCCACCCCCCACAACAACCACAGTTCGGATCCTGGTACATCGTAATAGCGGGCCCCTGTGCCAATGCCACGGAACTAAAGACCATCAAACTGGCCGTCAACAATAAAGGTTTAATCACAATTACATTCCTGTTTTGCAGCGCCACGGCGCTCTGGTTGACACTCTGATGCACTTGGCTAAGACTAGGCACTCGCAAAAAAGTTTAACAAAACACACTAATCCTTCCCGATCCGCTATGAGTCTTGATTCCGTCAAACAGTTCTTTAACGAACACGCTGCCGATCTGCAGGTGATTGAAACCACCGAAAGCACCGCCACCGTGGTGCTGGCCGCGCAAGTGCACCAAGTCGAACCTGGGCAGATTGCCAAAACACTGAGTCTGAAAGCAGGCGATAAAGTGGTCTTGCTGGTCGCTCGCGGTGATGCCCGCCTGGACAACAAGAAGCTGCGCAATGCCTTTGGTACGCGTGTGAAAATGCTGGACCTGGAAAGCACCGAAGCCTTGACGGGCCACCCTGTCGGCGGGGTCTGCCCCTTTGGTCTGGCCACCCCGCTGGAGATCTACTGCGACCTGTCCTTGCAGGACTACGACACAGTGCTGCCTGCAGCAGGTTCTATTAATTCTGCGGTACGCATCACCCCACAACGCCTGGCCGAGCTGACCAGCGCACAATGGATTGATGTGACCCAGCCACCTGTCATGCTTGAACAGGCATCCTGAGGGGGCAAGCCCCCGGGCAGGACCTAGACTTATGCAGGCCGGTTGACATAGCCGGAGATAAACTCCTTGGCCTGCCCGGTCTGCGGGTCAAACACATGGCGGCGTACCTTGCCGATATCGGCGCCATAAACGTGAATGCTGATGGACACCTGGTCGTCATACACATTGGAGACCTCGTGTATATCGCCCACCGTGGGTGACACCACTTCCACCACGCCCGGCTCCAGAATCTGTGTCTCTTCTTCTGTCATATGGCCGGTATCAGGATCACGGTCAAAAGGCCGGGAACGTTCGGCGCCACGCAACATGCCAATCAAGCCCCACACCGTATGGTCGTGAATGGGCGTTTTCTGGCCGGGGCCCCACACAAAGCTGACCACGGAAAAGCGTTCCTGCGGACAGCAATACAGCAAGTACTGCTGATAGAACTGCGGATGGGGCTGGGTGTACTCCGGGGCCAGCCAGTCGTCCTGGGCCACCAGCTCGCCCAGCAAAACGCGGCCATCACCCAAGATATCCGCCTCGCCCACCGCAGGGCGGGCCGTCAGTTCATTCATCCCTTGGATAAAGCGCTCAAAACGGGGGTGCATACGGGGATGTCTCCATCGTTGACTGGGCCTTGCGGCCCAATGCGTGAATCAATTCTTATTTGTTCAGATACACCGGGGCGCGTTTTTCTTTGAACGCGTTCATCCCTTCCTTGGCATCATAACTATCCTCGATTGCTTTCAGGTGTCGCATGGTACGCGCCATTTGCTCAGACGGACCACGCGTGAGCACCTCATTATTGATAAAGCGCTTCAAGGTTTGCAGCACGCGCGGCGACATCTTGGCCAGATCCTGCGCCATGCGCACCGCCGCCTGGACGTGCTCCCCGACCGGCACCACCTCATTGGCAAAGCCCAGATCGTAGGCACGACGGGCTTCCAGAGTGCGACACAACAAGATCACTTCCATGGCAGCGTGATGGGGAATGCGCGAGGCCAGCCCGGAAATGATGCCCCCCGTAAAGCCCAGCTTGGCTTCAGGGTAAGAAAACTTGGCACTCTCGGAAGCTACCAGCAAGTCCGTCATCATGGCCATCACCAAGGCCCCACCCACGCACCAGCCACTGACGGCCGCAATAATGGGCTTGTCGGTTTCAAAGCCTACCGTGGGAATAGCACGCCACAATTCGGGCCACTCATTGACGTCAGCACCGGCTGAAAAGGCATCGTTCCCTGCCCCGGTCAGCACGGCTACGCGGCGTGTGGGATCTTCATCAAAGGCCAGAAAAGCCTGCTGTAATTCCTTGACCACGGTGGCACTCAAGGCATTGCGGCGATCAGGTCGATTGATCGTAAAGATGGAAACACCGTCATCGTGGTTTTCTACAAGAATGCACTGATAATCCGACATGGTTGACTCCTCCTGGGTATTTTTCAAAGAATAAGTATTGGTTTTATGTGCCTATGGACAGGCGGGCATCGACAGCATGACAACGGGTGGCCGCCACAATCAATGGGTTGATGTCCAATTCAAACTCGGTATCGCGCAAGTCGTGGGCCAGAAAGCTGACACGCACAATCGCATCGAGCACACCGGCCCGATCCAGCATGCGCCCCCGGTACCCCTTCAACAATTTGTCGATCATCAAGGTGGACAAGAGCCGGTCCGCATCAGCCAAGGTTAGCGGTGCGGCCGCAATGACCCGGTCTGACAACATTTCCACCAGAATGCCGCCCGCACCAAACACCACCACCGGGCCAAACTGCGCATCCTGGCGCGCGCCGATCAGCAGTTCCACATCGCCCTTGGCCATGGCCTGCACCAAAACACCTTCCAGACGGGCATCCGCTTTATAGGCTTTGGCATTCGCGTAGAGCCGGGCAAAATCACGTCGCAAGCTGGCCTCGTCGGCCACATCCAGCGCCACCCCGCCCGCTTCGGTTTTATGGACGATGTCGGGAGAGACGATCTTCATCACCACCGGATAGCCCATCTGCTCCGCTTGCGCCACGGCCTGCTCCACGTCCTCGCATACCTGACCCAGATTCACCGGCAAACCGTAATGCGCCAGCAAACGCTTGGACTGGTCTTCATTAAGGACACCACGCGGCATCACGGTAGGAGCCTGGCAAGCGCTGGGGCGCAAAGCCGCCTGACGCGGCACAAACTGCCCATGACGTTTCCAGGCCGACAAGGCCAAGGCCGCCTCCAGACTGGAGCTGGCATACGCATGGCCGTGCTGGGCCAGCTTCTGCCGCAAAGGCTCGGACGTTGCACCGGCATCAAAGGCCACCATGACGGGCTTGGCCCAGTGCGGTTCGGGATGGATGATTTTTTCAATCAGAGCCGCCATCCATTCCTGCGGACACATGGAGGCCGTAATCAATACCGCATCGCTTTGCTGATCCTGCATCAAGGCATCCAAGGTGGCGCGGGCTACCTCGGTGGAGTCCTGAGTCAGACGCGCTCCCAAATCCACCGGGTTATCCGCCTGCCCGGCCGGGTAGTGGGCGGCCAAAGCATGCTTGGTAGAAGCAGAAAAGTTGGACAGCTCCACGCCGTGGTCTGCCAAGGCATCGGCAGCCAAGGCCCCTCCACCACCTGACGGTGTCACAATCGCGACCTTGGAAATCTTGTTGCTGGTAAAGCGCACCATGCTGTTTGCCAACAAAAGCATGGCTCCCATATCGTCCATCAGGCTGATGCCTTCATCGCGGCAGACACTGGCAAACACATCATGGTCCCCCGCTACGCTGGCGGTATGCGAAAAGGCGGCCGCCTTGCCCGCACTGGAACGCCCGGCCTTGACGGCCAGCCAGGGCTTGCCTGCGGCTTGAGCCCGGCGAGCCGTACGACGCAAAGCCTGGGTATCTTTAATGCCCTCTATATAGGTACAGATCACCTGCGTCTGGGGATCATCAATCAGGAAATCCACAAAGTCGCACAGGTCCAGGTCCGCCTGATTGCCCACCGAGAAGCCATAGGTAAAGCCGCCGCCCATCGCCCATGCCCGATCAAAATACGTGGTCATCAAGGCACCGCTTTGGCTGACAAAACCAATAGGCCGCTCCGGCAGGCTGTCTCTGTCCAGCACCGGCGAAGAACACAGCACCAGATTGCGGCTGGGGCTGATCATGCCCAAACAATTAGGGCCGATCAGGCGCATGCCCGAGTCACGACAGATACGCAGCAAAGCGTGCTCACGCTCCAGCCCTCGCTCGCCTGCATCGGCAAAGCCTGCAGAGATCACCAGCAGACCGCGCACCCCCATTTGGGCCGCAATCTGTGCCTGCTCCAGAACGGTATCGGCTCCCACCGTAAACACGGCCAGATCCGGAGCACTGTCCAGCGCAGCCAGACCGGGCACAGCAGACAAACCAAACAGACTGCTGCGGCTGGGATTGATGGGTAGGACCTTGCCGCCATAACCGTGCTTGAGCAACATGCGAAACAGTCGCCCACCAAACTTGGACTGATCCTCCGAGGCGCCGACCAAGGCTATGGATGCCGGGTCCAGCAACGCGTCCAGTGCGCTGACGCAAGTGACGGTCTCCATCCCATGTTTCTCCTGTTGGGGGTTCTGTGAGCGTTTACTCATCGCTCATCTTGATGGTCTTAAGGAGCTCGCGGTAATAGGCGCGGCTTTTTTCCAGATCTTTGGCATAGGCTTGCCCATCTTTCCAGCTGGCGCTGACACTGATGCGATGAAAACGCTCCTGGGTTTGCGGCTCGGCCAGGATTTCTTCCGTGGCTTTGGCCAATTTCTGTATGACCGGCTCGGGCGTGCCGGCGGGCGCAGCCAGCCCCCAGAAACCTTCAAAAGGCAAAGCGAGCTCAAAACCCTCTTCACCGGGAGTGGGCACATCTGGCAATTCGGGGTGGCGCACACTGGCATACGTGACCAAGGCCTTGGCTTTACCACTTTTCACCAGTTCCAGCCCGACACCATCAATAAAAAAATCAACATGCTTGCCCAGCAAGGCCGTCATGGTGTCCGCTGACCCCTTGAAGGGGACGTGCAATAGATCCAGTTTTTGCGAATTTTTCAAGATCTCGCCGGCCAAATGACCTCCCGACGCAATGCCTGCAGAGCCAAAGGTCAAGGTTCCAGGCTCTTTGCGCGCCAACTCAACAAACTCTTTCAGATTGGA
Organism: Alcaligenes aquatilis; assembly: GCF_003076515.1. Taxonomy (NCBI): domain Bacteria; kingdom Pseudomonadati; phylum Pseudomonadota; class Betaproteobacteria; order Burkholderiales; family Alcaligenaceae; genus Alcaligenes; species Alcaligenes aquatilis. Next base: position 3,639,697 of record NZ_CP022390.1, on the reverse strand, counting down.
GACAGGCAAGTCATTACGTACCGTCATGATGGGCAGATAACCCGCCAGGCTGCCAATAAACTCAAAGCCCTGGACCGGGTCATACGGCACATCGCGTATATAGGGCAGCACCGTAAAAGCCGTGCTGGTGGCCAGCAACAAGGTATAGCCATCAGGTTTGGCACGACCTACGATGGAAGTCCCAATCGACGTCGTGCCACCGGGTCGATTCTCAATGACGATGGGAACGCCTAGCTTGACGCGCAAACGGTCGGCAAACACGCGCGCCAGATTGTCGCTATTGCCGCCGGGGGGATAGGGAACCACAAAAGTGACTTCACGGCTGGGATAGGTATCGGCCGCGATGGCCGCCGGGGCAGAAAAGCTGCTCACTGCCACCAGTCCCGAAACCAGCATTGTGCGTAAAAACCCTGTACGCGAAAAAAAAGAATTAGACATGATCCTTGCCTCCTGTGTGAGAGTTTTTCTCTCTTATTGTTCCACTATATAGAACGCTGTTCTTGTTTTTGATCTTAAAAATGCCGTGAAAACGGCGCGAGTACAACAGACAGCAACAACACAAGCAACTGAGGACAACGGTTCAAATAGTGGGAGATTTGATTTCAAGTGTCAACTATTAATCCCCTCCGGGATTTCCCCAGTTCAATCATCATGTCGCGTTGGGCTTGACCGCAACGCACTTCTAGATACAATGAAAACACCGATTTTTTACGTCATTTTTAAGAACGCCGTTCCAAATATCAGAACAAAACCCTTTAACTGATCGAAGGAATCATTCATGTTCTCTGCCATCGTCATCGACAAAACCGACGGCCAATACAAGGCCAGCCTGCAATCCCTGGACGAATCTGCTCTACCCGACGGCTCGGTCACGGTTCGCATCGACTACTCCACCTTGAACTTCAAAGACGGCCTGGCCATGACGGGTAAATCCCCCGTAGTGCGCCAGTTCCCCATGGTGCCCGGCATCGACTTTGCCGGTACGGTCACCGACAGCAGCGATCCGAATTTCAACGCCGGCCAAAAAGTGGTGCTGAACGGCTGGGGCGTGGGCGAAGTGCATTGGGGCGGTCTGGCACAGTTGGCCCGCGTGAAAGGCGATTGGCTGATTCCCCTGCCCGAAGCCTTCTCCACCCAGCAAGCCATGATGATTGGTACCGCCGGCTACACCGCTGCCCTGTGCGTGCGTGCCTTGCAACGCCAAGGCGTGACACCCGACAAAGGCCCCATTCTGGTGACGGGTGCCGCCGGTGGCGTAGGCAGTGTCAGCGTAGCCCTGCTGCATGCCTTGGGCTACACCGTGATGGCCAGCACGGGCCGTCCTCAGGAAGAAAGCTATCTGAAGGCCCTGGGCGCCAACGAGATTGTGGACCGCAATACCTTAAGCGAACCTGGTAAACCGCTGGGCAAGGAACGCTGGGCTGGAGCCATTGACAGCGTGGGTAGCCACACCCTGGCCAATGTCTGCGCAGGCACACAATATCTGGGCGCAGTGGCCGCCTGCGGTCTGGCCCAGGGCATGGACTTCCCCGCTTCTGTGGCCCCCTTCATTTTGCGCGGCGTTCAATTGATCGGTGTGGACAGCGTCCATTGCCCCAAACCCGAGCGTCTGGCGGCCTGGGACTTGCTGGCCAAGCATTTGTCCATCGAGGCCCTGGAGCGCATCGGTGCCAGCACCATCACGCTTTCCCAAGCCATTGATCAGGCCGGCCAGCTACTGGAGGGCAAAGTACGCGGCCGCATCGTGGTTGATGTGAACGCCTAAGGCCCTGTCGGCCCCCATCTACCTATATCACGCTCTGGAGCTGATTCATGGATACGACATTGCCCCTGAACGGGGTTCGGATACTGGAATTTTGCAATGTGGCCGCTGGCCCGTACTGCGGTATGTTGTTGGCCGATATGGGGGCTGACGTCATCAAAATCGAACACCCCAAAGGGGGAGACACCTTACGAAGCTGGCCGCCCATCAACCAGGGCTACAGCGAGAACTTTGCTTCGCTAAACCGCAACAAGCGCTCGGTGACGCTGGATCTGAAAAACCCTGACGATGTGGCCAAGGCACGCCAACTGGTGCTGAATGCCGATGTCTTGCTGGAGAACAACCGGCCCGGCGTCATGCAACGTTTAGGACTGGACTACGAGAGTCTGAAAGCTATTAACCCCAGACTGCTGTACTGCTCCATTTCCGCCTATGGACAAAGCGGCCCACGCTCGCAAGAAGGCGGTTTCGATCTGACGATTCAGGCCATGAGCGGGGTGATGAGCGTCACTGGCGAGGCAGGCGGTGCCCCGGTTAAATGCGGGGTCCCATTGGCCGATTTTGCTGCCGGTTTATATGCGGCTTTTGCCATCAGCGCCGCCTTGCCACAAGCTCGTGCCACCGGCCAGGGCGCGCATATAGACGTACCCATGCTGGGGACCACACTAGCCATCGCTGCATTGCAAACCTCGGAGTATTTCGGCAGTGGCCGCGACCCGGACAAGCTGGGCTCCGCCCATCCACGCAATGCGCCCTACCAGGCCTTCCAGTGCAAAGGCGGCTACTTCGCCATGGCCGCAGGCAACGACGCGCTGTGGCGCTCTGTCTGTCAGGTTGTTGAACGCCCGGATCTGACCGAGGATGAACGCTTTACCAGCACCACCCTGCGCGCCAAACATCAAGACGCCTTGCGTGAATTGCTGGAAGCCATTTTTGTGCAGCACGACTGCGAACATTGGCTGGCCCAATTCCGTGCCCAAGGCGTACCCTGCAGCCCCATCAACCGCTATTCCGACGTCTTGCGCGACCCGCAGGTCGAACATATGGAATGGGTGCAAAACATTCGCCTGCCGGGTACGGATACGGACACCCGCAGCTTTATCTCGCCCCTGCGTATTAATGGGGTGGGCTTGCCCGTCCGTCTGCCCCCCCCCGCGCTGGGCGAACATAACGACAGCATCTTGCACGGAGTCACCCCATGACAGCGCCGTATTGCAGCCGCAGCCCCAGCCTGAACGTGGACTGCGCGAGCAAAGTCTGGACCCTGACGCTAAACCGGCCCGACAAACGCAATGCCTTGTCGGCCGAGCTAGTCGAAGCCCTGATCGCGGCCGTGCAGGCCGCAGAACAGGCCCAGGCCGATCTGCTGATCTTGCGCGGTGAAGGCCGTAACTTCAGTGCCGGTTTTGACTTCAGCGACTACGAGCAGCAAAGCGAGGGGGATCTGGTGCTGCGCTTTATCCGCATCGAAACCCTCTTGCAGAGGCTGGCCCACACACCGTGCGCCACCCTGGCCCTGGCGCATGGGCAAAACTTCGGCGCAGGCGTGGATTTGATTGCTGTCTGCCGTCAGCGCGTGGCCAGCGCGGACGCGCGCTTTCGCATGCCTGGACTGCAGTTTGGGCTAGCCTTGGGAACTGGCAGACTGGCGGCCCTGATCGGCGGTCAGCAGGCTCATCAACTTTTGGCAGGAAGCCAGGTTTTTGATGCTGCCACAGCAAAACAACTAGGATTTATTGACGACACGCAAGAGTCCGACGCGTGGCCTGCGGTCATCGAGCAAGCTCAACAAACAGCAGGCTTGCTGGACGCGAGCAGTCGCACCTATCTGCATCAGTTAACGGGTTGCCCACAACAGGCTGATCGGGATATGGCAGCCTTGGTGCGCTCGGCTTCCGCACCCGGCATCAAGGAAAGAATCGCGGCCTTCAGGCAGGCCGCAAAGTCTTGAACGCTGATATTGAACGGCCCCAAAAAAAGCCCCCACGCTGCGCCTTCGGCTTGCTGCCCCCCGAGGGGGAGTTTTTGCCTTGGGGCGGCCCGGCGACAAAAAAAGCCTCCACGCTGCACCTTCGGCTTGCTGCCCCCCGAGGGGGAGTTCTTGTCTTGGGGCGGCCCGGCGACAAAAAAAGCCCCCACGCTACGCCTTCGGCTTGCTGCCCCCCAAGGGGGAGTTTTTGTCTTGGGGCGGCCCGGCGACAAAACATGGGCGAAGCCATCCAAGTTTTAACAGCAGTTCCAATCCGGGCTGTTTCATCCAGCCCGGAACCTGTCTTCTATAACGGTTTAGCGACCGCTATAACCCAAGCGGCGCGAGATCTGCGCCGCTGCCGTCATCAAGGTTTTACCGGCCTGAATCAGTCGCGCTTCTTCCAGGCGCTCGGCAGGCCCGGAAATGCCCAACGCCGCCACCACCATTGCCCGACTGTCGTAAATAGGTGCAGCCGCACCCACGACCTGCTCACGCCACTCGCCCCGGTTAATCGCATACCCCTGTTCGCGCACTTGTTCCAGTTCACGGCGCAAATCACCAAACTTGACCAGGCTACGCGGCGTATAAGGTTTGAGACGGTTCTTGATCAGATTCAAGGTATCTTCACTGGCCCAGGCCAACATCGCTTTGCCCGTTGCCACACATTGCGCAGGCGAGCGTCCGCCCACAGTGGTGTAGGCACGCACAGGCTGCGGGCTGTCGATCTTTTCGATATACAGCACCTCGACCCCATCAAGCAGCGACAAATGCACTGTTTCCTGGGTTTGCTCGGCCAGCTCTTTCATGAAGGGCAAAGCCTCCACGCGTACATCCAGCCGATTGGCCAAGCCCGAGCCCAACTCCCACAGTTTCATGGTCAGCTCGTAGCGCCCGGTGTCTTCGTTCTTGCGCGCAAAGCCCTGGTGAACCAGCGCCTGCAACAGTCGATGCACATTGCTTTTATTGAGCATCAGTTGATTGGCCAGCTCGGTCACACCCGAGCCTCGTTCGTGCTTGGCCAGGGCTTCCAGGAGCACCAGGCCCTTAACAAAAGTCTTGTCCAATCGAATATCCCATCAATCACTAAAAGTGCATGAATTGTCTCATGGAACCGGGCCTACGCCCTTGGTGGTGACAAGACTGATTCAAAATCGAAACAAGCAAGCAGCCCTGGCCCTACTTATTCTTCAGTGCCCCTGACATGGGTGAACACCAGCCTGAACAGGTCATGATATTCAGGTATCAGGATCGTCAGTGTTGAACGTACTTCAGTCTGAATACCCATCTAGGCCCATGCAGTGCGGCAGCAAACCCAGGCCCACTTGCCGCTTCCCAGCGATTACTAAAAGCGTGTACAACGTGTCTTTAATCCATAAACTCAACCGTCGCCTGGAGCCCAACCCCGATGGACACCCCTTCTACGCCCTTTGCCCTTGCGGCCATCGTGCATGCAGGCAAAGGCAGTGCCGACGCCTTGCTGCTGGAATTCGTGCAGGAGTTGCGCGCGAAAAACTACCGCGTCTGTGGTCTGGTGCAAGGCCCGGAAATCCAGAAGGAAGGTCATAGCCTGCGCACCGTGCAGGATCTGGACAAGGGCACGCTCTATCCCATCACCCAGAACCTGGGTTCGGAATCCACGGCTTGCTGTCTGGATATTGGCGCCTTGCTGGAAGCCAGCGAAGTGCTACGGCAGGCGCTGGAAAGCCCTGCCGATCTGGTGATTGTGAATCGCTTTGGCATCATGGAAGCAGACGGCCAGGGTTTTAACAATGAAATCATGGCCTTGATCGACCAAGGCTACCCGGTGTTGACCGTGGTCGCCCACACCTATTTGCCTGCCTGGCGTGAGTTTACGGGTGGGCTGGCCGTGGAGCTGGCGCCAGAGCGCCAGGCACTGTGGAACTGGTTCGAGAGTAGCCGTCAGGCAGCCTGAATCGGCCACCTGACACGATTGCCCTCACAAAACCTGCAAAGCCACCCAAGGCCATGCGGCCGGCCCTTATCAACTAGCTCCACGCCTGAACAGCAGTAAGCCTACAGCCTGCTAAAGGCTAGAACACAGCTTGGTGCTACTGGCCCCACCCCTCCAGAACCAGTTTGCCCCTTGCCTTGCCCGACTCGATCAAGGCATGGGCTTTCTTCATATTGCTGGCATTGATACTGCCAAAACGCTCCGTCATGGTAGTACGTATCAAGCCCGCATCAATAAGGGCTGCGACTTCGCTTAACAAACGGTGCTGGGCCTGCATATCGTCCGTGCCAAACAAGGAACGGGTAAACATGAATTCCCAATGCAAAGACACAGATTTGCGTTTGAGCTTGCCCACATCAAGACTGGCCGGGTCATCAATCAAACCGAATTTCCCCTGCGGGGCAATGACCTGCACGAGCTGGTCAAAATGCTGATCGGTATGCGTCAGGCTGACGACATAATCCACTTCCGGATGCCCGATGCGCTCCAGTTGCGCTGCCAAAGGCTGGCTGTGGTCAATGACATGATGCGCGCCCAGCTCCTTCACCCAAGCTTGGGTTTCAGGGCGGGAAGCAGTGCCAATGACGGTCAAAGCAGTCAAGCGGGAAGCCAACTGCGTCAAAATAGAACCCACACCACCAGACGCCCCCACAATCAGTAAAGTCTTGCCAGCAGGAGCCTTTCCTGGGGCTACGCCCAAGCGGTCAAACAGCATCTCCCAGGCCGTAATGGTGGTCAGGGGCAAGGCAGCCGCCGCCGCAGAATTCAGCGTTTTGGGCGCATGCGCCACAATACGCTCGTCCACCAAATGCAGTTGGCTATTGGTGCCAGGGCGCGCAATGGAACCGGCATACCAGACGCGATCACCAGGCTGAAACAAGCTCACTTGTGGTCCTACCGCCTGCACAATCCCGCAGGCATCCCAACCCAGCACCTTGTATTGTTCACCCTCCGCAGGTTGAGCCGATTCCCGAACCTTGGTATCGACCGGATTAACCGACACCGCCTGTACGTGCACCAACAGATCACGGCCTGTGGCCACCGGGTCGGGCAACTCAACATCCAACAGGGACTCGGGCTGCTCAATCGCTTGAGGGACTTTGTAGGCAATCGCTTTCATCTTTTTTCCTTTTTAAAATCAGTCGTCTGTCTTAGGCCATGCTCGGATAATCGGTGTAGCCGTGTGCGCCACCTCCAAACAAGGTGTGGGGGTCGAAGCTGGCTAAGGGAAGCTGATGACGCAAGCGTGCTGGCAAATCTGGATTGGCAATAAAGGGGCGGCCAAATGCCACCAGATCCGCCAGGCCACTCTTTACAATCTGCTCGGCTCTGTGTGCGTCGTATTTGCCCGCAACGATAATTCGGCCCGAGAAATGGGCACGCAAGGCGTGACGAAAATCATCAGGAATCTCAGGCGCATCCTCCCAATCCGCCTCTGACAAGTGGATATAGGCCAAACCCTTGCCGTCCAATACCTTCGCCAAATGCAAAATGGTGGGGATGATTTCGGGGCAGTTCATGGCGCGCTGCGTAATAAAGGGAGCCAAACGGATACCGGTGCGTTCTGCCCCGATCTCGCCCGCTACCGCTTCGACCACTTCTCTGGCAAAGCGAACACGATTTTCCACACTGCCGCCATACGCATCTTCACGATGGTTAGAGGTGGTACGCAGGAACTGATCAATCAGGTAACCATTGGCCCCATGGATTTCCACGCCATCAAAACCGGCTTGTATCGCCTTGGCGGCGGCCTGGCGATAGTCCTCAATCACGGCGGCAATCTCTTGCTCGGTCAGAGCACGCGGCACGGGGCAATCCAGCATCCGCCCCACCCCATCCTCCCCCACGACCCAAACCTGGGCCTGAGGCGATAAGGCCGAGGGAGCCACAGTCTGCCCATCGGCATGAAAGCTGGCATGAGACATCCGGCCTACATGCCACAGTTGCAAGACAATCCGACCACCGGCCTGGTGCACGGCATCCGTTACCAGACGCCAGCCCTGCACCTGCTGCTGAGTGTAAATACCGGGAGTGAAGCTATAGCCTTGCCCTTGCCGAGAAATTTGCGTGGCTTCGCTGATCAATAAACCCGCACTGGCACGCTGAGCGTAATACTGGACCATCAACGCATTCGGAATATCCCCCGGCTGATCGGTACGGCTACGCGTCATGGGAGCCATCACGATACGGTTCGGTAGCTGCAAGCTGCCCACGTTTAACGCCGAAAACAAAACAGATGTCTCTAAAGCCATGATTTGCAACCCTCATCAAGAAAGTGGAAGTGTGGATCACAGTGTGCCTTTTCAGACTCTTTAGAAAAACAGGCCTTTGCTTGAAACGATTTTCAAAAATATTTTGAAAATCGCATCATAATTAATCCCATTAGTTCACTTTTCAGCATAAACACGTTGAACTCAGCCCAGCGAGACACGCCATGAAAGCACTGCAGGATCTGGAAATTTTTGTTCGCACCGCAGACACTGCCAGCCTATCGGCCACAGCGCGAGGGTTGGGCATTACACCGGCAGCGGCCAGCGCGGCACTCAAGCGCCTGGAGGCGGAAGTGGGCGTACAGCTTTTCCTGCGCTCCACCCGCCATTTGCGGCTGACCTCTGAAGGCGAAGTGTTCCTGGCTCAATGCCGTCCCGCCCTGTCCGCCCTGCAACAGGCCAGCCTGCAACTGGCCAGCGGTGGCCCCGGCTCCCGTGGCCAACTGAAGCTGGCCGCACCGTCTGACCTGGGACGCAACGTGCTGTTGCCTTGGTTAAACGAATTTCAGGATGCCAATCCGGGCATAGACATACGCCTGCATCTGTCCGACCGGCTGGCCAACGTGTACAGCGAACCCATTGACGCCGCCTTTCGCTATGGCCATCCAGCTGACTCCAATCTGGTGGCGATGCCTATTGCCACCCAGCACCGCCGCGTTCTGTGTGCCGCACCGTCTTACCTGAGCCGTCGCGGCCTCCCCACAACCCCGTATGAACTAAAAGAGCATGACTGCCTGTGTTTTATGCTAGGTGGGGACGTACATGATCGCTGGCGTTTTGAACGAGCCGGAGAGCCAGCAATGACCGTCGATGTCCGAGCCGTCAATGTGTCCAATGATGGGGATGTTGTCAGGCGCTGGGCCTTATTGGGCAAAGGCATTGCTTATAAAGCCTACTTTGATGTAGCAGACGATCTGGCCAACGGCCGTTTACTTCCGCTTTGCCAAGACTGGGGATTTGAAGCCTCGCCCCTTTACCTGCTGGCGGCCGGCCGCCAGCAGATCACGCCACTATTGCGCGAGCTGCACAGATTTATTGTCCAGCGTATCGAGACATGGCAACCGACACCCTCTGTTTGAGCGTGTCGGTCAAACTACACTGGACGCACCCGCGCAAGTATTTACCTTAATCCGTCCAGAAAAGCATCAACTCGATAGGCAATAACAGCTTCAAGTTCATCGGGCACCTCAAGCTGATAAACCCACTTGCGCACGCCCATGTAAAAAAAACTACTGTGTAATCCCCACCAGGCCTCGTTCTCCAACATGGCCTGTCTCGGTGTCAAGGCCTGCTCCCGCCCCAAGTCGTACTGCAACTCCTGGCTAAGGATCCTGAAGATCCGCTCATGGAGCATTTGTAGATAACGTTGGTTCAAAGACGGGTCTTGTAAGCCTGCATAAAGAAAAATCCGCACCCACTCGCTGGTCAATATTGCCTGGGTGTAGTCGGAAAAATACTGCACTAAGCGATCCCGGAATGGACGACTGCGGTCAGCTAACCAGACCTCCCAAAGCGGATTCCAGCGACTTAAAAAAACCCGCTCATACACCTGTTCAATCAGATCCTGCTTGCTAGGGAAGTACCGATACATCAATGGTTGCGTAATGCGCAGCTCACGCGCTAACTCTCGAGTCGTCAAGGCAAATCCCTTTTGAGCAAAAAGCTCAATGGCCTGCTCCACAATTTGATCCCGTCGGTCTACTCCAGACAAATGCCTTCGTGGAATATCGGCCTCTTTTTTGGGTGTGTCTGAAGGCGGTAAGTGTTCAGCCATGCTAGGGAAACCCCTCATCGAAATTAAATTGCGGAACTTAAATTATCGCATGATAATCTTTTTTATCGATTGATAAACTTCAAGGAAAGCACACAATGATTGAGCATAACCAACATCCCACTGATTCGAACCGAATCATTCCCTGCAGAGTTGCTTCCCGCCAGGAAATGCTGGCTCGCGTCGCCCGATTCGCAGATCTGCATGGAGCCAGCACCGGGCTACCCGATATGAAGCACCCTTCAGGTGCCCGCACACTGATGAACGTCATCGGCTTTTCTGCGCCCGAAAAAGGAGGACTTTCTCCTGTCGGCTCTGCGGCCTCAGCAGCTGCCGCCATTGCGATCAATGAAGGATTTAACCTGGGCTTTGCGTGGGCCAAGCCTGGCTGCGGGGCCTTTGCCCATGTACATGACACCAACGAAACCTTTATGCCTCTGACAGGCCGTTGGCGGTTTTTCTTTAACGAGGGCCCTGAACAAGAGCATGTAGATCTAGGCCCTTACGACGTGATTTCCATGCCTGCCGGTATTGCTCGCGGATTTGAAAATATCAGCGAGGGAGACCCACTGGAGGAGTCTTTGCTGCTCTATGTCATTGCCGGAACCCAACCCAAAGTCGAATACACCGAAAACGCAACGCAGCGGTTCGCCCCCTACCAGTCCAATACCCAGTAGTACTCCAGTTGCCCGGCCCATGCTCTCAAGGACTCCTCTTATGGATAAGAACGCTATTTGCTCCCCCAAGCGTCGTCGACTACTCCAGTTTTCGGCGGCCTCACTCACGGCTTTATCCTTGCCTAGCTGGACACGGGCACAAGCCAACCCACCCATAAAGATCGGTTTCATCGCACCGCTTACAGGCCCTTACGGCGCCGACGCTCGCCTGGAGGTACTGGGTGCCCAATTAGCCATCCAGCAATTCAATGAAGCTGGTGGTCTGAATGGCCGTATGGCCGAATTGCTGGTACGCGATTGCAGGCTAAATGCTGGGGAAGGTGCAACGCGCGCACTGGAGTTGGTCGAAACCGAAAAGGTGAGTTTAATCGCGGGCCCATTTGGCCCCGCCGCCTTCTCGATCAACAGCGTCATCAAAGCCAAAAGCGTACCGTACACCCCTATTGCCAACTCCGATTCAATAAACCAGGCAGCAGAATGGAGCAAATACCTGTTTCATGAGGGACTAACACCAACAGCCACTGCGGGCGCATTGGCTCGCTACGTGGTGCCACGCGGTGCCAAGCGTATCGTCATGCTGACGGCCGAATATATCTATGGGCAAGAAATGGCAGCGGGTTTCAGGCTGGCTGCCGAACAGCAAGGAGCAGAAATTGTCGAAGATATTCGCCACCCTTTAGGCGTCAATGATTACTCCACGCTGTTCCCACGCATTCTGGCGCTCAAACCCGACCTTCTGGTCATTAATAACTTTGGTAGAGACCAACAAGTCGCTTTAAAGCAAGCCCGGGAGTTCGGCTTGAAACGCAAAATGAAACTGGCTGTGCCTCTTATGGTGCATACCGCCAGACAAGTGGACGGACATAAGGTCTATGAAGACGTTTTAGGCTGCATCGGCTACTACTGGGGCATTGAAGACTCAGTGCCTAGCGCGGCCAAATTTAACGCTGGTTTTCGTGCCATTGCGCACGGTGCCAATCCGTCTGATTACGCGGCCTTGGGTTATGCCAGCGTACTGTCTCCCCTGAAAGCCGCTCTCCAGGCTCAATCCGTTGAGGCTGACGCACTTGTTCACACACTCAGCTCCATGCAGTACGACTATTACAAAGGCCCTCAGTTCTACCGTCGCTGCGACCATCAATCCGTGCAATCTGTTTTTGTCGTGCAGTCCAAAGCTCCCGAGCAAGCCAAGACTGACGATGATTTCTTCGAGATTTTGGCAACCGAAGAGGCGGCGGAAAATCGTTTGATGTCTTGCCAGAACCTGGGCTTTCCCGCGTAGGGGCAACATTATGCAATGGACTATAGACCTGATTTTCCAACAAGCCGCTGCTGGACTGGCACTCGGCTCCATTTATGTTCTGCTGGCTGTCGGGCTAACACTGATTTTTGGCCTACTTAACGTGGTGAACTTCTCGCATGGTGCCTTTTACATGCTAGGCGCCTATCTTGGGTTTGTCACACTGGAATACACACAGAGCTTTACTGCAGCCATCGTTGTCGCGGCACTAGGCGGTGCCGCCATCGGAGGGCTCTTCGAGCGTTTTCTAATTCGGCGTCTGTACGGCAAAGGCATCGACTACCCCCTTCTGCTTACATTTGGAGCGGCGTATGTCATCGTCGATGCTGTACGCATGATTTTCGGGCGGGAAGGCGTTCACGTTGATACTCCCGATGCGCTAAGCGAGGTGATCGATCTTGGGTTTGGCCTCTTACCGGGATACCGGCTCTTTTTAATCGGTCTTTGTCTGGGACTCGTCTTGTTATTGTGGCTGCTTCTGGAGCGCACACGCTGGGGGCTGATTATCCGCGCCGGAGCTCAAGATGGCACCATTATTCGCATTCTAGGCATCGACATTTCCCGAGTCTGGCTCATGGCCTTTTCCCTAGGGTCAGGGCTGGCTGCCTTATCAGGCATTCTGGCAGCGCCCATGCGTGGAGTACATCCCGATATGGGCTCAGCCATCTTGGTCGATGCCTTTGTTGTGACGGTAGTGGGAGGGATGGGTTCCTTATCTGGTGCGGTGCTGGCCGGACTGCTTATCGGCATGGTTGTCAGTTTCGTAACCTTGCTCGCACCCGAATTCCAAGAACTCTCCATTTATGTGCTGATGACTCTGATGCTACTAGCACGTCCCCAAGGTCTCCTGGGACGACGCGGAGCTTTAGGATAAAAACAATGCAAACATCAACTCTTACGAGATCTCACCACGGCGCAAGACCTTCTGCCCGTCTACAGCGCCCCAAACGATGGCTTGACCTGCTTGGAACACTGGCCTTCCTGAGCCTGCTTCCTTGGCTGGTGCCCCATCAATCCCTGGCTACCTCGATGCTGATTTTTGCATTGTTTGCCAGTGCATACAATTTAGTCTTCGGTTATGGCGGCATGCTATCGCTAGGACACGCAGCCTTATTTGGAGGGGGAGCCTACGCGGCAGGTATCGCAGCTGTCCACGCTCAATTACCTTGGGGGCTGTCTTTACTGTTTGGCGCCGTGGTAGGTTTGGGAATCGGCGTGATCTTTGCTTTTTTATCTCTACGGGTGCGTGGCATCTACTTTGCCATGATCACATTAGCATTGGCACAATGTGCGTACTTTTTTGCTTACCGTAATGCAAACTGGACCGGGGGTGACAACGGCTTGCGGGGCGTCCCCCCCTTGCAAATAGACTGGGAGTTTTTACAACTATCCAGTGCCGACCCACTGAGCAAGTACTACCTGATTTTTATAATTGTTGCGGGCGCCTTGGGCCTGCTACGCGCCTTGCTCTACACCCCTTTGGGCCGCTCCTTATCCATGATTCGTCAAAATGAGCAACGTGCAGCCGCCTGCGGTGTGCCTGTTCTACGAGTTCGGCAGCTTACCTTTGCAATCTCCGGTTTACTGTCCGGTTTAGCGGGAGCTCTGTACGCCTATCACATCGGTACAGTTCCGTTAGAGACGCTCTCAGTTCACCTTTCTGGACAAGTCGTGATGATGGTACTGCTAGGGGGCATGGCTACCTTTGTTGGCCCGGTGGTGGGAGCCGTTGTCTTTCTGGGCGCTGAAAATCTTCTTTCTGACCTGACTGACTACTGGCAAATGATCAGCGGTATTTTGTTCATGCTGCTGGTCCTGTTTTTCTCAAAAGGTATTTGGGGTGGTGTTCAAACAATAGGACAGGGCCGTCCTGCGGAGCCAAAGCCATGACACACGACATCATTCTTTCCGCCCAAGGTTTGAGCAAAATTTACAGTGGCTATGTCGCCAATAAGGACATCAGCTTTACCATCCGACGCGGAGAGCTGCTTTCAATTATCGGCCCCAATGGGGCGGGAAAAAGCACACTGTTCAATATGTTGAGCGGCACCATCAAACCGGATGCTGGACAACTTTTGTTTAAAGGGCAAAACACCCGGCCTATCCCCCGGCATCGGTTTGTCAATATTGGCATTGCCAAGTCTCATCAGATCACCAGCCTCTTTCTGGAAAGCACGTTGGCTGAAAATGTTTTTCTAGCGTTAGAGACTCCCAAAACCTCCCTAAATTTCTGGACTGTACGTGACGAGCGCCCCAAAGCTCAAAAGCGCATTACAGAACTGCTAGCCATGGTCAGACTGGATCACAAAGCCGACCTGCTGGCGGGTGCCCTATCACACGGGGAGCAGCGTGCACTCGAGATTGCCATGGCACTGGCCAGCGATCCCGAACTGCTTTTGATGGACGAACCCACGGCCGGCATGGGGCCACAAGAGACGGTACAAATTATCGAATTGATCCAGGCATTGCGCCAACAACGCACCATTGCGCTGGTCGAGCACAAGATGAAGATGGTCATGGATATAAGCGACCGGGTTCTTGTCCTGCACCACGGAGCCCTGCTCGCAGAAGGCTCACCAACCGAAATCATGAACAATGCCGAGGTCAAGCGTGTCTATTTAGGGGAAAAGCATGTCGCCCACCACTAGCCTATCGAAAAACACATCGCTACACATCACCAATCTGCAAGCCTGGTACGGGCCCAGCCACATTCTGCAAGGCCTTGACCTCTGCGTTCAAGAGGGTGAGCTATTGGCTATTCTCGGTCGAAATGGCGCTGGCAAAACCACCACTTTGAAGGCAATTATGGGGCTGGTACCGAAAGTTCAAGGATCAGTAGTGTATGGAGGGCAAGAACTACTAGCTCGCCCTGCCCATCAACGCTTCCGCTACGGTCTGGGCTACGTTCCCGAAGAGCGCAGAATCGTCCCCGGACTGACGGTGCTGGAAAACTTGCAGTTAGGTCTGGCAGCTATACCTGGCCAGTACAAGCAGGCAGAGCGTATTGAGGAAATTGCCCAAACTTTCCCCCGCCTGAAAGAACGCTTTAAGCAAACGGCCAGCACGATGTCTGGAGGGGAACAGCAAATGCTCGCAATTGCGCGTGCCCTGATGAGCAATCCGAAGCTTATTTTGCTGGATGAGCCCTCAGAAGGGATTATGCCCAAACTGGTCGATGAAATGTTTACGTTGTTTACCGAGCTACGCCAGCAAGGAAAAACCGTGGTGTTGGTCGAACAAAACGTGGCCCTCGCTTTGGAGATCGCAGACCGGGCGGTGATTATAGACAATGGGGCGGTTGTGCACCGCGCCAGTGCTGCCGAGCTCCTGGCCGATCAGGAGATGCAGGACCGCTACTGCGCAGTGTAAACAGAAACTGTTATGTCGAATATCGTTTTACTACATGGAGCTTGGCACGGAGGTTGGAGCTGGGGCAACCTACAGGCCTTGCTAGAGCAACACGGACACCGGGTTTTCACCCCCACCTTCACCGGTTTGGGAGACCGCGCCCATCTTCTGACCCCCCAGGTTGGGATACACACTCACATACAAGATATTGTGGCGTTCTTTCAATATCAGGAACTCGATGAATGCGTCCTGATCGGACACAGTTATGCGGGACTGATCATGCCCGGCTTGCAAGAACAACTGCATATCACCGGCAGCACGCACATTCAACGTGCCGTCTATCTCGATGCAGTCCTGGTCCCTGGCGGTCAAAGCTGGGCCTACTCACATCCCCCGGCGACACGCCGACAGCGCTTGGCTTCAAGCTATCAAGGCAGCAACGACACAACGGTCTTTCCTGTTCCCACGGTTGCGAATATGGGGGTGAATGACCCAGCTCACATTCGCTGGGCGGATAGCTTGCTGACACCGCACCCCACCCGCAGCTACACAGACATACAGAATGTAGACCCAGACTTATATCCCGGCATCTACGTGGACTGTACTCAACCTGCTCTCAGCGCCCTGGAAAGCAGCAAGTTATATGCCCGCCAACTGGGCTGGCCTTATCTGGAACTACAAGCTGGCCATGACTGCATGATTTCCCACCCCCTCGAAACACTGCACATTCTGGAACCCTACCTCTCCTGCGCACCCCCTATTGTTTAAACGTTCCCTCTTTAACCAGACAAACCCGCTAACAGCGGGCTTGTTCACACTCCCAAGCCGACACTGCTCCACTTTTCGACTTCCGACCCAAAACCGTCAAGAGATCTGCCGAAAAAGCACACAGGAACGACGATGAACGTCTAGGATATCGACCCAAGGCCGTCATCCTGCCTTGCTCTAATTCGATCGACCCTTTCCCCAACATCAGTGACAAGGCTATCGAATCATGAGACATGCGCACACGGCCCGCTCCGCCTCCCAGCGGCCCGGCTTTCCTTATCCCTCTGAAAATTCCCATCCGAGCAGCCATGCGTTGCCATTCCAAGGCCTGTCCCGGCCTGTCTTTGGTAAACCCGGTCTGCTCAAAGCCCTCGCGGTGGCCACCCTATCGGCTACCTTGGCCGCTTGCAGCGGGTCCGGCACAGGCAACGGCCAGGAAGCGGAGCCCGAAACACCCGTCAACCCGGACAAGCCGGATACCCCTAGCACCCGCCACGCCCTGATCATCAATTTGAATGGGGCAACCTACCAGGCCGTGCAGCAAGGCATTGCCGATGGCAGCCTGCCCAATCTGGCCAAGCTGCAAGTACAACTGGCCTACAGCGGTGGCGTCGCCGGCACCCCCAGCCAACAAGCCAATCTGGATATGCCCAGCTGGGCCAGCCTGCTGACCGGAACCTGGGCCAACCGTCATGGCGTCGTGTCTACCGCGCCGGATCAGGTGCTGCGCCAAAACAGCCTGTTCCACTCCGAGCAAAACGGACAGAATGCTGCAGCCGTGGCATCCAAAGGCTTGGCACACTTGCTCAAGGCCGACCACGATGCCGAGCGTCTGCATGAGCTGGCCGACTGTTCTCCACAAACCGTCACCCTGTCCTGCGTCTCCAGCCAGGCCCTGACGATGATCAAAGGGGACTACCGCAAGGTTCTGGTTCAGTATCGCGCTGCCAAAGATGCTGCGCTGGACTTCGGCATTGAATCACCGGGCTACAACGCTACCTTAAGCAAGCTGGACAAGGAAATCGGCACCTTGCTGGACGCTGCTGCCAAGCAAAAAGACCGCGAGTGGCTGGTGATCGTGACCGGCAGCCATGGCCTGAGCGAACACGGCCAGGATAATGGCTTGCCTTTGCTGCCCCAATCCACCACCTTCCTGGCCATCAATCAGGCCGTCAACACAGGAGAACAGGGCATTGGCGCCAGCGTACCTGCTACGCTGCCCGAGCTGTATCAGTACAACAGCCTGGTGGATGTGGCCCCTACCATCATGCGGTATCTGGACAAGCTACCCCCGGCTGCCGACTACAAGCTCGATGGCAGCAGCCTGCTAGGCCCACAAGCGGTCACGAGTCTGCAAGCCACGGTGCTGGACAACCACTCCTCTGCCGTTGCAATCAAACTGGACTGGAAAGCCCCCGCCGATGCCTCTATCGACATTTTGCGGGACGGCCAGGTAATCGCGTCACGCCTACCGGCTGGCACACAAAGCTATACCGACAACCAGGCCACCGCTGGCCTGTCTGACCGAGGCACCTACCAGTTTGACTACACCGTGCAGGCCGGTTCAGGCACCGATGCCGCCTGGCGCAGTCTGTTTAGCCCGCCCATCTCGTATTTGCCTCCCGTCCCTCTGGAAGCCTCCCTGCTCAATGGCCTGGTCTCCTACTATCCCTTTAGCGCCAACCTGCCCCCTGTAGACGCGCAGAAAAACAGCACCATGGCACCGGCCTCCAACGACCTGCCCAATGCGGCCGGTCTGGTCGTGCCCGGTCCCTTTACAGGCACGCATGGCTTGCTGGTTGACACCAACTATGTCACCGAAGAAGGTCTGGAAGGCTATCGCATGACGCCGGCCCAAGGCTTTGACATCTCCACGGGCAGCAACCCGCAATTCACCATTGGCTTTTGGTATCAGGTGCCCAAGTGCATCGATCGCAACAACGTCACGGTCCTATCCAACAAGAACTACGTCAGTGGTGCCAATGCCGGTGTCGCCATTGGCTTGTTCAACAGTGGCATCCAAAACCAGTGCGGCATTGCCTTCAATATTGGCTCGGGTGGAGTACGTGCCGACGGCCCAACCAATCCCTACACCCAGATTCCAGTAGGTAAGTGGGTACACCTTGCTTTCTCGGTGGACGGTGTTGCCAAGACCATGAACATGCGCGTGTTTGATCCCTCTACCGAGCAGGTTACGCGCGTGGCTACCAACAAATCCACGGGTGCAGTGGATGTCTCCAAGCTCTCGCCCTACCCACAATGGGGTATTGGCGACGATGGCACCGGCACGTTCCTGATGAACAAGTGCAATGGCTCGGTCAAACCTCCCTATACGGTTGGCCAATGCTCGGTTGCTCCGCCCACCCAGCAAATGTTTGGTGACCTGGCCATGTGGAACCGCGTCCTGAGTGAGCAGGAGCTGAGCTCGATCTACTGGTCCAAGAAACCCCTGTCCAGCCTGAGCACACACTGAGCGAGGCCACCATGAACGTTCTTGATTTACGCGCTGTACGCAGTGCCCTGGCCATCGGCATGACTGCTTTGCTATTGAGCGCCTGCAGTGACGGAGGCTCCAGCGCTGCCGAACCCCCGCCCGGCACAGGAGGCTCGAGCAGCGAGCAGGTGCCTATTGTGACGCCCCCGGCCACGGGCTCTCAAGGGGAGCAAGGCACGGACCTTGGCACGCCACCCACCCCGAACTCGCAATTGGACTGCGCACCTTAAGCGCATGGCAGCCCGGCACGACAGATGTCCTTGCCTGGCTCCACTCCAACCACTTATCGACAAGGCTTTCCCCATGACTCACATCAATCGCCGTAATTTTCTGCGACTGGCTGCCAGTGCGGCCGCTTTGGGCCCCTTTCCGCCTGCTATTCAAAAGGCGCTGGCTATCCCCGCCAATAACGCCACGGGAACGATTAATGACGTCGAGCACGTCATTATCCTGATGCAGGAAAACCGCTCTTTTGATCACTACTACGGCACCATGCCAGGCGTGCGCGGTTTCAGCGACCGTATCACCATCCCGATGGCATCGGGCGAATCGGTCTGGCGTCAGCAAGGCACCAATGGCATGGTGCAGCCCTATTACCTGGATGCGACCAAAGGCAATGCCTTGCGTGTTGGCGGCGCACACGACTGGAACGACCAGCAGGAGGCCTGGGATGGCGGTCGCATGGCAAACTGGCCCAAAGCCAAGTACACCAACGTCGCTATGGGCTACCTGAAAGAGTCCGACTTGCCCTTTCATTGGTCACTGGCTAATGCCTTTACTATTTGCGACGCCTACCACACCTCTATCAATACCGGCACCTTCACCAACCGCATGTTCTTGTGGAGTGGCAGTAACGGGGCCAATCTGATTGATCGCGCCTGCGTGACCAACTCCAACTGGGGTCGCCTGGGCCCGTCCGACGATGGTCTGGATTGGACGACGTACCCAGAGCGGCTGCAAGAGGCCGGTGTGCGCTGGAAGGTGTACAACCGCCCCGGCAACAACAGCAATAACAACCAGCTCGTGGCCTTTGCGTCCTACCGCAAGGTGAATGAGGACCTGGCCGCACTAGGCTCTCCTGATGCCGAATACTCCCCTCAAATGGAAGCTCTCTCCCCCTTGTACAAGGGTTTTGGCAACACCATGCCTGACGGCGGGTTTTTGCAAGCCATTGCCGATGACATCAACATGGGCCAATTGCCACAGGTCAGTTGGATTGTGGCCCCCGGCCCCTACAGTGAACACCCCAGCATGGGTGTGCCCGGCCAGGGCGCCTGGTATCTGGAGCGACTGCTGAACATTCTGACCGAAAAGCCCGAGATCTGGAGCAAGACCGTCCTGATCGTGAACTACGACGAGAACGACTGCTTCTTTGACCACATGCCCCCTCCTGCCCCTCCGTGGCGCAATCGAGATGGCTCATTGGAAGGCAAGTCCACGGTAGATGTCTCCAATGAGTACTACACCATGCCTGCCCCTGACGGGGACTCACGCAAGGTAGCACCCGATGGCCGCCCTTTCGGGGCCGGCCCACGTCTGCCCACCCTGATTATTTCCCCGTGGAGCGTGGGTGGCTGGGTCAACTCCCAACAGTTTGACCACACCTCGGTACTGCGCTTTCTGGAGCAACGCTTTGGTGTGCAAGAACCCAATATCAGCCCCTGGCGCCGCGCCGTATTCGGCGATATGCGTTCCTGCTTTGATTTCAAATCGCCCAATGCCTCCAAACCCGCCTTGAGTCCAGCACCGACGCGCGAACAGGCAGACGCAACCTTGAGCCAGCAAGCCGGTGCAGGCAAGGTGCCCATGCCCCCTGTGGGCACAGAGCCCATGCCCAGCCAGGACTTAATGCTGCGCCCTTCACGCGCCCTGCCCTACCAATTGCACACCAGCGCCAATGTGGACCTGGACAAAGAGCAGGTCTGGTTAACGTTCAGCAATACCGGCACGCAAGGCACCGTGTTCCATGTGTACGACGAGCTGCAACTCTCGGACTATCCACGACGCTTTACGGTGGAGGCCAACAAGATCATCTCGGACGCCTGGACCGTCCATGCGGATCACAAGGGCAACTACAGCCTGTGGGTGTTGGGGCCAAACGGCTACCATCGCCACTTCAAGGGCAACATCCACGCGCTGCGCCAAGGCCCCAAACCAGAAGTGCGTGTGTGCTACGAGCCCCAGGCCAATGCCGTGTCCTTGACCATCATGAATATGGGGGATCAGGCCGCGACCGTCACGGTGAGCGCCAACGCCTATCGCGAGGATGGCCCCTGGGTCTACACCGTTGATCCGGGCATGCAAATCGATGCGCGCTGGTCGCTGGAAGTCTCGGGCAACTGGTACGACTTCACCGCCACCATGGGTGAGTCCTTCGAGCGCCGCTTTGCCGGTCGCCTGGAAACTGGCCGGGATGGCATCAGCGATCCGGCCATGGGTGTCGCACGCTAGTCATACTGCCCAGGCACAATGTCAAGGTCCGTTCCGGAAAGCACTGTTAGAGAAGTACGATGACGCTCAACCAATTACGGGCCTTCGTCATGGTGGCCCAGCACGGCGGCTTTTCAGCCGCCGCGCGGGCCTTGAACATGAGCCACACCACGCTTAGTTCACAAATTCAAATCATTGAACGCGACTATGGGGCCGAGCTGTTTCACCGCCGCGGCCGACGCGTCGAGCTCTCTACCCTGGGGCTGGAAATGCTGCCCATGGCCAGGCGCATGATCTCGTTGGAATCCGACATGCGCCAGATGCTCGATGGCAGTGGCAAACTGCATTACGGCACCTTGAAGCTGGGTGCCGTCAGCCCCTATCACGTCACCGAGCTGATCGCATCCTTTCATGCGGTATATCCGCGCATCAAGCAGTCCGTCAAACTGGGCAACTCGGAATTGGTACTGGACGATCTGGATCAATACATCTGCGATGTTGGCGTGGTTGCCAGTTGCCAGCCACAGCGCCGCTATTACATGCAACCTTACGCTCGCTACCCGGTCATCGCCTTTGTGCGCCAAGACCACCCTTTCGCCCGACGCAATAGCATTGCACTGGAGGAGCTGGCCGGTGAGCCCTTGCTGATGCGCGAAGAAGGTTCAACAACGCGCAAGGCACTGGAAGACGCCTTACACGAACGCAAGATCAAGGTAGATGTGGCCATGGAAATCGGCAGCCGCGAAGCCCTGCGCGAATCGGTTATTCGCGGCCTGGGAGTGGGCACGGTCTCCGAATCCGAATACGTGCCAGATCCGCGCTTGCGTGTGGTGCGTATTCAAAACGAGCCGGTCTGGACGCAGATCCACGTCTGCTGTTTGCATGAGCGTCGGGAATCTCGTTTGGTCGCTGCCTTTTTTGATGCAATCGCTCATCATCAAAGCGCCCTGCCCGTCGCCAGTACCGTTGCCTGAAAAACAAGCAGGCAGCAAAAAAAGGGCGGGGCTTGTCGCCCCGCCCTTCTTACCAGGCCTGATTCAATGCCCCCACAGAATCAAGGTGTCTCGCCTTGTGCCAGACGTGCCTGGATCGCCTGCACCACAGCCGGGAAATCGGCCACGGTTTCAATCACGTAATGAGCACCCGACTGACGCAAACGTTCGCTGGCACGCTCCACCCGCGCTTGTACCTCTGCCGGATCCGTTTGGGCCAGTTCCTCCAGGGACAGCCCCACTTCATTGCCCGACAGGCTCAACCCTACCGTCCACATACCGGCGCGGCGGCCTTCTTCAATACCCGGTACGGTATCGTCCACTTTGATGCAGCGACGCACATCGCCCACACCCAAAGCCAGCACATTGGCCAGTGCCATGAAGGGGCCAGGTCGGCCACCAGCAGGCAACTCATCACCGGCAATAATGCAGTCCGGCGCAATGCCTTGGCTGGCAGCGGCGGGCAACAAGACATCCAGCACCTGACGCGGATAGCCGGAGCAAGAGCCAATTTTGATACCCTTGGCACGTAACTCTTCCAGCACAGCAGCCGCACCTTCAATCGGGGCCGAGTATTCCGCTACCTTCTCGATCTGCATAGGCATAAAACGCTCATAGATAGCGTCAATGTCGGCATCGGTAGACGCACGATCGAACTGAGCCAACCACTGATTCTGAATCGACTCGGTGGCCAGCAAGGTACGGATGTGATCACGCTTGGACAAACCCATCGGACCACGGGCCTGCTCCAGGCTGATTTGAATGCCAAATGTGGCAAAGGCATCCACAAAAATCTGCGTCGGTGCCAAGGAGCTGAAATCGACCAGCGTGCCTGCCCAGTCAAAAATGACAGCTTCGACCTTGTCCGACATCAGCGTATTGAGCGCATTGAAATTCTGAGTCATTGTTTGCAACCTTCAGTCCTAAAAACAAGCCGGCTTAAAAACCGATTTATACCTGCACCGCATCCAGAGCATGTGCACCAATAAAATTACGTCCGCGTGGTCCTTGCAGTGCCTGGGCAATGCGCTGTTGCCACTGTTCGGGCGATACCCCGTAGCTGGCCGGATCAATGCTGACCCCCAGACTTTGCAAAAAACCACTTAAGGCCGAGACGGCTTGTGGTCCGTTGCGAGCGTCAAAAATCGACAATAAAAACTGATCCAGCTGTTCATCCTGGCCCAAGGCCATCTGCATGACGTGCGGCAAGCTAAAGGAGCATGCAATGCCGTGTGGCAAGCCTTGCTCCAGAGTCAGGTCATAGGACAGGGAGTGCGCCAGAGCTGTCTTGGTATTGGAAAAAGCCAGGCCCGCCATCGCTGCTGCCACAGCCAGTTGAGCACGCAGCTCCAGGTTGGACAGATCCTGCATCAACAAAGGCAAACTGCTGATCACTTGTCGTGCTGCCGATACCGCCAGGCTGGCCGACACGGGATTGCGATTCACGTTCCATAAGGACTCCAGCGCATGCGACAAGGCATCCAGACCACTGGCCAAAGTAGCGCCAGCGGGCAGGCTGCACATCAAGGCCGGATCAATAATCGCGGCCTGAGGCCAGGTCCAGGGCAGATGCAGGGAGTACTTGCGCCCCTGCCCCTTATCCCAAATGGTTGCCCAGGGGGTCACTTCGCTCCCGGTTCCTGCCGTGGTGGGCACGGCAATCAGGCTGCGCACCCGCCCTGGAGGCTGGCTCAGGCTGGTATTGCCCGACAAGCAGTAGAGCAGTTCGGCAAACGTCCCCGAAGGGGTGCTGGTCAACATGGCTTTGGCGCAATCAATCACACTGCCGCCTCCCAAGGCGATAATGCACTCGGCCTCAGGGTAGTCACGCCACAGACGCTCGTACAACGGCGCCAACCAGGACACATCCGGATTCGGTTGAATATCGGTTTCAATCGCAACCAGTTGCTCACCCAACAAGGCTTGCAGGCGCTCGCACTGCCCCAGCTCCCGAGCCTGCGGAAAGGCAATCAGAATGGCCCGGCGGCCGCCCAAGCGTTCAGGCAAACGCTCGAACGCACCATTGCCAGCATCAATCTGAACGGGATTGAAAAAATGCCACATAAGAATCTCGAATAAAAACGGCGATCAATCGCGGCCGTTGTTGCGAATAGCCTCGCGCAGGCGATTGGAAATCAGGTCAGCCACTACTACCATCACCGTAATGACCACGATGCAGGTTGCGGTTTCCTGATACTTGAACAGTTTCAGGCTGCTGACCAGCTCAAAGCCCAAACCACCGGCCCCCACCATGCCCAGCACGGTGGCCGAACGCAGATTGACCTCAAAACGATACAGAATCACCGCAATCCAGGCCGTAATCACCTGAGGCAACACCCCGAACACAATCACTTGCAAGGGACGGGCACCAGTAGCGCGCAAGGCATCCAGCGGACCTTGGTCAATCTCTTCTATGCTTTCCGCAAAAAACTTGCCCAGCATCCCCACACCGTGGACAGCCAGAGCCAGCACACCCGGGAAAGGACCAAGCCCCACCGCGGCCACAAACACCAAAGCCAGGATAAGTTCGTTGATACTGCGTATCACGTTCAAGCTTTGACGGGTAAAACTGTACAGATAACGGTTGACATTCAAGTTACGGGCCGCCAGAAACGACACCGGAACGGCTCCCAGCACACCTAGTACCGTGCCCCAAATTGCGATCTGAATCGTCTCGATAGCAGGCGGGACCAGACTGCCCAAAATACTCCAGTCAGGCGGGAAGGTGCGGCTTAAAAAGTCAGCAATCTGCGGCAGGCCAGCCGCAAACTCGGCGGCGCTTAACTGTGCGCCTTGCGCACTCCATTGCAGCCCCACGACAATCGCCGCGACCAACACAGCCGTAGTGACCCAGCTTTTAACACTCGTAGGCGTGGACATGACCCAGGAATACTTATGTTCCATGATCAGGCTCCCTTGGTCGCAATGGTCAGTGGTTCGTTCAGGAAAGAGGCCGCGGCCTCATTGACCTCTTGGGAGTGCGCACCGCCCTGCCCTGGCTCCGGGCCAGGATAGATACGGGTCAGATCATCTTCCGTCATCAGATCAGGAGCGCCGTTATAAACCACCCGACCATGGGCCAGGCCCACAATACGGTCGGCAAACTCACGGGCGTAATCGACCTGATGCAGGTTGCACACCACGGTAATACCCAGTTCCCGACTGGCGTCGTGCAAATAACGCATCACCAGACGGGCTGTTTTAGGGTCCAGGCTGGCAACCGGTTCATCAGCCAGAATGATGCGGGGACGCTGCGCCAGGGCACGGGCAATGCCCACACGCTGACGCTGGCCACCCGACAAGGAATCCGTGCGGGCCTGGGCTTTATGCGCCAGCCCCACCCGCTCCAGACAGTCTTTGGCCAAGGCAATATCAGCACGGCTGAACAGTTGCAGGATCGAGCTCCACACGGGAACCGCCCCCAAACGCCCGGTCAATACATTGCGCAGCACTGACAAACGAGGCACCACATCGTGATGCTGGAAAATCATGGCAACCTGGCGACGCAAGGCCCGAGTATCCTGAGCCGACATGGCATCAATACCAGCCACCGACATCTCTCCTGTATCGGCCTGCGCCAACCGATTCATGCAGCGCAGCAAGGTGGACTTGCCCGCTCCGGACTGACCCAGCACAACCAGAAACTCACCGGCTTGTGCATCCATGTCCACACCGCACAGGACATCATTGGAGCCATAGCTTTTGTTCAGGCCACGCAAACGGATCATTTCATGCTCCGCAGATCCAGGTTCAGCACCTTGGCGGTATCACGCACTACGTTGTAAGCAGCATCGTCAGTCGCCTGAAAACCATTCAACATGCCCTGATCACCCCAAGGTACATCTTTGATGTTGGCCAAGGCCTTGGCCACTTTCTCTTTCACACTGGGGTCCAGATCCTTGCGCCAGACCATGGGCGACTCGGGAATATCGTTGGAAGACCACACCACTTTCAAATCATCCTGAGCCAATTGGCCTTTGGAAATCGCGCTGGCGTAAATGCGGTCGGCCACAGCAGCAGCATCCACTTTCTTGTTGGCTACCGCCAGCAAGCTGGCATCGTGCGAACCGGAGAACACCACACGGGAGAACAGCTCTTCAGGCTTGTAACCATCGTTTTCCAGACCGGCTTTAGGGAACAGATGGCCGGACGTCGAGCTAGGGTCTACAAAGGCGAAGGTGCGATCTTTCAACTGATCCACCGTGTCAATCCCGCTATCGGCACGCACCACAATCAAGCTCTTGTAGGCGCTTTTACCTGTTTTCTTGGTAACAGCGACTGCGAAGGCTTCTACATCCGCCACCGAGTTGGCCAGCACGTAGGAAAACGGCCCCAGATAGGCCACGTCCAGCTTCTTGGCACGCAGGGCTTCGATAATGCCGTTGTAGTCCGTAGCCACAAAAGGCTCGACCTTCATGCCGGACTCGCGCTCCAGTTGTTCAATCACCTGCTTGCTCGATTCGATCATGGCCTGCGAGTCTTCGGCAGGAATAAGACCAATCGTCAAAGTGTCCTGGGCGGCCTGGGCGGCAGTTCCAAACACCGAAAAGACAATGGTGGCGGCACTTGCCGCGATAAAAGAGCGGCGGGCTGTCTGAAATACGTTCTTGTTCATGGCAGTCGTCCTGAAGG
This sequence comes from Alcaligenes aquatilis, assembly GCF_003076515.1. NCBI lineage: Bacteria > Pseudomonadati > Pseudomonadota > Betaproteobacteria > Burkholderiales > Alcaligenaceae > Alcaligenes > Alcaligenes aquatilis. Next base: position 3,613,309 of record NZ_CP022390.1, on the reverse strand, counting down.
TTGCTGGGAGGAATACCGACATAGTAGAAAGATCACATTGCCTTCATATTATGGATTTAAGATTCAAAACATCAGTTATCTATAGATGGAGTCTATATGTCTGCCGCACGCCTACGTGCCTTTCTGGCTGTTGCCCGACATGGCAGTTTCAGCGCCGGGGCCCGCGCCCTGGGATTGGCCCAACCCACCGTGACCAAGCAAGTACAGGGGCTGGAACAGCAACATGATGTGGAGTTGTTTCATCGCCGGGGCAGAGGTGTCCAACTGACCCAGGTGGGGATGGCGCTGCTGCCGGTCGCGCAACAACTGGGCGCGCTGGAGGTCGATGCCTTCAACCTGCTGCATGACAGTGGGAAACTACATGTAGGCCGACTGCGTATTGGCGCAGTCGGCCCTTTTCATGTCATTGAAATGGTGGAGGCCTATCACCGACTGTTTCCCGGCGTGGACATCTCTATTCATATGGGAAACTCGGCACAGGTGCTGGCCGATCTGGCCGACTACGCCACCGACATTGCCGTGCTGGCCGGAGCCAGCGAGGACCCGGCCTTTCACACCGAACACTACGCCAGCCATGCTGTCATTTTGTTCGCCCCCTTGTCGCATCCTTTGGCCCAACACGACAGTGTGCCTTTAGCTGCCTTGCAGGACGCTCCCTTGCTGCAGCGGGAATCGGGCTCGACCACACGCGCCTGCCTGGAAGCAGCACTGGAAAAAGAAAATATCCGGCCCCGCGCCGTCATGGAAATCGGCAGCCGGGAAGCCTTGCGTGAAGCCGTCGCCCGGGGACTAGGCGTGGGGACAGTGTCCGAGGCAGAGTTCATCCCGGACCATCGTTTCAAAGCGGTTCGTATTCAAGGCGATCCCGTGCGCACCGACACCTATTTGTATTGCCTGACCGAACGCCGGGAGAGCCGAATGATCACACAATTTTTCACTGAGGCTTTGGGATTACGCAAGCAAATACAAACGTCGACATAGACGTATTTGTGAGCTTTCGGCTACTGTGCATAAGAAGGCCATGACAGTCAGCGATGTGTTTCGTCCATTTTCTGCGCGTAGACTCACCGTCTGAAGGCCCGTCAGTTTTGTTTGATTGACCCCCAGGGAGGACGAGAACCATGCTTGGCATGATGATGAATACCCCGCTGTTAGTGTCATCCATACTGCGTCATGCGGCCAACTACCACGCAGACCGCGAAGTTGTCTCACAAACGGTAGAAGGCCATATCCACCGCTACACCTATGCAGACCTGTCCAAGCGCAGCCAAAAACTGGCCAATGCGCTTCAGAAAATGGGCTTGCAGCAAGGAGACCGCGTAGGCACCCTGGCCTGGAACGGCTATCGTCACCTGGAGCTGTATTACGGCGTCTCAGGCTCCGGGCTGGTATGTCATACCATCAACCCGCGTCTGTTTCAGGATCAAATCGGCTACATCATTGAACACGCTGGCGACAGTGTCCTGTTTGCCGATCTGAGCTTCATGCCAATTCTGGAGGCCCTGGCCGAGCAACTGTCCAAGCTGAAAGCCGTGGTCATCATGACCGACGAAGAGCACATGCCCAAGTCGGACTTGCTGCCCAATCTGAAGTGCTATGAAACCCTGATTGCCGCCGAGTCCGATCATTTCGACTGGCCCGTGTTTGACGAGAACACTGCATCGGGCCTGTGCTATACCTCCGGCACCACCGGCAACCCCAAGGGCGTGCTCTACAGCCATCGCTCCACCATCTTGCACGCCTTTGCCTTGAGCCTGCCCGATGCTCTGTGCCTGTCGGCCTCCGATACCATTACCCCGATTGTGCCCATGTTCCACGTCAACGCCTGGGGCCTGCCTTACGCTGCCTTGATGGTGGGCGCCAAACTGGTCTTGCCCGGCCCCAAACTGGACGGCGCTAGCCTGCACACCTTGTTTGAAAACGAAGGCGTCACCATGACGGCCGGTGTACCTACCGTCTGGCTAGGTCTGCTGGACTGGATGCAGGCCAATGGCAAAACCTTCAGCAGCCTGCAACGTCTGGTCATTGGCGGTTCATCTGCACCACCCGTCATGATTACCCGCTTCCAGAAGCTGGGCGTAAAAGTGCGCCACGCCTGGGGCATGACTGAAACCAGCCCCGTCGGTCTGGCCGCCGCCTTGCTGCCCCAGCACGAATCCTTGCCTGAGAACGAAAAACTCAAACTGCTGGCCAAACAAGGGCGTCCGCTCTTTGGCGTCGAGTTCCGGGTAGATGGCGACGATGGCCAGCCCATTGCGCGCGACGGCAAAATGTTTGGTGCCATGATGGTGCGCGGCCCCTGGATTGCCAGCGCTTACTTCAACAATCAGGACAGTTCCGCCCACACAAAAGATGGCTGGTTCAATACAGGCGATGTGGTCACCATCGATAAAGACGGATTTATCCAGATCGTGGACCGCACAAAAGACGTGGTGAAATCCGGTGGTGAATGGATCAGCTCGATCGAGCTGGAAAACATTGCTCAGGCTCACCCGGCAATCAAGGAAGCCGCCGTGGTGGCCAAGCCTGACGAGCGCTGGGGCGAGCGCCCGGTTCTGGTGGTGCAATTGCAAGACGATGCCACCTTCACCAAGCAGGACATGATTGATCTGTTTACAGAACAAGTCTCCAAATGGAGCATTCCTGACGAGCTGATCGTGGTAGATGAACTGCCCCACACGGCAACCGGCAAACTCTTGAAAACCGCTATTCGCAAGCTGATTCAAGAAGATCTGGACAAACTGGCTACGCAAAACAAGGTGGTTTAAGCGACGCCTAGGCAGGCATCAAACCCAGCGTCAGACAGCACAATCAAGGAGCCAATCTAGGCGGCCTTGAAGTGCGATAGCAAACTGCCCTCCGAAGGTGTGGATAGTTATCCAACTTTCGGGGGGCAGTTTTTTTGCTTTTACCTTTACCTTGGCTTTTGCCAGGATCAGAGACATAGACTTGGGTTCTGGCTATGGCTATGGCTATGGTCGCTCAGTTTCAAGGCACTTAGCACTGAAATAGCAAGGCTTTTGTGAAGAACACCGCTTTAGCAGCAGCCTGAACATAATTCATTTTTGTGCAAATGGAAGACTCAGACTGCTGCGCTTGCTACTGCTAACCCACGTCTTTCCTGCAAATTACCCGCTGCATTCACGCTGCTGATGACCAGCCTCAACAGCAGGGCCTTTTCAAGGATGAACAGGGGTAGGAATGTCCCAGATATTCAGGCCCGCGTTCTCACGCTCCCAAGCCCTTACAGAGAACTTGGCACGGTTGAACAGGCCCAGATAGTTTTCATAGCGAATCTTGTTACCGACTTCCACAGGCAGTTCTCCCAGGAAGTCCCGCATCTTGGACAAGTCCGCGTGATACTGCTCTGGCGACATCAAGCCACCCGGCGTCACAGACGTGGGAGGGGTCGATTCAAAGCGGTTACGCGTGAAGATCACCACATCCGAGCCCCACAGAATCCGGTTTTGGTATTCCTTGAAGAAATTAAGCCAATCCTGGCGGCTGGGCATTCCGGGTTCGGGGTGAAGCATATAGTCCTGCACCAGATCCCAGGAAATATCGGTAGACCAGCTTGGGCAAGCATCCAACACTTTCTTTACGCGCGTAATGTGATCCTGAGTCGGCTTCACAAAACGCCCCAATCCAGTATGCGCCCATACCACTCTGGCCTTGGGTGCATGTCCGCACACATGTTTCAAACCCTCCACATAGTCCTGGTCGGGATAGACATGCTCCAGCTCACCCTGATAATTGACCTCTACCCGGTACATATCGTTGTGCAAAATCGCGACCAGGCCAATTTCCTCGATCGTTTTGAACAGATACTCCAGGGATTCGGAATAGAGCGACACCTTGCTGCCATCACCCGCGTCCGGAGGCAAGGGCACGGAGGGCGCCTTGGTTTGCTCTACCGTTTCACCGGCTAGTTTGCTGGACACCAGCTCCTTGTGAATGGTGAATTCGCCCACCCCGGCAAACACGCCTGGAAAACTAAGCACCGCACGCTTGATATGTTGCGAGGCATAGACGTCCATTGGATTGAACGCCGTGATCATGACATCCAGTTTTTCCTGATACTGGGGTGGCAGCCGCTCGTACTCGCGGGCAAACATGGCATCGACAAAGGAGTAGTAATACAGGTCGGCCTTAGGGCCAATATAGTAATTGGGCCCGTACATCTGATTGCCAGGGCCCTGAGCCTGATAGAGCTCGAACCCATCCCAACGCTGCTGCAAAGGAATAGGCATGATGGTCGAGCGCACAATCTGCTGCAAATTGCCGCCCATATACCTTTCTGCATATTCCTTTAAAGGAATCCCCTGCATGGCATAGTTGGATGCATGGAAATGTACGTCGGCATAAAGCTGGCTGGTATCCAGCCTGGGTTCCGGGCTTTGGGCCACAGCATGGCCCTGCAAGGCAGCCAATAAAATCAGACCGTAACCCGCTACTGTTTTTGCGTTTATATGATGACAAGTCATTCGTGTCTCCCTATCTACAAGTCGTGTGCAAAGCCTGATACTGCAACTTGTCGATAATACCGACACACTCATCCATAAATAGCAAAAAATAACAGATATTCTTTTTTAAACTTTATTTATATTATTTTCTATCTATTTAAATTTTCAATATTAATTGCCATACAAAAAAGATCACCACAATAACAAAAAAACCCAACCATAATTTCAAAAAACAATTAACAACAACTTATTAAAACCTGAACAATCAGGCTACTCACACCGCTTGGCTATCCAACTCAACGCCATCAAGCAAGCCGCCCCTAGGAGACAGAATTGGCAAATAGCAGTGATGCACCCAGACCCAGCAAGGCTGCACCAATTCCCTTGTCCAGCCATCTTTGCCGAGCCAGCATGGCGGCCCGCAAGCGTTTATCTGAAAACACCAGTGCCACCACGCTGAACCAGACCCAATGAGCAAAGGACATCCAGAAACCATAGGCAAAATTCAGCCAGAATGGTGCATCCGGCTGTACCAACTGAGTAAAAGTCGCCACCACAAACAACATGGTTTTAGGATTCAAGGCATTGGTTAAAAAACCCATACCAAACGCCTGCCAGGCGGTGGGCACACAAACTGCTTGACCATCGGTATCAGGCACAGCGCGGTTACTGAAAGACTGATAGCCCAGGTACATCAAGTACGCCGCCCCCACCACCTTCATCATCCAAAACAGAGTGGGAGATTGAGTAATCAGAATCGCTACCCCCAACACCGTGTAAACCACGTGCACTTGCACGCCGGCCGCAATGCCCAAGGCTGAAATCAGACCAGTCTTGCGACCAAAGGAATAGCCATTACGAGTGACCATGGCAAAGTCTGGGCCTGGGCTGATCACAGCCAGGATAGTAATGGTGGCAACCGCCAACAGTTCATGCATATTTAACAAGCCTAAGTTTGATGAAATCGGCGTTATGAACGACTGTTCATACAGCCAGAATGCAGTATCAGTCCTACACTCCTACTAATGGAAAAATCTCTGCCCACAGGACCTCACTGTCGAAAAAAAAATTTCTCTCAGAAACAGAGAATATTTTCAGATAATTTATGGCTACATCTAACTTTCAAGTTATTTTTTATTCCTGCTCCAACAACGAATATTTCGTCAAACCCAGAAAATTCATTAACCAAAAAATTATTTATTTCGTCCCAATCTCGCCATCAAAGGATGTCATTATTGATAATCCTGTGCTAATTTAAAAACGATAATTACTGCATCATTTCTGTGAGTTTTCATCGACTATGCAAATTCCCAACCTCACGGCTTTTCGCTACTTTGATACGGCGGCTCAGGCAGGCAGTTTTGTGCAGGCAGCGCAAGTACTCCATGTCACGCACGGCGCTGTCAGCCGACAAATTCGTGCACTGGAAGAATCGCTGGGAGTCGAGCTGTTTGAAAGGCGCAATCGGGCCGTATTTCTGACGCCTGCAGGTCGCCAGCTCTTGCATGTCACCGCCCCTATGTTTGAACGCCTGGAAGATGTTGTTCACCAACTGCAACAAAGCCAGCGCGAACATGCCTTGGCCGTCTCCTGCGAGCCCACTATTGCCATGAAGTGGCTGATTCCGCGTCTGGGGGGGTTCCAGGCCTTGCACCCCAATATCACCGTGCATCTGATTACAGCCGGAGGGCCGGTGAACTTCGCGCAAATGGGGGTGGATCTGGCCATACGCCGCGACGACTTTCATTGGGCGGACTCGGTCTGCGGCCTGAAGTTATGCGAGGAGCGAATAGGGCCTGTCTGCCAAGCGCAATACCCTCACACGCAGGACACGGCCCAACAGGTGCTGATACAGAGCAGTTCTCGACCCCAGGCCTGGGCCACTTGGGCGCGACTTAGTGGCCAGCCCATACGCGCTGCCAACAAGCTGGAACTGGAACATTTTTATTTGTGTATTCAGGCGGCCTTGTCCGGGCAAGGCATGGCGATCGTGTCGCATCTGATGGTGGAGGACGAATTGCAAAGCGGCCAGCTTATCGCCCCGCAGGGTTTTATCCCCGACGGCTCGGCGTACTATCTGCTCTCCCCGCAGGCTCTGGATCAAAACCCACGTGCAGAAGTCTTTGCTGACTGGTTGAGCGAGCAGATGGCGACATAGCCCTACTCACAGACAGCACCAGACACCTTACGGTGCCCTCCCAAAACACAATCATGGCTTTGCCTTTGCCATCCGCGTAGACAAATAGTCTGAAAAAACCACCAGTACACAAATCAACTATTCAATAATTGTTGAATTATTGTATTATATGCCCATGGAAGAATCTCACGTTATCCGCTCCCTGGCCGCCTTGGCCCACGAAGCCCGCCTGCGGGTATTTCGCGCACTGGTTGTAGCCGGTGCGTCCGGGCTGACACCCGGCACCTTGGCCGAACAGTTAAGCATCGCTCCCAATGCCCTGTCCTTTCATTTGAAAGAACTCAGTAATGCCGGCTTGATTCATAGCGAGCGCCAAGGCCGCAACCTGCTCTACAGCGCCACCTTTCCCGCCATGAACGATCTACTGGCCTACCTGACAGAGAACTGCTGTCAGGGTGAAAACTGCCTTACAGCGCCCAACTTGTGCCAACGCCCCTAAAAAAGCCAACTAACACCGATTCAAATCAACCAACCGCTTGTTGGCCTAATACCCAAGGCCTGACCGCCTGCCCCTGACGACAAAATTTGCCATGCTCACATCTGTCCTGATTTTCCTTGCCACCCTGATCTTGGTCATCTGGCAGCCCAAAGGCTTGGGCATAGGCTGGAGCGCCTCTCTGGGCGCGGCCGCGGCCCTACTTTCAGGTGTGGTGCAGTGGAGCGATCTGGATGTGGTGTGGGGTATCGTCTGGAATGCAACCGCTACTTTTATAGCAATCATTATCATCAGCCTGGTGCTGGATGAAGCCGGTTTCTTTGAATGGGCCGCACTGCACGTTGCCCGTTGGGGGGCAGGCAGTGGACGCAGGCTTTTTGCATTTATCGTGATTCTGGGCGCTGCCGTGTCTGCCCTGTTTGCCAACGATGGCGCTGCCCTGATTCTGACGCCTATTGTCATGGCCATGTTGCTGGCCTTGGGCTTCTCGCCCGCCGCGACCTTGGCCTTTGTCATGGCGGCAGGGTTTATTGCCGACACGGCCAGCTTGCCACTGGTCGTCTCCAACCTGGTCAACATTGTCTCGGCCGACTATTTCAAACTGGGCTTCACGGACTACGCCGCCATCATGGTGCCCGTCAATATCGTGTCCGTGCTGGCCAGCCTGCTCGTCTTGATCTTGTATTTCCGACGTGACATTCCTGCCCAATATCGCCTTGAGCAGTTGAAACCACCCGCACAAGCCATTACGGACATGGCGACCTTCAAGGCAGGCTGGATCGTGCTGGCTTTACTGCTGACCGGTTTTTTCGCACTGGAGCCCTTGGGGATTCCCGTCAGTGTCGTTGCCGCTGCCGGAGCCATCATTGTGCTGACGGTTGCCGCTCGTGGCACAGTCATCAGCACAAGGAAAGTGCTGCGCGGTGCGCCCTGGCAAATCGTCGTGTTCTCGCTGGGCATGTATCTGGTGGTGTATGGCCTACGTAATGCCGGGCTGACCAACCATCTGGCCCTGCTGCTCGATGAGTTCGCCCAGGCTGGCGTGTGGGGAGCCGCCATGGGCACAGGCGTCCTGTCTGCCCTGTTGTCCTCGGTCATGAACAATATGCCCACGGTCCTGGTCACGGCCCTGTCAATTGATGCTTCCAGCGCCCAGGGCGCCGTCAAAGAAGCCATGATCTACGCCAATGTCATCGGCAGTGACCTGGGGCCCAAATTCACACCCATAGGCAGTCTGGCCACCTTGCTCTGGCTGCACGTACTGGCCCAGAAAGGCACAAAAATCAGCTGGGGCTACTACTTCAAGGTAGGAGCCATCCTGACCACCCCCGTCTTGCTGATCACTCTGGCGGCCTTGGCCCTACGGCTAGGTATCGCCCACTAACCCCCTGACATCGAGCACAAGGCCATGAGCAACATCACCATCTATCACAACCCCGCCTGCGGCACCTCGCGCAATACCCTGGGCCTGATCCGCAATAGTGGTCAAGAGCCCACCATCATCGAGTACCTGCAAACACCACCAGACCGCGCCACACTGATCAGGCTGATAACAGACTGCGGCCTGAGCGTGCGCGAAGTCCTGCGCCAAAAAGGAACACCTTATGAGGAGCTGCAACTGGGCGACCCCAAATGGAGTGATGAACAACTGATTGATTTCATGTTGCTGCACCCCATTCTGATCAACCGTCCCATTGTGGTCACACCGCTGGGCACACGCTTGTGCCGCCCTTCGGAACAGGTGCTTGAAATACTGCCCCAGCCGCAGCAAGGCGCATTCCGGAAAGAGGACGGCCAAGCCGTCATTGATGAAAAAGGACAAAGAATTGAGCCAGCCTGACTTAGCCAATCTGGACAAGCACGCTTTTACGAGCCCGACACTGTCAGAGTTGCCGCCTCCAAGGCGGGCTACGCATGCGCCTCGAATTCTGCTTTTGTACGGCTCTTTGAGGGAACGCTCCTATAGCCGATTGTTGACGCAAGAGGCGGCGCGACTGCTGAACGCAATGGGTGCCGAAACCAAGATCTTTGACCCACACCAGTTGCCTTTGCCCGATGGCGCAACAGATGAGCACCCCAAAGTGCAGGAACTGCGTCAATGTGTACAGTGGGCCGAGGGCATGGTCTGGACTTCGCCCGAGCGACACGGTGCCATGAGCAGTGTCCTGAAAGCACAAATTGATTGGATTCCGTTAAGCATCGGCTCCGTACGCCCAACGCAAGGCAAAACACTGGCGCTCATGCAAGTCTCTGGCGGGTCCCAGTCCTTTAACGCCTTGAACCAGATGCGCGTCCTGGGCCGCTGGATGCGCCTGATCACCATTCCCAACCAGTCCTCCGTTGCCAAAGCCTTTCTGGAGTTTGACGACCAAGGCCGCATGAAACCCTCCCCCTACTACGATAGGGTGGTCGATGTCATGGAAGAACTGATCAAATTCACCTTGCTGACACGCGACTGTGCGGATTATCTGGTCGATAGATACAGCGAACGCAAGGAGACGGCACAGGAACTGTCAGCGCGGGTACAACAGCGCAGCATCTAGCACCCTGATCAGGGCGGGAAACACAGAGTCTGCCTGCTTTTACAATACAAAGCAGCCGTACAAGCCCTTCTGCGCTTGCGGCTGCTTTGCGCCATGCCTCACACTAGCATCAGATTCCCTTCATCTTTCCCTGCCAGGCTGTGCATATGCGTATTCTCTTAATCGAAGACGATTCCTCGCTGGGCAGTTCCTTGCAGTCCTGGCTACATATGGACGGCTATGCTGTGGACTGGTTACAACGCGGCGATCAAGTTGCCACGGCCTTGGCAACCCATACCTATCAATGCATCCTGCTGGATCGGGGCCTGCCCGGCCTGGACGGCGATGCCGTTTTGCGTAGCTTGCGAGGAGCCGGTAGCCCTCATGCCCACGTTCCCGTCATTGTGATCACCGCCCGCGATACCTTGGCAGACCGAGTGCAGGGCCTGGATCTGGGAGCAGACGACTATCTGGTCAAGCCGTTTGACCTGGAAGAGCTATCCGCACGAGTACGCGCGGCCTTGCGTCGCAGCGCGGCACAGGCCAGCTCCGAATGGCGTCACGGTCCCGTCGCTATTGACCCGACAGCCAAGCGTGTCACATTGAACGATCAGCCTGTGGCTGTAACCGCACGCGAATTTGCTGTTCTGCAGGCCTTGATGCACCACCCCACCCATATTTTGAGCCGCGCTCAGCTTGAAGAAGCCCTCTATGGCTGGAGCGAGGAAGTGGAGAGCAACGCGATCGAAGTCCATATTTACAATCTGCGCAAGAAACTGGGCAGTGACTTCATTGTCACTGTACGCAATCAAGGCTATGTGCTGGCCCCCGCATGAAACATCTGCTCCGTAAACTGACGCGTACCCGCTCCAGCCCTAATGCTTCGGCATCACGCCCGCAAGGCTGGTCCCTACGGCGTCGTCTGCTGCTGACCGTAATGGGAACCAGTATTGGCCTGTGGCTGGTCAGCCTTTCCATTGTGGTCAGTGTCGCCTGGCACGCTACCGGTGATGTTCTTGATGACGCACTGGAGGAAGGTGCCCGTCTGGTCTTGATGTTGGACCCGCAGGAGACTTCACCCGGATCCAATACAACGGGCACAGGCCTGAACCGTGACGAGGCGCTCAAACTGCGCATGTACTACCAGTTGGTCGCGGCAGATGGCCGTGTGCTGCTGCGCGGCGACGACACACCTGAAACGGCTTTTTTACCGCAGGCACACAGCAAGCAAACCACCACCGTCCGGGTCGATGATGAACTCTGGCGGGTTTACGTGCGCCCTGGGTCGGCAGGCGTGACCGCCCAGGTCGCCCAACCTATGGAAGAACGTCTGGAACTGCTGGAGGATATGGCAGAAAATCTAGCCTGGCCCGTGTTGGGACTGCTGGCGCTGCTGGGCCTGTCAAGCTGGTTCCTGATCCGACGCCTGATGCGTCCTTTGGAAGATACCGTCAAACGCATCAACGCCAAATCCCCCGATGACCTCACGCCCGTGCAGGGTGACCATCCGCCCCGTGAACTGCAGGCCATGCTCGATGCCCTCAACACCTTGATGGCACGTCTATCCACAGCACTGGAAAGTGAGCGGCGCTTTACCGCCGATGCCGCCCACGAACTGCGTACCCCTTTGGCTGGGCTGCGGATGCGCGTTCAATTAATTGAACGCGAACTGCAACTACCTGATGCCCATCTACAGCAATTACGCGCTGATCTGGATCGCTGCACCGCCCTGGTAGAAAGTCTGCTCGCCCTGACAAGACTGGAACCACAGGCAGAACCTCTGAAACGTGAAACCGTAGACCTGAATCAAATCCTGGACAACCTTAGCCCATCCCTGCCCTCGGTGTCAGTGAACATGGAAAGAGCCTTGGCCGTGACAAGCTTGCAGGCTGCGCCGGTATTGTTAAGCAGCGCCTTACGCAACCTGATTGGCAATGCCATTCGCTACGGCGGCGCAGGCGTCCGGGTACGAATCGAAACGACACGCAGACACGATGGCGGTGTACGCCTTGCGGTCCGGGACAAGGGGCCTGGTGTTCCCCTCGAACAACGGGCCAGACTGGGAGAACGGTTTTTTCGCGTACTGGGCACCGGCCAAGCCGGCAACGGCCTGGGCTTGTCTATCGTGGCCCGCATCGCGGCCTTGCACGATGCCAAACTATCCTTTGAAGAAGGGCTGGACGGCCAGGGCCTGAGTGTCATACTGGATTTTCCACCCCGTTAAGAGTCTTAAGATTGCCTTCAGGTTCAGGAGTTCTACTAACACTATTCCGCAATCGGCGGAACATTGACCCGATAACCCGATACAGGAAACCCAATCATGCGATTCACTTTACCTACCCTCGCCGCCGTCCTTGCCCTGAGCGCCAGCGCTGCTATCGCACAACCCGCCAGCTACACCGGCCCAAACAATGCACCTCAGGCGAGCAGCGCCGCTGGCTCTTACTCCGGCCCCAACAATGTGCCACTACTGACCGTCAAGCAGTTGCTGGAGACCGGCCGCGACGACCAAATCGCACGTTTACAAGGTCGTCTGGTCTCGTTTGAAGGCGATGAACGCTACATTTTTGAAGATGCCACCGGCCGTATAACCGTGGAGATCGACAACGAAGACTTCCCGGCTGGCCAGACCATCAGTGCTGAGCAAAAAGTGGAACTGACTGGGGAATTCGACAAAGGCCTGCGCAAGACGGAGTTTGAAGTCGACCGCCTGACCTTGGTTCCTTAAACAGCGCCTGTGCTGCGAAGCATCACCACGGCAGAAAGACGCAGACACCCCCAGCAATAAAAAACCCGCCTAGCTTGCGCTGGGCGGGTTTTCATATCGAATTCTTGGCGGACAGAGGGGGATTCGAACCCCCGATACGCTATAAACGTATACACGCTTTCCAGGCGTGCGCCTTCAACCACTCGGCCACCTGTCCTACTTATTTTTTCTGGCCAAGCAATTTGAAGCTGCTAATGCCAAGTCCATAATAATAGCAGCACTTATCCTTATAAGGCAAGTGCTGAAATTTTTTTGGGCTAAGCCTTGTTGCTGAGTGGTTACTGACTGCTGAACCGTAGGATAAGCCTGGTCTCAATTTATCGTGAGTTCGGACTCTTGGCCTGCTTCTAAAGAGACGATTGATACTGCTCGGCAGACTTAATCAAACGACCATCGGCACTTGCCTCAAGGCCACAGTCAAGGTGATAGGGTCGGAAAAACGGTAGGCTCAAATTCACAGGCTTGAAGGCATGCTCTTTGCAGTATCTGGCCGCCAGGCCGAACAGCAATACCTGACTTATTCCGAGTCCGGCGGATACGCCCCACCGACGGCTCGCAGCAAGGCTTCCCAATGATCACGTTGGCGTGCCAGAACACGCAGATCGGCACCTAGCAAGCGCACATCGGTAAACTCGAACGGCTCTACATCGTCCAGCCCGGCCAGCTCGGTAATATCGGCCACGCCTCGTCCCTGCCCCAGAATCTTGGGGGCCAGGTACATCAGCAATTGGTCAACCACACCTGCATCAATCAAGGCACCAGAAAGACGCGCCCCTGCTTCTGCGTGGACTTCGTTGATCTGCTGATCTGTCATCCAGTCCAGAACGGCGCGCACATCCACCTGACCTTCGTGCAAAGGCATGGGAATGACTTGTGCATTGCGATCTGCCAACTCGGCTTCGCGTTCGGGATCCCGACGATGGCTAAATACCCAGCAAGGCGAGCCATCCAGCAAGGCAGCATTGGGGGTCAGACGCAAATGCGTGTCCAGCACGGCTTTGATGGGTGGACGTGGCGTAGAAACCGCCCGTACATTCATTAGCGGATTGTCCGCGTTAACCGTACCTATGCCCGTCAACACGACACAACTGCGAGCGCGCCAATGATGACCATCGTCACGCGCCTGCGGCCCGGTAATCCATTGAGAGCTGCCATCGGGCAAGGCACTGCGGCCATCCAGCGAGGCGGCCATTTTCATCCACAACCAGGGGCGTCCACGTGTCATGCGGGCAAAGAAACCAGCGTTGATCGCCAGCGCCTGCTCGACGCACAAAGGGCCATCTACCGTAATTCCCGCCTGACGCAGGCGCGAAACACCATTGCCTGCCACCAAGGGGTTGGGGTCGTACATGGAAAAGACGACTCGCCCGGCACCTGCTTTAATCAGGGCGTCGGCACAGGGAGGCGTACGCCCGTGGTGACTGCAAGGCTCCAGGGTGACGTAGAAAGTAGCCCCGGCCACATTGACGCCGCGCTCTTTGGCTTGGCGCAAGGCCATCACTTCAGCGTGAGGCCCACCCGCCTGCTGCGTGGAACCTGAAGCCAGCAATTGGCCATCGCGCACAATCAGGCAGGCGACTCGTGGATTGGGAGCACTGATATACAGGGATTTTTCGGCCAGCTCCAGGGCTTGCCGCATCCAGATGACGTCTTCTTGCTCGACCATCGCCTTAGCCGCGGTCGGGATCGTTCATTTCGTCGATCGCCTGTACGAACTCGCGGATGTCCTTGAAGCTCTTGTAGACCGAGGCAAAGCGCACATAGGCCACCTGGTCCAGTTGCTTGAGCTCGGCCATGACCAGCTCGCCTATGGTCTCGGAAGAGACTTCGCGCTCGCCAGTCAGTTGAAGTTTTTCTTCGATGCGCTGCACAGCGGCATCGACCTGAGCCATGGGGATAGAGCGCTTGCGCAGTGCAACACCCATGCTCGCCCGCAGACGTGCGGGATCAAAATCCATACGAGTGCCATTGCGCTTGGCCACGACGGGCAGGCTCAGCTCAGCACGCTCGTAAGTCGTGAAGCGCCGTTCACAGGCCGAGCATTTGCGACGTCGCCGTATGGCGTCGCCTTCTTCGGTGATTCGAGAGTCGATCACCTGGGTATCGGCATGGTGGCAGAACGGACACTTCATTCAAGATCGCGGGCCTTGCGGCCCGCTCCGGCTGGATTACTTGGAGGAGTAAACGGGCAACTTGGCAGTCAGCTCGTGTACACGGCGACGAACGTCCGCCAAAACGGCTTCGTCGTGAGGGTTGTCCAGTACATCAGCAATCAGATGCGCCGTCAATTCCGCTTCGGCTTCCTTGAAACCGCGAGTGGTCATGGCAGGCGTACCCAAACGCACACCGCTGGTGACAAAGGGCTTTTCAGGGTCGTTAGGAATGGCGTTCTTGTTGACCGTGATGTGAGCCTTGCCCAGCGCTTCTTCGGCCACCTTACCCGTGATGCCCTTGGGACGCAGGTCCACCAGCATCACGTGACTTTCTGTGCGACCGGACACGATACGCAGACCACGCTCAACCAGAGTGCGGGCCAGCACGTCGGCGTTCTTTACGACCTGAGCGGCATAATCCTTGAACTCAGGAGCCAAGGCTTCTTTAAAAGCAACGGCCTTACCGGCGATCACGTGAATCAGTGGGCCACCTTGAATACCGGGGAAAATAGCCGAATTGACGGCCTTTTCGTGCTCGGCCTTCATCATAATGACGCCACCACGAGGACCGCGCAGGGACTTGTGAGTCGTAGAAGTCACGAAGTCAGCGTAAGGCACAGGGTTGGGGTAAGCACCACCAGCCACCAGACCAGCGTAGTGAGCAATGTCCACCATGAACAAGGCACCGTTCTCATGAGCAATACGAGCCATGCGTTCAAAGTCGATGCGCAGGGCGTAAGCCGAAGCACCACCGACGATCAGCTTGGGCTTGTGCTCTTTGGCCAGACGCTCCAACTCGTCGTAGTCCAGCTCTTCGTTCTCGTCCAGACCGTAGGACACGAAGTTGTACAGCTTGCCCGAGGCATTCACGGGGGAACCGTGGGTCAAGTGACCGCCTTCAGCCAGGCTCATGCCCAGAACGGTATCACCGGGCTTGAGTACAGCCATGTACACGCCCTGGTTGGCTTGCGAACCGGAGTTGGGCTGCACGTTGGCCGCTTCAGCACCAAACAGCTCTTTCAGACGGTCGATAGCCAATTGCTCGACCACATCCACGAACTCGCAACCGCCGTAGTAGCGCTTGCCAGGATAACCTTCCGCGTATTTGTTGGTCAGTTGTGTGCCCTGGGCCTGCATCACGGCGGGGCTGGTGTAGTTTTCCGAGGCGATCAGCTCGATGTGCTGCTCCTGGCGCACATCTTCGCTTTGGATCGCAGCCCAAAGATCGGGATCAACTTTGTCAAGAGTCGCAGAACGGTCAAACATGAGGGTTCCTAAGGATAAAGTAGGTAGCAAACTAAGAAAGCAATATTTTAGCGCGGAAGCGCATCAAACCACCCAGACAAACGTCTCCGGTGGCAGAAACCCCAAAAAATGCGGAAATAAGTAAGGCGGCAGCGGGCGGACTCAAAAGAATATGAAAAAAACTCAAATAGTCCGCCCAGGGCAATCAGGGCTGCTGAATCAAACGGGGATTCACGGTATATAGGCCGGTCAGGGATGCACGGCCCAGAATATGGCCTTCCATGGCGCGCAACACATCCTGCCCCGTAAAGCGCCCTTCCAAAGGTAGCTCGGCGATATCCAGGGCATAGACCGTAAAGACATAACGGTGCGGCAAGGCATCGTTCCACGGCGGGCACGGGCCGTCGTAGCCAAAGTAATCACCGTTCATGTCGCGGTCGCTGGCAAACCAGTTGGTAAAGTCGTTCACGCCCTGGCGCGTATCGTCCAGAGCCAGTGGGCCGGCTTTACCACGTGGCGTGATGCCCTTGGAATAAGAGCCTTCTGCCAGGCTACGCAGCTCGGGCGAAACGTTAATCAAGACCCAATGAAAGAAATCCACCCGAGGCAAATCCGCCGGTACCTCGCGCCCATCCTGATTCACATCGTCCGGTTTACTAGGGACATCGGGGTCGTGGCAAATAACCACGAAAGATTGGGTCTGCTCGGGAACATCGGACCATTCCAAATGCGGATTGGCGTTACCGGCCAAGGCGACTCTCGATTGTGCGTCGTAACGGCAAAATGCCAGACGCTCGGGAATCACGCTCTGATCTTGAAAAGAATCACTACGCAGTTTCATTGCAGACCTCCACAATCAATCAGCCGGTCAAAGTGACTCGCGCAAACTTGCGCTTGCCCACTTGCAGCACATAGCTGCCCGGCTCCAGTTGTAAACCTTTATCGTCCACACGTTCGCCATTGATGCGCACGCCGCCCTGCTCCACGTTGCGCTGGGCCTCGCTACCGGAAGCAACCAGACCCGCTTCGCGCAAGACGCGCAGCAAGGCCAATTCACCGGCCACGGTGACCTCGGGCATATCTTCGGGCATTTCGCCACGGCGGAAACGGGCATCGAACGTTTCCAGAGCCTGCGCGGCTGCTTGGGCGCTATGGAAACGTGTGACGATCTCCTGTGCCAGCTCCACTTTGACTTCACGTGGGTTACGGCCTTCTTCGATCTGCTTTTGCAGACTGGCAATATCTTCCAGACTACGGAAAGACAACAGCTCGAAGTAACGCCACATCAAGGTATCGGAGATGGACATCAATTTGCCGAACATGGAATCCGGCGTTTCACTGATACCAATGTAATTGCCTTTGGATTTGGACATTTTTTCTACGCCGTCCAAACCCACCAGCAATGGCATGGTCAAAATACATTGCTGTTCCTGACCATATTCTTTTTGCAATTCACGACCAACCAGCAAATTGAATTTCTGATCGGTGCCGCCCAATTCAACATCGGCTTTCAATTGAACGGAGTCGTAGCCCTGCAATAAGGGGTACAAAAACTCGTGCACCGAAATAGGTTGATTCGCCTTAAAGCGTTTGGTGAAGTCATCACGCTCCATCATGCGGGCTACGGTATAACGCGAGGCCAACTGAATCATGCCGCGCGAACCGAGCTTATCGCACCATTCCGAGTTATAGCGAACTTCGGTACGGGCCGGGTCCAGAACCAGTGCAGCCTGATCGTAATAGGTCTTGGCGTTGGCAATAACCTGCTCCGGCGTCAAAGGCGGGCGAGTCGTGTTGCGCCCGCTAGGATCGCCAATGGTCGAGGTGAAATCACCAATCAAAAAAATGACGGTATGCCCCAAATCCTGCAGTTGGCGCATCTTGTTGAGCACCACCGTGTGCCCCAGGTGAATGTCAGGAGCCGTGGGGTCCAGCCCCAGCTTGATACGCAAGGGTTGCCCCGTTGCATGGCTGCGCGCCAGTTTGCGAGCAAACTCGGATTCGACGAGCAATTCGTCGCAGCCGCGTTTAACGATGGCTAAATCAGCCAGGACTTCTGGAGAAAGGGGCTCTGAGGGGGATGACATAACAAATCTGGTGACAAACTAATGAGTAAAAATGCTCGAAAAATTAAGCCTAATGCGCTAGGATAGCCTGCTATTGCGAGACGTGCTTAATAAATGAGCAAGGTTTCGTAAACAAACCATTTTATCATTCCCGCGCAGGTCAGATTGCCAGGGCAGGAATGTTCTGTCCGCCCAGTACAACTGACCTCCGCTTGCCAGCCAAGCGGACAGTAAACCGTACATCCAACAAGGTTCTGGTTTTATGTTCAGCAAAGGGAAACGCTCCTGCTCCCACCTCGACATCCACCAGCCTCGGTTCGCCCGAGCCCTAGTTATCCGCACCGGTTTGATCGCGCTTGCCCTTGGCTCCTTTGTCGCTGCGGGTGCGCTTGCCGTGGTCATGCCCAGCAGCCCGGAACCCCAGATTTACCAAGCCCGCACTGCCTTGACCCTGCCTTCGGAGCTGACGGTGCTACAGGCTCAGGACCAGCAAGCCTACATTACTGAAACCCGTATCCGCCGCGGCGACACCTTGTCCGCCCTGCTCCAGCGCATGGAAATCAGTGAAGAAGGGCTATTGCAATTTCTGACGCATGATAAAAAGGCGCGTTCGATCTACAAGCTGTACCCAGGTCGAGCCATACAAGCCGCACTGGATGCCAACGGCAATTTGCAGTGGCTGCGCTACCGTCATACCCCCTATTCCGAGCAATCCGGCCAAGGCCAAGCCCGCTGGCTGGAAGTGCGCCCTGATGGCAATAACGGCTTTATCGCCCAGGAACAGAGCGATCTGGCCCAAACCCGAGTACGAGTGGCCCAGGCCACCATCAACAGCTCGCTGTTTGGCGCCAGTGATCAGGCCGGTATCCCCGACAACATCACCCTGCAAATGGCGGATGTGATGGGCAGCAAAATCGACTTTCTGAAAGACCTGCGCAAAGGCGACAGCTTCCGCGTGGTCTACGAATCCTACGGCCATGAAGGCCAGGACGTAGGTTCAGGCCGCTTGCTGGCAGTGGAGTTCAATAATCAGGGCAAAACCCATGAAGCCGCTTGGTTCCAGCCCGAAAACGGCTCTGGTGGCTATTACGATTTCAGCGGCCAAAGCCTCAAAGGTGCTTTTCTGCGTACGGCCTTGAAGTTCACCCGTATCAGCTCGACTTTTGGTGGTCGCCGCCATCCGGTGCATGGCGGCTGGCGTAACCACAAAGGCGTAGACTATGCAGCACCCTCTGGCACCCCCATCCATGCCACGGCAGATGGCACAGTGGAATTCATAGGTCGCCAGAACGGTTACGGCAACACCATCATTCTTAAGCATCACGGTCAGTTCACCACGCTGTACGCCCACCAAAGTCGCTTTGCCGCTGGTCTGCGCAAAGGAGACCGCGTAGAACAGGGTCAACTGATTGGGTACGTTGGCTCGACCGGCTGGGCAACAGGTCCGCACCTACATTACGAATTCCGAATTGCCCAAAAAGCCGTTGACCCTCTGTCGGTAGACCTGCCAGTAGCCCGCGTCCTGGATGCGCCGCAGCGCAAACAGTTCCAGCAGACCCTGGCTTCCTACCAGAGCAACTTTGCCTTGCTGCACACAGATGCTGAACCCGTAAAGCTGGCCAGCCGCTAAACCATGCAAGCCCCCCTGTTTATCGGACTGATGTCTGGTACCAGCATGGACGGTGTGGATGCCGTACTGGCATCCTTCGGTCCGCAGGGGGTGCAAGTACACCAAACCCATAGCCTGCCCATGCCAGCCGCTCTGCGAGACGAGCTGCTGGCTTTGCAGCATCCCGGGCACAATGAACTGGCCCGCGCCAGTGTTGCCGCCCTGCAGTTGACAGAGCTCTACGCCCAGGCTTGCCAGCCCTGGACCCAAGGCCCAGAGAAAGATCTGATCCGGGCGATTGGTGTACACGGGCAAACTATCCGCCATACGCCCGACCAGGGCTACACCCTGCAATTGAATGCCCCTGCCCTGCTGGCCGAGCGCTGCGGAATAGATGTGATTGCAGATTTCCGCAGCCGGGATATTGCTGCTGGCGGCCAAGGCGCACCCTTGGTGCCTATTGTTCATGAGGCGCTGTTCCGTCACGAACACGGGCGCGTCATTCTGAATCTGGGCGGGATTGCGAATATTTCCCTGCTACTGCCTGGCTGTGATGTTTTTGGTTTTGATACTGGTCCGGCGAATATGCTGCTGGATGCCTGGGTGAACAAACATCAAGGCCAGTCCTACGACAAAGACGGGCAATGGGCCAATAGCGCCGCCTCTGACCCTGCCTTGCTTGCCAGCCTGCTGAGCGAACCCTGGTTTGCTTTGCCTGCGCCTAAATCAACAGGCCGTGATCTATTTAACTTGGGATGGCTGCAGGAGCATCTGGATCGTATTGATCCGAAAGGCGAGCTTCAGCCTGCTGTGGTGCAATCCACCCTAATGGACCTGACCATACACAGCATTGCGCAGGCCATCCAGCCTTACGCAGATCATATTCAGGACTTGATTGTGTGCGGCGGTGGCGCAGCCAACCCCGCCATGCTGAAACGCCTGGGCGATCTGATGGCGATACCAATCCGTTCCAGCGCGGAACTGGGCATGGATCCGCAATCCATCGAAGCACTGGCCTTTGCCTGGCTGGCCTACGCGCATATCGAGCGTATTCCTGCCGGGCTGCCCGCTGTAACAGGCGCACGGCGCGCGACGGTGCTGGGTGCCTGCTATCCGGCTTGATCGGTATTTTTAGCCTTGCCTAGCAACAATAGCGTCTCGGACTCATCATTCATTGCTCGGAACTACGCGATCAGACTGAATCCGACAAGGCCTCTTTCCTCCTACACCACTAAAGAAGCACAAGTGTTTTCTGGCTAGAGCAGTCAACAATTGATCCGTTTCCAGGATTGAGCTATTCCGCTTCTCTGGCCGACCTCTGAATAGACGCCCACCACTCGACTCATCCAGCCAGGCTCTTGCGGGTCACGTCCTTACACCCCAAAGCCCCCCTCAACACCCCCCCACAAAAAAAACACCCCAGACCCTGCATTCAGAGTCTGGGGTGTTTTCCTACAAACCTGCTAAAGGCAACAACGCCAAGCAATCAGCGCCAGCCTTGCCTTCTTACATCGTGAAGGACGAGCCGCAGCCACAAGTGGTTGTCGCATTAGGATTACGGATAACGAACTGAGCACCGTCCAGGTCGTCTTTGTAATCAATTTCTGCGCCCACCAAGTATTGGAAGCTCATGGCGTCAACCAGTAATTGCACGCCGTCTTTATCAATAATGGTGTCGTCGTCGTTAACCAGCTCATCAAAGGTGAAGCCGTACTGGAAGCCGGAACAGCCGCCACCTTGCACGAAGACGCGCAGCTTCAGTTCGGGGCTGCCTTCTTCAATCAGGAGCTCACGGACCTTCTCAACCGCTGAATCGGTAAAAATCAGTGGGGAAGGAGGGGCTTGCAGATCAACGGATTCGGTAAGAGTGCTCATGTGGTTCTCCTGCCGGCCCCCGCCGGCATGAATAATTATCATGTGATCGCCTTGCACATGACCACCCGCGGGTAAGGTGATTAGTCTGGCGGGGCGATTTTTTCCTGGCGAGAAGCACGGATAACGCTTCCTTCCAGGACGTTCAGCGTCAAGGCGGTGGGTTCAAATCCTGGCGGCAAAGCCAGCCAACCCATGGCGCGCTGAAACTGGTTGAAGTTTAAAACCAAAGGATCGATCTGTTCTACAGACGACTCTGTCAGTACCGAGTCCGGCCCGGAACTGGGTGATAAATCGATTTTAACGTTTTTTCCGTCTTGCCGCCCAGTCAGCTGAAACTGCAGGCGACCTGAAAAAGTCTTTCCTTCTGGGGCGTTACGCTGCAGCAACACCTTGTACTCCAGCAAATCACCCCTTTGGACAACATCCATAGCCCGAACAGTAACAGAACCACTGGGACCGGGCGGGAGCAACTGCTCGTAAAAGGCCAACTGCTCACGTGTCTGCGCCAGCTCAGCCTGAGTAGACGACAAGGACTTTTCCAGCCCCTTACGTGTACTCTCTTCCAGCACCAATTGCCCGCGCAGCACCTCAAACTCGGTTTGAATCTGCTGCAGGGATTGCTGACTACGCGCCAGATTCTGCATCGCCAGCTGAATTTGTTCGGACTGGTCACCAGCTTGAGTCAGACTGCGGTAAAGCCACAGCCCACCGCCGCCCAGAAGCACTCCCAGTAAAACGGCCAGCCCAATCGTCGCCACCCCACCCCGCGAACGGGGAGGAGCGAGTGTATGAGAATGGGTTTGCGGTGATTCAGCCATAAACATTTGACCTATTCACCAAGGCCAAGTTCCCCTTAAGGCAAAATAGCAACGTGCTTCAAGCCGGTTTGCTCGGGCAGGCCGAACAAGATATTCATATTCTGCACAGCCTGACCCGACGCACCCTTAACCAGGTTGTCCTGCACCACCAGAATGATCAGTTGGTCGCCATTGCCAGGACGCTGCACGGAAATACGTAGCTGGTTAGAAGCACGCACCGAGCGGGTTTCTGGCAGGGTACCGGCAGGCAGCACGTCCACAAAAGCTTCTTTGGCATAGCGCTGCTCGTACAAGGCCTGGAAGTCTGTATCCATGGCTTCGGGCTTGATGCGCGCATAGATCGTGGAGAACATGCCACGAATCATAGGCACCAAGTGGGGCACAAAGGTCAGACCGACCGGACCACCAGCAAGGCGCTGCAACTGTTCCACAATTTCCGGATGGTGACGGTGACCCGACACGCCATATGCCTTGAAGTTATCACTGGCTTCGGCAAACAGATTGGGAACCGAAGCCCCTTTACCAGCACCGGACACACCGGATTTGCAGTCTGCAATCAGGTGTTGGGTATCAACCAGCGCGCCTTCCAACAAGGGAGCCAAGCCCAGCAGCACAGTAGTGGGGTAGCAACCAGGGTTACCAATAACCTTGGCTTGAGCAATCTTGTCGCGCAGCAGCTCTGGCAAACCATAAGCCGATTGACTCAGGATGTCCGGGCAACTGTGCTCCATCTTGTACCACTTCTGGAACACGTCCGTATCTTGCAGGCGGAAGTCCGCAGCCAGGTCAATAACACGTACACCCGCTTCCAGCAGACGTTCGACCTGACTCATGGCCACACCATGCGGAGTGGCAAAAAACACCACGTCGCACTGTTCCAGATTGGCGTTTTCAGGGGTAGAGAACTTCAGATTCACATGGCCACGCAAGTTCGGATACATATCCGAGACCGGCACGCCATCCTCTTTACGCGAAGTAATGGCGACCAGTTCCACCTGGGGGTGCTGACTTAACAGACGCAGCAGCTCGACCCCGGTGTAACCTGTACCGCCAACAATCCCTACCTTGATCCGGGTATCGCTATGTGTAGCCATGAACTTTCCTGAAAGAGAGACGAGCAAAAATTCTATCTTAACGTAGTCCTGCCTGTTCTGAAGCACCTGACCGGGCGAAGCAGGACAAATGTAGCCAGCAAACAAAAACCCCGGACAGGTCCGGGGTTTTTGAGCACCATAAACAGGTCGCGAGGCGAATTAACGCTTGCTGAACTGTTTGCGGCGACGTGCTTTGTGCAGACCGACTTTCTTACGCTCAACTTCACGAGCGTCACGAGTCACCAAGCCAGCTTGTTTCAGTTCTGTCTTCAGTGTTGCGTCGTAGTCGATCAGAGCGCGGGTGATGCCGTGACGGGCAGCACCGGCTTGGCCGCTTTCACCGCCGCCATGCACGTTGATCTTGATGTCGAACGATTCAACATGGTTGGTCAGCACCAGTGGCTGACGCACAATCATGCGACCCGTTTCGCGAGCAAAGTATTCGTCAACAGGCTTGCCGTTGACTACGATTTGGCCCGAACCCTTCTTGATGAAGACACGAGCGACGGAGGTCTTGCGACGGCCCGTACCGTAATTCCAGTTACCGATCATGACCTATCCTTAGATGTCCAGAGTTTTAGGCTGTTGAGCACTATGAGGATGCTCGGCACCAGCGTAAACCTTCAGTTTCTTGGCCATGGCGTAGCCCAGAGGGCCCTTAGGCAACATACCCTTGACGGCCTTTTCAACGGCACGGCCAGGGAAGCGCTCTTGCATGGTTTGGAAGTTGGTTTCGTAAATACCGCCTGGGTAATTCGAGTGACGATAGTACTTCTTATCCTGTGCCTTGTTACCGGTCACGGCAATGTCAGCAGCGTTGATGATAATGATGTAATCGCCAGTATCAACGTGAGGGGTGTATTCGGGTTTGTGCTTACCACGCAAACGGCGTGCGACTTCGCTGGCCACACGACCAAGGACTTTGCCTTTAGCGTCAATCACAAACCAGTCACGTTTGACTTCAAGCGGCTTGGCCACGAAGGTCTTCATGATGGTTCCTAAATATTAAAATTCTGGGTCAAAGCAACATGCTTGGCCCATACAATCCACCCGCTTTCTCAAGCCAGGCAGCTCCATTTGACCCTGCCAAGACGTTATATTCCGCCCGTGCATTTATGCCAAATAGCTCGCCATAATAACATAAATAGTGGATAACACTAGGATTTTGTACAAAAACACAGGTTTTTTGCCACATCCGAGAGCGCTCTCATAGAGGGAAAACGCATTTTGGGATCTGCACACTCCTTCAGCAGCATTGGGAGTCTTTGCCGGATTTACACCAGAAACCTCCCCAGCCCCCAAAAAGTTTCGCCTGCCGCCTACCTCTTTAGCTCTTAATAATCCGGCCAAACCTTTGCTCCAGAACACCAACCATCAAAAAACCCCTGCTTCCAACTGGAAAAACAGGGGTTAACAAGGCTAGCCTGTCGAGTCCGCACAGATTGCTCTGCCCGGACCCAGGTACTGGGATCAGCCTTTTTTCCGGTTCGCCAAAGCGATGCCCAGGTAGTTGTCGTAGGAACCTTCAGCGACACGGAACCAAGGCACGATCGCGTCACGAAAGCCCATGTAGTCGTCGTGAATCTTCTTGAACATGGGATCCTTGTCGCAGAATTCCTTGTACAAAATATTGGAGGTCTTGAAAGCCTCGTCCATCACATCACGTGGGAACGCTTTCAGGACAGCACCGCTGGCAATCAGACGACGCAATGCAGCCGGGCTTTGCGCGTCATACTGACAAATCATGCGTTCACCAGCTGCACGCGAAGCCGTTTCAATCAGGGCCTGGTATTGCTTGGGCAGTGCCTGGAAAGCGGCATCGTTCACGTACAGCGACACCTGAGCCGACCCTTCCCACCAACCGGGGTAGTAGTAGTACTTGGCCACTTTCTGGAAGCCCAGCTTTTCATCGTCCACGGGACCGACGAATTCCACGGCGTCCAGTGTGCCTTTTTCCAGCGATGGGTAAATATCGCCTGGCGGCACTTGCTGAGGCACCACACCCATGCGGGCCAGCACTTCACCGGCAAAACCGGCGGTACGCATCTTCAGACCTTTCAGGTCTTCCAGGGAATTGATTTCCTTGCGGTACCAACCGCCCATCTGGGTGCCGGTATTACCGAAAGCAAAGTTGATGATGTTACGGGTGGCGAACAGTTCACGCAGCAGCTTGGTGCCGTTGCCTTCCTGCATCCAGGCATTCATCTGACGAGCGTTCAGGCCAAATGGCACCGCTGTGTCAAAGCTGAAAGAAGGATCTTTACCGTAGTAGTAATACGAGGCCGTCTGACCACATTCGACCGTGCCATTGCTAACAGCGTCCATCACACCAAAACCGGGGACAATTTCACCCGCAGGGTACAGACGGATATTGAAGTTGCCATCGGAGGCTTCCTCAACCATCTTGCAAAACGCCTGGGCAGTCGAAAACAGAGCCGGGGTAGCGGGACCGTAAGTCGAGGTCAGCTTCCAGTTAATCTTGGGATTGCTTTGGGCAATAGCAGGGGCAGCAACAGCGGCGGTACTGGCTACGGCGCCAAGACCTGCCTTTTTCAGAAACGAGCGACGCTGCATGAATAACCTCCTTGTGGGTATTCGACGAAAATGGGGAAATATTTTTATGCTATGGATAGTACACTGGCGCGCCCCGAATGGGGTGCGGTGAAAGCCCGGATTATCCCGCAAATTCGGCCTTATCTTGCCGAGCCTTTGACCTGGAGCCTATGCCAGACACTGCCTGCAACACGGCCTGAACCACAAATAACTCCGAATTCAGGCCATCATCCTCTTGTCGCTGACGGGCCGCTTGCCTGAGCCAAGACATCACAATCTGGCCAGGTACTCCAGACAGCAGCTATCAGGAACCGGCCACCGACATCTGTTCAATCAAGATGGAACCCGTGCGCTTGGAACCGGCGGCAAAGGTATCGGCACCCACAGCCACAATCTGCGCGAACATCTCGGCCAGATTGCCCGCAATCGTGACTTCCTCGACCGCATGCTGAATACGGCCATTCTCCACCCAGTAGCCAAAGGCACCCCGCGAGTAATCGCCTGTCAGGTGATTAATGCCCTGGCCGATCAGCTCGGTAACCAATAAACCACGGCCCATTTTCTTCAACATGGCCTCCAAATCGTCCTCGGGACGGGTCAGACGCGAGCTAAGCAGCAAGTTGTGCGAACCACCGGCGTTCCCCGTAGAGGGCATACCCAATTTACGACCTGCGTAGGAGGACAAGAAATACCCTTTCAGCTCTCCGCCACGCACAACATCGCGGTCGCACGTACGTACCCCTTCCGAGTCAAACGGCGCACTGCCCATAGCGGCCGCCAAATGCGGGCGCTCCAGCACATCAATGTGTTTGGCCATGACAGACTTGCCCAGCGAGTCCAACAAGAAACTGGTCTTGCGATACAGGGCCGACCCGCTGGTGGCCTGCACCAGGGAACCAATCAAGCCTACCGCCAGCGGAGCTTCAAACAAAACCGGATAGCGGCCAGTAGGAATACGGCGGGCCGACAGACGCGACAAGGTACGCTCGGCCGCGTAACGGCCAACCGACTCGGGACTGGCCAGACGGGAAGGATCACGCGAGCTGCTGTACCAGTAATCGCGGTGCATATGATCACCCTTGCCGGCAATGGGGCTGACACTGAGCGAATGACGGCTGTAGGGATAGCCACCCAAAAAGCCGCGGCTGTTGCCCATCACAAAGTGCCCTTCCAGCGTATCGACCGATGCACCTTCGGAATTGCTGATCAGTGGGCTTAGTTCCAGCGCGGCTTGCTCGGCACGGATCGCCAGCTTAGTCGCCTGGTCGGCATCCAGCATCCAGGGGTGATGCAAGTGCAGATCGGGATAGCCCTGGGCCAACATGTCTTTTTCAGGCAGACCGGCGAACGGATCTTCAGCGGTATAGCGGGCAATATGCCAGGCCGCTTCCACCGTTTCACGCAGCGCCTTGACTGAAAAGTCCGAGGTCGAGGCCGAACCACTGCGCTGGCCTGCGAACACCGTCACACCCAAGGAGCGGTCTTGCGTCTGCTCTACCGTTTCCAGTTCCATCTGGCGCACCGAGACGGCCAGACCTTTGTTTTCTGAAATATCGACGGCAGCATCACTGGCGCCCAGTTTTTTGGCATGCCGCAGCGCCTCGTCTACCAATTCGCAAAACTGGAACTGATTGGCACTGATCGACAATTGGGAAATAGTTGGATGACTCATTGCTACTCTTTGAGGGTTAGGCGGTTATCATAGCCAATTGGCGACAATCTTTGCTATTTCACTTCTATGGCCCGTCCACGCACTGAAATCGATGAAAACGGTTACGACCGCCCCAGCAAATCGCAGGTAAAACGCGAAATGCACGCTCTGCTTGACCTAGGCAAACGCCTGATCGAGCTCTCGGACGACCGACTCAAACAACTTGATCTGGGCGAGTCCTTAATGGCCGCCATCAAGGATGCCAAGCGCATCAGCCCGACGGCCCGTGAAGGACGCCGCCGTCAAATCCACTATGTGGGCAAGCTGATGCGCAATGTGGATCCCGAACCGATCCTAAAACAACTGGACGTCTGGGAAAACGGCTCCAAGGAAGACACCCGTGCCATGCACAGGCTGGAAGCGCTGCGCGACCTGTTGTTGCGTGATGACGACGCTCTGACTGAATTCATGAATGAATTTTCCGGCGCCGATATCCAGCAATTGCGCACCCTGATTCGTGCCGCACGCAAAGAGGCGGAGAAAAATGCCACACTGGTACAAGGCCAGGATCCACAGCGCAAACACTACCGCGCCCTGTACCAGTACATCAAGACCTTGGTAGATCTTTCGGAGTCCGCATGAACCCGCTGCTTGAGTCGATTGAAATTGAAACCGGTGCCAATCCCCAGCATGCCGTTATCTGGCTACATGGTTTAGGTGCCGACGGCCACGATTTTGCCCCTATCGTGCCAGAGCTGGGCCTGCAAAACGCCCCCGCTATCCGTTTCATTTTCCCGCACGCCCCCATCCAGCCCGTCACCATCAACGGCGGCATGGCCATGCGTTCTTGGTACGACATTTATGTAGCTGACCTGGTACGTCACGAGGATGAAAGCGGACTGCGTAAATCTCAGATCGAGGTGCAAAACCTGATTGCACGCGAAAATGCCCGTGGCATTCCTACCGAAAACATTGTGCTGGCCGGTTTCTCGCAAGGCTGTGCCATGACCTTGCAAACCGGACTACGCTTGCCCGAACGTCTGGCCGGCATGCTCTGTCTGTCCGGTTACCTACCTTTGGCCGCAGCAGTAGAAAACGAGCGCCATCAGGCCAATCAAAACACACCTATTTTCATGGCGCATGGCAACATGGACCCAGTTGTGCCTCTGACCCGTGCCGAAGCCAGCCGTCAGCAGCTGGAGGCCATGGGCTATCAGGTGCAATGGAATGTCTACCCCATGCCCCACGCGGTTTGCCCGGAAGAAATCAGTGCGATTGGTCACTTTCTGAAGCAGGTACTGCGCTAATCAGCTCACAAGAAAAAAACGCCGCTGCAATCACAGCGGCGTTTTTTCTTGATTCAGCTTTTTATTGATACACCCGAGCGATACGCTCCTGCCATCTCTTTTCCCGAACCAGCACCCCATCCTCCTTTAGCACCCGCGTAAATGTCAGGTAGAAATAAGACTCATCGGACTCGATCCGGGCTTGGGCTGACATATCGATCTCCCGCCCCTGGATGCTAAACACATTGCGCCGATCGCCCTGATAGCGCGCCTTGGCGGGTGCAGCGTCGTTGACCTCCCAACGATACATTTCCTCGGAACGGTATAAATTGTCATGCAACACCCAGCTAAGCTCGTTGCTGGTCGTAAAGATCGCATCACCCGTCTCTTCGTTACGAACGCTGCTGAATACAGGACCGTCGCCGTCGATAGTGCGACCAAAGGGAGCCGCTTCGCTAGCCTGGGGTGGCGACATGATGCAAGCCTGCGTGCCCTGCTCCCGCACAGGCACCACCGGTAAATCCACCCAGGTATCAACCCCCGGAAACAGACTGGTGACACCCGCCGTCGGGCTGGGCCAGACCATGGGAAACTGCGCATTGCTTACCGCCAAACGAATGCGATGGCCCGGCTTGAAACGCCATGTGGTGAAGTGAATGGAGGTCTCCAGGTTGGTCGCCTCACCCGGCACCAAGGCCTGAGGCTCCAGACGCGAAACACGCTGAGAGGGATTGATGATTGCCCCGCTGACCAAAGAAACCTGCCCATCGGGGGCCACATCTTCCAGCCGTACCGTCCATTGATAAAAAGGCGCATCAGCCGCTACCTTCAGGCTTACCTTGGGCATGCCCATGATTTCCATGGCCTGGCTCAAAGGTGCGGAATCATAAACCAGGCTATGGGCATCGTCGGCTGACATGTCCCCCGTCTGCTCGCCCCACCAGCCGCCCCCCGCCAAACCCGTTCCGGCCTTGTAAGGTAAGGTCTGGGCCAAGCCTGAGGCAGGAGCAATAGCCGCCAGTTGGTGCCCGGCTTGAGGATGCAGGCGTTCAGTCCTCGCGCCCTCCACGGGCCATTGCGAATCGCAGCGCCAATAACCAGGCACGGTTTGCCGATCTGTAGCCGGAGCATGGCCGGTACGCATAAAGGCCATCCGGCGGGGTTCATCCAGAATCCCGGTATCTATATCTTTAAGCCAGTAGTCCCACCAGCGCACCGCCTTCTCGCGCCACTCATAATTCGGGCCAGGTACACCATACTCCGGCCAGGCATGGTTCCAGGGTCCCATCTCCACAATCACAGGGGCTTTCGAGGTTCGACTGACATCCAGCGCAAAATCGCGATAACCATCCAGCAAGCCACCAATCAAATAGGCCGGCACTTCCAAAGGCTGCTTCTTGAAGGCCAGAGACTCGGCGCGCCAGAAATCTCCGTCCTGCTGTTGACGCAGCCAGGTAAAAATCCAGGGCTCGCGGTCAAAACGGTTCTTGAAGTACTCCTGATCAATCCGATACTCCGGACTTTGCGGCATGGCGTTATCGGTATCAATCTGGTGCGCATAGGAGTCGATATGCAAGGCACCATCAATATAGTGAACGTCGTTGTAGAACAGATCGGTAGAACCGTGTGCCGCAATAATGGCCTTGAGTGCAGGCGGTTTTCTATGTGCTGTCATCAAGGAATTGAACGCACTCCAGGACAAGCCATACATACCCACCTTGCCGTTGGACCAGCTCTGGCGGGACAGTTGATCAATCAGCTCCTGGGCATCTGCAATCTCGGCAGCGGAATATTCGCTGACAGGGACCGGGCCAGTACTACCTCCCGTGCCACGCACGTCGACCCGCGCCACCACATATCCCCGCTTGGCAAAATAAGAGCCATACTCGTAGTCACCCAGCGCAAAAAAATCGTCCTTGCGATAGGGCAGCATTTCCAGAATGACTGGGAAGGTTTCTCCCGGTGCTTTGGCCAACGGTCGGTAATACGTCACCGCCAGGCGCACGCCATCCCGCATTTCCAAGCTGTCGTTCTCCAGGGAGAACTCGTAATGGTTTTTTTCTGACGACATCGTTGTCTGCCCGGAACAAGCCAGCAGACCGCCAATCAAGAACAAACCAAGCAGCCATCGCTGCACAGCAGCCAGATTCAATCGCATCATTGTGTCCCCGGTATAAAGTGCCGTCGGTGTTGAGCACCATCCATTGATGTGGCGGCAGCCGCGCTCAAACGCTGTGCTGCCTGCCATCACGAGCGCATCATAGTCCCGACACCGTTGAGTGAGTCGGGACATTAGGGGCACAATTAAACGGGTATTTCCCTGACAAACGGATTGAGCTGTCTGTGCTTAATCCGATCGACGCGTCTCACCCAGGTCCAACCAGACACGCCGCATACTGGGGTCCTCCGGATCCGCATCGTTCTGAAAACCCAAGCGCTTCATCAAGGCTTGCATAGGCGAGTTGGAAGCCAGCACATAGCCATCGATGTAGGTCAACCCTTGCTCGGCAGCGGCCTGGATCAGCGCCTCCATCAAGATCACGCCCAGACCGCGCCGCTGCCAGGCATCCCCTATCACCAGGGCATATTCCGCCCCCCGGCCATCGCCATTACGAAGATAGTGGGCAAAGCCAATAATCTCGTCACGGGGATGGTTACGGTTATCAGGATTGGGCGAACGCACGGTAGCAATCAGCGCCAGTTCCCGGTCGTAGTCGATGCGGGTGTAGCGGGACAGCATGCGTGGTGTCAGTTCACGCAACATGGACACAAAGCGCATGTAGCGGCTTTCGTCCGACAGGCCGCGCATAAAGGTCTGCAAAGCCTCGGCATCCTCGGGGCGGATGGGGCGCAAGGTCCAGCGCTGTCCGTCCTTGAACTGACGCCGTTCAATCATGTTGCGCGGATAAGGATGAATCGCCATGTGACGATAGCCGGCTGTCTCAGGCAGCACCAGCATGGACTGCTTGCTCAAGGAGATCGAGATACTCTTGATGTACAGGCTGTTCTCACCCGCCATAATGGGATCGAGCACCACACGACGCACGCCGGGCAGCTCACTCATCAAGTCCGACAAACGCTCCAGCACCTGCAACAACTGCGTCAATACCAAGGGCGTCAATTGCGAGGAAAGGCTCTTGCGCCACAAGGGACTACGCTCGACCAATTGACGCGCCAGATAACGGTTCAAGGGTGGCAGTTCCACCGCCGGATAGGACGAAGAAAGCCAATCCGCGTGATCGGCCCCACCAAAGACCGCATAAGGGCCCAACTTGTCATCGGTTTCAAAGCGCAGGCCCATGGGCGGAACATCGGGATCAGGTTCACCCTGATCGTGTGTCACACGCAAGTCGACAACCGGCACGTGAAAGTAGCGCAGCAAATCGCGACACTCCTGCTCGCTGGCCTCGCGGCGCTCGCTTTGAATCTGGCGCACCAATTCACGGGCAGGTTCTACTTCCGGCAAGGTGCCCAGCGGCAAAGGCGGCAAGGTCTGCTGCGACAAGTGCTGGTTGTAGTGATAGCGGGCCAGCAAGTCGAACGCATTGGCTGCGGTATCCGGAGTCCGGAAAGCCGGCGTCCCCACCCCATCGAGCAAATGACGCAAGGGCCGCATATCCGCATCCCCAATCAAACACGTAATGATGGGCTTGCGAGCACTGGCCGACAACATGGCCAACTCACGCGATACCGCCGGCATATCGGCCAAAGGGTCCGGGGTCAACAAGACCAGCACCCCGTCAATATCCTTATCGTCCAGCAAGGTGGAAATGACCGAGTCGATACGCATGGGCGTCAGTGGTACATAGGTCACCACTGGATTCTGAACCTGATCGCCAGGGGCCAGCAGGTTGTCCAGCGCCCGCTGGGTCGAGGGCGAGAGCTCTGGGCAAGTCACTGCCGCATCCGAACCCAGAACATCCAGGGCCATCTGCGCCGCACCGTTCCCATTGGAAAACAAAGCAATACGCCGCCCTTTGGGCCGACGGGTATAAACCAGCACTTTCAGAGCCGAGAACAACTGCACGAAGTAACGAATGCGCACTGCCCCTACACGTCGCATCAAGGCATTGAATACCGCCTCGTGGGCCTCGCCTTGCTGACGCTGGCCGCCTACCTTCAAGACCACCACCGGTTTGACCGCCGCCACCGCGTGCAAGGCACTGGTGAAACGGCGAGACGCGGGCGTATGTTCCAAATACAGCGCAATACTGTCCGTGCGCGGGTCCATGGCCAGATATTCCAGCACCTCGGGCACATCGATAACGGCCTCGTCCCCCACCGACACAATCGCAGAGAAACCCAGGCTGACATCTTCGGCCCAGTCCATCAAGGCCGAGGTAATGGAACGCGACTGAGATACCAGAGCCACACGGCCCGCCAGTGCCATTTGTGGCTCGTGGCTTAAATTGATGCCCAGATGCGGCCGCTGTATTCCAAAGGCACGTGGCCCCAATATCAGACAATTATTAATGCGGGCCCAGGAGCGCGCATACACCATGTCTTCCATGGGATCGCGGGAGGCCAGGTTCGAGGGCAGGAGCAGGACCACACGGGGTTTGTGTACCCGGATCGCATCCAGAGCCTGCGGCAAACGCACCGGCTCAATACAAACCAGCGCCAGATCCAGGCGCTGTGTCTCCGTCAATCCTTCCAGACGATCCGGCACTTGCACTTGCGTGGCGGTTATACGAGCCTGCGTGATCCGTCCAGCCAATCGGGCTGGCACCTCTTTGAACAGAGGCATAGGCAAGGTGGAGACGACCAACACCGAACGGGGCTCAAACAATGCTGTCAGACGATGCCTTAGGGCTGCCATGATTGTTCCGCCATAAGAAAACCACACACCAAAATAATGAATCCCCTCATCTTAAGCACAGCTGTCTACAAATAAAAGAGACTAGGCCAGCTATCTCTGTCTTGCATCATGCCGTCAGTTTTTACCCTGGAGCAGGCCGTTCATATACTTTCGTATAGAAACCATACGCCAATGCCTGGGGAAAAACGGCTCAAAGCCAGTCGCAAAGCGGCTTGCAAACCGTAAAATAACATTCGTTCGGAAAGCAGGAACGTTCATTTCCTCTGACAGGAAAAACACACTATGTCCAACGACGACAGTCGAAGAAACAGGCTGCACAGGCCCCTCAGACACACCTGATCCGCTCGGTTGTCTGCTGATAGGACTTGCGCAGCACAATCAGGAGCCAACCATGCACCGCATTATTCATACAGAACCGATCCGGGCCTTTGCGCCTTGCCGATCGCCACTTGCTACACCGTGCCATACCGAGCGCGCTGTCCCCAGCCATCGCCCCGCTCTTGCCTGGCGTAACAACACGGCCTGACGCTGACTAAATAAATCCGCTTGTTCTTACCTGTAGTCTGCCGACCCTCAAACCGGTCGGCAGGATCTGCTGCGTCCATCTCTTGGGATGGACGGCACAGTCACGCCTGTACCCCAGGAGCATTACCATGAGCATTCAACAACACCGTTCGCCACTGCGTTCAGTGGACAACGACGCCAAGCTGCGTACGGCCACCGAAACCGGGCTTAGCCTGGAGACAACCCTGGCCGCTGTGCAAGCCAATCTGAACGGCCTGACCGACGCCCAGGCCTTGAGCCGCCTGACCGAATACGGCCCTAATGAGGTCGCCCGGGACAAGCCTGCCCACGCCCTGGTTCAATTGGCCCTGGCCTTCAAGAACCCCTTTATTGCAGTGTTGATGGTGCTGGCTGCGGTCAGCGCCGTCACTGACATCATCCTG
Organism: Alcaligenes aquatilis; assembly: GCF_003076515.1. Taxonomy (NCBI): domain Bacteria; kingdom Pseudomonadati; phylum Pseudomonadota; class Betaproteobacteria; order Burkholderiales; family Alcaligenaceae; genus Alcaligenes; species Alcaligenes aquatilis. The sequence goes on along the minus strand of NZ_CP022390.1, from coordinate 3,578,808 downwards.
CCCATACGCTCAGGCGAAGAAGTGGACTACACCGGCGTGCTGATTATTGTGGTCATGGTCACCTTGAGCGGCCTGCTGCGTTTCTGGCAAGAGTACCGTTCCGGCAAAGCCGCCCAGGCCCTGAAAGCGATGGTGCGCACCACCGCCAGCGTACAACGACGCGCTACCGTGTCCAGTGCCACGGTCATACGCGAGATCCCCATGAGCCAGATCGTGCCCGGCGATATTGTGCGCCTGTCGGCTGGCGACATGATCCCGGCAGACCTGCGCCTGATCGAGTCCCGCGACTTATTCGTCAGCCAGGCTGCCCTGACAGGAGAAGCCCTGCCTGTTGAAAAGTACGATGTCTTTAGCGCCGTCAGCAGCAAGAGCGCCTCTGCTTCCAGCTCCCAGGCCAGTGTGCTGGAACAGAATAATATGTGCTTTATGGGCACCAACGTGGTCAGCGGTACGGCCACGGCTGTGGTTGTAGCCACCGGCGCCAAGACCTATTTTGGTTCGCTGGCCAAAGCCATTGTGGGTTCGCGCGCCGAGACCTCGTTTGACCGGGGCGTAAACAGTGTTAGCTGGCTGCTGATTCGCTTCATGCTGGTCATGGTACCCATCGTGCTGCTGATCAACGGTTTTTCCAAAGGCGACTGGACCGAAGCATTCCTGTTCGCGCTGGCCGTTGCCGTCGGCTTGACCCCTGAAATGCTGCCCATGATTGTGTCCTCCAACCTGGCCAAAGGTGCAGTCGCCATGGCCAAGAACAAAGTGGTGGTCAAACGTCTGAACGCAATCCAGAACTTTGGTGCCATGGACGTGCTGTGTACCGACAAGACCGGCACCCTGACACAAGACCGCATCATTCTGGAACACCATCTAGGCCTGGATGATCGCAACAGCCCACGCATTCTGGAACTGGCCCTGCTCAACAGCCTGCACCAAAGCGGCGTGAAAAACCTGATGGATCAGGCGGTGCTGCGCTTTGCAAAGCAAACCCCCTCTGCCTTGCAAGCTATTGGTTCCTACCGCAAGATCGACGAACTGCCTTTTGACTTTGTACGTCGCCGCCTGTCGGTTGTCGTACAGAATCCGCAGGGCGAACAGTTCATGGTCTGCAAAGGGGCGGTGGAAGAAATGCTTAGCATTGCCACCCACGTGCAAGAGGGCGATCAGCGTTTGCCACTGGATACCGAGCAGCGCGCCCGTCTGCTGAAAATGGCCTACCGCTACAACTCGGACGGCTTCCGTGTCTTGCTGATTGCCACTCGCCGTATTCCCGTCGAACAGGCCAAAAACCGTTACGAAGCCCAGGACGAACGAGAGATGATCGTGCAAGGCTTGCTGACCTTCCTGGACCCTCCAAAGGAAAGTGCTGCCCAAGCGATTGCCGCCCTGACCGAGCACGGTGTGGCCGTGAAAGTCCTGACCGGCGACAACGAAATCATTACCGCGAAAATCTGCCGTGAAGTAGGCCTGGCACCCGGCAAGCCTTTGCTGGGGCCTGAAATCGAGCTGATGCAAGACCCCGATCTGCGTTGCGCTGTCGAGCGTCACTCGGTTTTTGCCAAGCTCACGCCCCTACAAAAATCACGTGTGCTCAAAGCGCTGCAGGCCAATGGGCATACCGTCGGTTTTCTGGGTGACGGCATCAACGACGCCCCCGCCCTGCGCGATGCCGACGTGGGGATCTCGGTTGATAGCGGCACGGATATTGCCAAGGAATCGGCAGACATCATCTTGCTGGAAAAGAACCTGCTGGTTCTGGAAGAAGGCGTGATCAAAGGCCGCGAGACCTTTGGCAACATCATCAAGTACCTGAACATGACGGCCAGCTCCAACTTTGGCAATGTGTTCTCGGTGCTGGTGGCCAGTGCTTTCATTCCCTTCCTGCCCATGTTGGCCATCCACTTGCTGATTCAGAACCTGCTCTACGATATCTCACAACTGGCTTTACCCTGGGACCGCATGGACAAGGACTTTCTGCGCAAACCCCGCAAGTGGGATGCCAAAAATATTGGCCGCTTCATGATCTGGATTGGCCCGACCTCGTCCATTTTTGACATCACTACCTTTGTCTTGATGTGGTACGTGTTTGGGGCGAATACGCCTGAACTGCAATCGCTGTTCCAGTCCGGCTGGTTTATCGAAGGCTTGCTCTCGCAGACGCTGGTTGTTCACATGCTGCGTACACAAAAAATCCCCTTCATCCAAAGCACGGCGGCCCTGCCTGTGATGCTGATGACCTTCCTAATTGCCGCTGTCGGCATTTACCTGCCCTTTTCCGGTGTGGGGGCCATGGTTGGCCTGCAGCCTTTGCCTTGGGAGTACTTCCCTTGGCTGGTCGGCACCTTGCTGGCGTACTGCCTGGTCGCACAGGGTATGAAAATGCTGTACATCCGCCGCTTTGGCCAGTGGTTCTAAACCTGACAGGTCTGGGCTCCCACCCGTCCTGTCGGGAGCCCAGACCTGGATAGGCAATCAGATACAAGTCCAGGTATATGATGACGACACGAAAGATACGATCCTGCTGCCTGCCCCCACACGAAAGACATGAAACCACCTTTTAGCGTCTTGTCGAGCAAAACCTACCGCGCCTTGGCCCTGACCGGCATTTGCATCTTGATGGCGTTGGTCTTTATTGCCGATACCATCACCAACTACGCTATCGCCGCTGCGGTCTTTCATACTCCGCTGCTGCTGATAGCGATTCGTTTTCTGTCGGCCCGACAAGTCATTACCCTGGCAAGTTTCAGTATGGTGCTGACAGTGGTCAGCGTCCTGTTAACCCGTGCGGGCGACTACGAGGTGGGTCTGATCAATACCGGAATCAGCCTGGTTGCCATCGCCATCACCACGTATCTGGGACTCAAGCTCAAATCCGTGCAGGCAGCCGCACATGAAACGCGCGAACATTTGCTGCGCTTATCCCGTTTGACCACGCTGGGCCAGCTCAGTACCTCCATTGCCCATGAGGTCAGCCAGCCCCTGGCAGCCATCAACAGCAGCACCGGTGCCTGCCAGCGCTGGCTGCAAGCCTCGCCGCCAAATATAGAGAAGGCACAGGCTGCCGCACAGCGGATTGCGGACGACGCCCAACGTGCCAAAGATGTACTGGACCGGGTGCGCAGCATTACCCGCAACGAAGCCCCAACCAGCAGCGCTTTTGATTTGAACCTGGCCTTGACGGAACTACTCAAGCTGTCAGATGGCGAGATGCGGCGTCAGCATATTGATCTACGCCTGGCCTTGCAATCCGATCTGCCCCAGGTCTTTGCCGATCGGGTTCAGATTCAGCAAGTGATGGCCAATTTGCTGCTCAATGCCATCGAGGCCCTGTCACCCGCCTCGGACTTTCATGCGGCTCGTATCACGATAGAAACCCGCCTCTTGCCCGGCGATAAACCGCAAACCAGCAAGGTGCTGTTTTCCATTAAAGACAATGGTCCCGGCTTGTCGGACACGCAGTTACCCCAATTGTTTGATACGTTCTGGACCACCAAGGCTACCGGTCTGGGCCTGGGCCTGACCATCAGCCGCAGCATTATTGATGCCAATAACGGCCATATCTGGGCCACTGACCAAGCTGATGGCGGTGCTGCCTTTCATTTCACCTTACCTTTGGCGCCATGACAGATCATCTGGACTCTTCTCTGAACACGCCCACGGTCTACATCATTGATGATGACCCCTCCATTCGCGCCGCCCTGGACGACTTGCTGGCCAGCGTGGGGGTGAACGCACTGAGCTTTGCCTCTACGCGGGATTTTCTGGCGCATCCCTTATCTGACGCCCCCGCCTGTCTGGTGCTGGATGTGCGCATGCCCGAGCAAAGCGGCACGGACTTTCATTTACAGATGGAGTCGCGCGGGCTGCACATGCCGGTCATCTTTATTACGGGCCACGGCGATATTCATATGGCGGTCAAAGCCATCAAACACGGGGCCTGGGATTTTCTGACCAAACCTTTCGGGGATCAGGCCCTGATTGACGCCGTGCAATCGGCTCTGGCCGCGGATGCGCAACGCAAGGAACAGGCCAAAGCCCAGATGAGCTTGCAGCAACGCTGGGACAGCCTGAACGCGGGCGAACGTGATGTGTTTGTGCGCGTGGTGCAAGGCCTGCTGAACAAGCAGATCGCTGCCGAGCTGGATGTGAAGGAGGTCACAGTCAAAGTGCGACGTGCCCGCGTCATGCAAAAAATGCAGGCCGCTTCGCTGGCGGAGCTGGTGCGCCAGTTCGATCAGCTCAATACGGAAACAGGCCAGTAGGACACTTCTGCGCGGTGATTCTTTCTTAGTTGACGCGCTGGGTTAAAATACGCAGATTCGGTCCCGTATGCGGGCTTCCCAAGGTCAAGGCCACACACAAGTTATGAGCACGTCTACTTCCAACGTCATCCGTACCCGTTTTGCCCCCTCGCCCACTGGTTATCTGCACCTGGGCGGCGCGCGCACCGCACTGTTTTCCTGGGCTTTTGCCCGTCATCATCAAGGCTCTTTTGTGCTGCGCATTGAGGATACGGATCTGGAGCGCTCTACCCCCGAGGCGGTGCAAGGCATTCTGGATGGTATGCAATGGTTGGGCCTGGATGCGGACGAAGGTCCGTTCTACCAGATGCAGCGCATGGATCGTTACCGCGAGGTCATCGCCCAGTTGCTGAAAGACGGCCATGCTTATTACTGCTACAGCAGCCCCGAGGAAGTGGAAGCCATGCGCGAGAAAGCGCGTGTTCAGGGTTTGAAGCCTCGTTATGACGGCACCTGGCGTCCTGAGGCCGGCAAGCAATTGCCTGCCATCCCGGCGGACCGCAAGCCTGTGGTTCGTTTCAAGAGCCCGCAGTCCGGCGCAACCAGTTGGGACGATATGGTCAAGGGTCGCATCAGCTTTGATAACAGCGAGCTGGACGATCTGGTCATTGCCCGTCCTGACGGTACCCCTACGTACAACTTCTGCGTGGTGGTGGACGATTGGGACATGGCAATCACTCATGTGATTCGTGGTGATGACCACGTGAACAACACGCCACGTCAAATTGTGATTTTGCAGGCCTTGGGCGCGACTTTGCCCGAGTACGGTCATGTGCCCATGATTCTGGGCCCCGATGGCGAGAAACTGTCCAAGCGCCATGGTGCGGTCAGCATCATGGATTACGACAAGGATGGTTATTTGCCTGAAGCCATGGTCAACTATCTGGCTCGTTTGGGCTGGAGCCACGGCGATGACGAACTGTTCACCCGCGAGCAGTTGGTGGAATGGTTTGATACGCGCAGCCTGAGCAAGTCGGCTTCGCAGTGGGATCCCAAGAAGTTGAACTGGGTAAATGCCCACTACATCAAGGCCAGCGACAATGCGGATCTGGCCGAGCGCGTGGCTCCCCGTATTGAAGCCTTGGGAGGCAAGACCGACGGGCAGGATTTGCCTGGCATCATGGGTTTATTAAAAGACCGCGCCGAGACCTTGAATCAACTAGCTGAAGGTGCCCTGTTATTCTGCCGTCCTTTCGAGCCTGCCAGTGATGAGCTGCTGGCCGAGGTGTTGACGCCGGAAGCGCGTGTCTTGCTGCGTGATTTTGCCAGCAAGGCAATCAGCTTGCCACAGTGGAATACGGAGAATCTGGCTGCTTTGATCAAGCAGGTTCTGGCCGATCACGAGGTAAAAATGCCCAAGCTGGCAATTCCTTTGCGTGTCGCTGTGACAGGACAGAAACAAACGCCTGCGGTAGATGCGGTGCTGGCTCTGGTTGGACGCGATAAGGTTTTGGGGCGTTTGGCTGGGCTGTAAACATTATCGCCAAGTGCTTGAAGGGCATCTCATTCGAGGTGCCCTTTTTGTTTTTATCGCTTTTTATCGTTCGGTCCGTATCGCCAGAAAATGCAAGACAGCTACCGGATTCACACTCCCCCTTGTTGGGGGCCAACCGCCCACACAGTAAAACCATTGAAATGATGCCCCATACACTTGCCCTCGCCCCAAGGCTATGGGAAGCACTCAAACAGGCGCATTCAGGTGGCTGACTTCAACCGTGGCTTCACCTTTGTCACTGCTGGCCCAGACCGTGCCGTCCTGAACATTCAGATTGATGGTCATGCCACGCTCGGCCAGAGCGGCTAAAGCATCGGTCCCGGCGGCATCCAGCGCATAAACCTGTATATTGCGAGCGCGGCTGATCTTGTCCTTGATACCACTCCACCAGACGGACACATTGCGGCCATAGGCCAATACCGTCACTTTTTCAGCACGGCCACTGGCTTTGATCAGACGTCTATCGTCCGGCAGGCCCACTTCCAGCCAATGCAACAGATTGCCGCCCAGATCATGCTCCCACAGGGCGGGTTCATCCGAGTCGCTTAGCCCGCGTGAGAAGCTCAAAGCGTCATCCGCTTGCGCATACAAACCGTAAGCCAGCAAACGCACCATCAGCCGCTCTTCGGTCTCGGAAGGATGACGGGCCAGTGTCAGGGTATGACTGCCGTAGTAGGCCCGATCGTTATCGGCCACATTAAGTTCAGCTTTATAAATCGTTGCGCGCAGAGCCATGGAGCATCCAGCAAAAGAAACAGACAAAAAACTGGCCGCCCCCAGGACGGCCAGGAATCATTCAAACCGCCGCAATCAGAATGGCAGGCGGTAGCCAGGCGACATTCTGGTCAGGCGATAAGTCGTACCACTTTGATCACGCAGCACCAGATTGCGGGCTGTCAGGGTGACGATGTTGTAGTGGTTTTCGTAAATCGGGTCGCCCGGCTCGGTGATGACCCCATTGGATTCTTGCGTGTGGATCTGCAAGTCATTGCCCTTGCGTACCCAGCAACCGCTTTCGTTCAAACCTTGCGACGGCTTGTTGGGGCGTTTGACCTGTTCGGTGTACGCCATGGACCCATCGGCCTGCAGGGTGAACAAGGTACGCAGCTCGCCAACCACGCCTTTTTGGCGGTGCTTGCTTAACCAGTTACCAGCCAGTTGATCTCCAGCCGCAGCGGGCTGACATGCTGGATGAACAGGTTTGGCAGGAACAGTTTGTGCAGCAGGCTCGGGAGCTGGCGCCTTGACCGCGCAGGCGCTCAAAAAAACGGTCGCCAGCACAGCAACCCAGCAAGTGCGTCGCAAGATATTCGCCTTCGTCATAAAACCCCGTCTTTCATGCTTTTATACCGACCCACCGCAGGTCGGCGAATCCTGTTTATTCTACCCGAAGGCGCTTGTATTACCCCATAACAAGATGCTTCAAAGTGGCAAAGGCAGGCGGGTCACATTCTTGATCTCGCGCATGGCCACAATCGTGCGGGTTTGGCGCACACCCGGCATATTGAACAAGAAGCGGTGCAGGAAATCGTCGTAGGACTCGGCGCTGGGCACCATGATCTTCAGCAAAAAATCCGCATCACCGGTCACGGCGTGGCATTCCAGAATCTCGGGCGCATCGCGTACGGCACGGATGAAGTTATCGACAATTTCACCCGAATGACGGTCCAGACTGATCTGGGTAAACATGCAGCTTTGCAGGCCCACCTGACGCCGATCCACGCGCGCATAATAGCCCTGGATGACCTTGTTTTTTTCCAGGTTCTTGATGCGCCGCCATACGGGCGCAGTGGACAAACCCACCTGCTCGGAGACCTGCTGAGCCGAGGCTCGACCATCCAGCTGCAAGGCATCCAGGATTTTTAAGTCAGTTTTATCCATATTTAAACATTTACGAAATGAACATTTCAAAGAATAGGGAATACACGCAACTATAACGCAAAAAAAAGCGAGGACAGACTCTCTATCATGATCTCTATCTGGAGGTTTCATCATGACGCAGTCCGTCGACACTCAATACAAGCTAAGCGACAACCTGACCGCCCAATCAGGACGCATCTTTTTAACTGGCACACAGGCCCTGGTGCGCATGTTGCTGACCCAGGCTCGCCTGGATAAAGAGCACGGTTTGAACACCGCCGGTTTTGTTTCCGGCTACCGTGGTTCGCCACTGGGTGGCGTGGACATGATCATGTGGAAGGCCCAGAAGCATCTGGACCAGGCCAAGGTCCGTTTCCAACCTGCTATTAATGAGGACCTGGCTGCTTCCATGATTATGGGCACCCAGCAAGCGGGCGAGCGTGACGACCGCACTGTCGATGGCGTGTTCTCCATGTGGTATGGCAAGGGCCCCGGTGTAGACCGCGCGGGCGATGCCTTGCACCACGGCCATGCAGCCGGTGCGTCCCAGCACGGCGGCGTCCTGATGATTGTGGGTGATGACCACGTGGCCTCGTCCTCGTCCATCCCTCACGCCAGCGAACAATCCCTGATCGCCTGGGGCATCCCGGTGGTCAACCCCAGCTCTGTTGAAGAATACGAGCGCTTTGGCATTTGGGCTTGGGCCTTGTCGCGTTACTCCGGTTCCTGGGTAGCCTTCAAAGCCATTACCGAAACCGTGGAAAGCGGCCGCTCTTTCGAGATCACCCCTTTGGATGATCTGGCCCCAGCCTTGGCCGACAAGCAAGGCGGCAAACACCCCTATGACCCCAGCAAATTCCTGACGCCATCCATGGAAGGCACTCTGGATGCCCGCCTGGATAGCGTGCGCGAGTTTGCCCACAAGTACAGCCTGGACCGCATCCTTGAAGCGGCACCTGATGCGCGTATCGGTATTGTGTCCACCGGCAAAGCCACACTGGACACGCTGGACGCACTGCAACAGCTCAGCAGTCTGAAGGATCTGCCCGCCATTCGTCATCTGAAAATCGGTTTGAGCTGGCCAGTTAACCCGCAATCGCTGAACGATTTTATTGAAGGTCTGGACCACGTTCTGGTCATTGAAGAAAAAGGCCCGATCATTGAAGACCAGTTAAAGAACCTGCTCTTTAACCGTGCCCAGCGCCCCACTGTGTCGGGCAAGCGCGATATTGAAAATGAAGTACTGATTCCTGCTGATGGTCAGCTCAGCCCTGCCCGTGTGGCCGTGGGTCTGCGTCGCTGGCTGAGCCATCACGCCAATGTGCAATTGCCTGCCTGTACGGTGCAAAACCTGGCACCGATTGACACCAATGGTCTGACCCGCCGCCCCTACTTCTGTTCAGGCTGCCCGCACAATACCTCCACCAAAGTGCCCGAAGGCAGCCAGGCCATGGCCGGTGTGGGTTGTCATTACATGGCGACCTGGATGGACCGCAAAACCCGTGGTCTGACTCAAATGGGTGGTGAAGGCACGGACTGGGTGGGCCTGTCCCCCTTTATCCAAACGGGCCACATGTTCCAGAACATGGGTGAAGGCACCTACTTCCACTCTGGCTATCTGGCGATTCGGCAGGCCATTGCCGCCAATGCCAACATTACCTACAAGATTCTGTTCAACGATGCCGTCGCCATGACGGGCGGTCAGCCCGTTGACGGCCCGATCTCTGTGCCCCGCATTTGCCAGCAAACCATTGGGGAAGGTGCGCGTCGTGTGGTCATCACCACCGATGAGCCCGAGCGCTATCGCGGTGTCAGCCTGCCTGCCGGTGTGGACGTTCATCATCGTCGCGAGCTGGACCGCTTACAGCGCGAACTGCGCGAAATCCCAGGCGTCACCATTTTGATTCACGACCAGACCTGTGCGGCTGAAAAGCGCCGTCGTCGTAAAAAGAACGAGTACCCCGACCCTGCCCGTCGCCTCTTTATTAATAAGGCGGTCTGCGAAGGCTGTGGGGATTGCGGTGTGCAATCGAACTGCCTGTCTCTTGTGCCTGCTGAAACGCCCGAGGGTCGCAAGCGTCAGATCGACCAGTCCAGCTGTAACAAGGACTACTCCTGCGTGGACGGTTTCTGCCCCAGCTTTGTGTCGGTGATGGGCGGAGCCCTGCGCCGTGGTGATCAAAACGGTCAGGCCGACATGAAGGCCCAGTTGCTGGCCAAACTGGACACGCTGCCGCAAGCTGCCATTCAAGCTCGCGACTGCAATGTGATTGTGGCCGGCGTGGGGGGGACGGGTGTGATTACCATTGGTGCGGTGCTCTCCATGGCCGTGCACCTGGAAGGTCGCTCCAGCTCCGTGCTGGACATGACAGGTCTGGCGCAAAAAGGCGGCACAGTCATCAGCCACATTCGTCTGTCAGCCAACAAAGAGAACACAGGTGCCGTGCGTGTAGATCCCGGCCAGGCCGACCTGGCCATTTTGTGCGACGTGGTGGCAGCCGCCCACCCCAATGCCCTGTCTTGCCTGCGTCCTGGACATACTCACGCCATCATCAACGAATACCTGGCCCCTACCGCCGAATTCACCCGCAACCCCGATGCCCCGCTGGATGCACAGCACTTGCTGAGTCAATTGAAGGCCACCGCTGGCGAGAACCAGGTACGTTCTTTCAATGCTCACCAGGCCGCCACCCTGCTGTTTGGCGATAGCCTGCTGTCCAACATGCTCCTGATGGGCATGGCGTGGCAGCAAGGCTCCCTGCCCGTCAGCAGCGCGGCGATTGAACAGGCCATCCGCCTCAATGGTGTGGCTATTCAAGCCAACCTGGATGCCTTCCATTTGGGGCGCGTACTGGCTCACGACGAAAAAGCATTGGTCAGCCTTTTGGCTCCAGCCGCTCAAGTCGTAACCTTGCAGCGTCGTGAAACGTTGGAACAAATCATGCAGCGCTGCACCAGTAGCCTGGAGCAATACCAGAACGCCGCCTATGCCCAGCGCTTTTCCAGCACCATCCATGCGCTGCGTGAAGCCGAACAAAAACTGCGTCCTGGCCAGCGTCCCGTCTTGACTGAAAAAGCCGCGCGCAGCTTGTACAAGCTAATGGCCTACAAGGATGAGTACGAAGTGGCTCGCCTATTTAGCTCGCCCGCGTTCCGCCAGGATCTGGAACAGCAATTTGAAGGCGACTTCTCCTTGCGCTTTCATTTCGCACCGCCTTTACTGGCACGCCGTGATCCGGCCACAGGTCGCCCACGCAAGATCACCTTGGGCCCCCGCACGGCCACCTTGCTGCGCTGGATGGCCAAAGGCAAAGGTCTGCGCAACACACCGCTAGATCCCTTTGGCTACACCCATGAGCGCCGTATGGAGCGTCGCTTCTGGCGCGAATACCAGAGCCTGCTCAACAGCTTGAGCAAGAATCTGGATCAGACCAACTACGCCACGGCATTGGAACTGGCCGAACTGCCCCAACAATTGCGCGGCTTCGGTCCCGTGAAAATGGAGTCAGCCAAGCAATACGAAGCCCGGTTCGCGGAGTTAACGCAGCAATTGAAAAACACAGGTCTGACAATTCAGGCGGTTCCCGCCTAAGCCTTGCCCGCTACGACTGTCGCAACCATTAACCTGCCCTTTCAGCCCTGCCTATGCGGGGCTTTTTTTTGGGGGAATTGATGGCACAGGTACAGAACGCAACTTATTGGAGACAGCAAGCGGGGATTAACAAAGCCATATGCTTGTGCTACATGATTATTACTTGACTGTGTAAGGGCTTGCGTTAGACTGCTAAGCGTATAAGGTATTAACCTTAGACGCCTGCGTCATTTGAAAAAGGCCATTGCAGTTTTCCAGGCCAGGTCAAATGGGTGTGGACAAACTAAAGACTTGTTCTCAAGGAGCATGATCATGGCAACAGCCAAGAAAGGCGCAGCAAAAGCAGCAAGCACCAAAACAGCTAGCCCCAAAAAAGCAACGCCAGCCAAGCCCGCTACAGCACCAGTAAAAGCTTCCGCTACCAAGACCAGTCCCAGCAGCAAAACCGCTGCCCAAAAGTCCCCCACTAAAACCACTGCGACCAAGACCAGCAAGGCTGCTGTAAAAGCGCCTGCCAAGTCTGCAACCAGCGCACCGGCCAAGAAAACGGTTGCGAAAAAAGCAGCGGTGAAGAAAACCACTGCGGCAAAGAACACGACGGTCAAAGCTACCGCGACCAAAACAGCCGCCGTAAAAACCGTAGCCAAAAAAACAGCAGCGAAAAAAACGGTCGCTAAAAAAGCCGTGGCCAAAAAGGCCGTCGCTAAAAAAACAGTAGCTAAGAAAGCGACTGCGCCCAAAGCATCCAGCGCTAAATCTGCTCCTAAAAAACCTGCTGCCCCCGCTGCCGCAAAAAAAACGGCCAGCACCAAGGCAAGCAAACCCGTGGCCAAAAAAGCCACTCCCAGCAAGGCGGCAGCAAAACCTGCCACTAAAGCCGGCACCAAAGCAGCAGTAAAGACCGCGGCAAAAAAAGCCAGTCCTGCTGCCAGTGCCAAGAAACCCGTAGCTCCAAAGAAGAAAGAAGTTAAATCCGTGACCGCAGAAACCAAGACCCCAAAGACCAGCACAACGCCTAAAACCACCGCTAAGGTAGGTAATAAAACCGCAGCCCGCAAAGCGAGCAAAACGGCAGCATCACCAGCCGAACCGCTGCGCGACGACGTCAACCCCGCTGGCTCCTGGCCCTTCCCAACTGGCAAGCGTCCTTAATCACACGCCGCTTTTATATTTTTCCCCAAAGAGCCACCCTGGTCAGGGTGGCTCTTTGGTTTGTAGCACTTGCATGCGACAATTCCCTCTCCCATCAATTCATACCAAGCAACTATGTTCAGTGAAGTCGCCCTCTTCCTAATCCATATTGTTCTGTCGCTGCTGGGCACGATTTTGCTACTGCGTGCCTGGGTTTATGCGCTCAGAATCCATCCCTTCAACCCTTATTCGCAAGCCATGTTCAAAGTCACGGACTGGCTGGTCATGCCTTTGCGGCGCGTGATCAAAAGCGGCAACCGTTGGGACTGGACCTCCTTGGTCGCAGCCTGGCTAAGCGCACTGGTCTACCTGGTCCTCAGTGCGATGGTGCTGACCGGATCCATGTCTATGCTCTCGAACTTCCCCATGTTCTTGCTGGCAGCCGTCTTTACCTTGCTGCGCTGGGCCTTGAGCCTGATCTTCTGGGTTGTGCTGTTGCAAGCCCTGCTATCCTGGATTCAGCCACAATCACCCAGCATGCCTTTGCTGCGCTCGATTACTGCCCCCTTGCTGGACCCGATACGCCGTGTCCTGCCCGACTTGGGTGGCCTGGATCTGTCGCCGCTGGTCATCTTGCTGCTGACCCAAGTGCTTAATATGGTTATCACGCGCACGGCTTTCAGCCTGGTGCCAATCTAAGCACGACACGCTGCACGCTTAAAAAAACCTGGGCCACGCCCAGGTTTTTTACTTTGATGCGTCGCCATGCTTGATATTTGCCAACTTTCTGAACCGCATCAGAGTCATCCTCTAGAACACGGCAACCCGCAGCCATATTCAAGCAAACAAACTCATTCTGAATTAGGCTGATCTCCTCCAAAGTCTGGAAAAAACCTTCCTTTCCTGCCCCGAATTCAAGAGCAAGAACCAGGGTGTCTTGTCCCAAGGCGGACTTTATACTGGTCTCATCGCCAATCAGCACACCACTTCCATGACTCGTCTTCCATCAAAACAGGACCGGGCCCACCGCTACCGCGAGGCCGAACAATTCCTGGCCGCACTGGACCCGGACTGGCAAGCCTTGGTCACCCATGTGGGCCCTTGCATCCATCAACCGCGCCCCGAGCGCGACCCCTACGAGGCCCTGATCCGCTCGGTGGTGTATCAGCAATTGCACACCCGTGCGGCTGAACGCATCCTGCAACGCCTGATTGATATTTATCCGCACGGCCACTGCCCAACACCTGAACAGGTGCTGGCCACTCCCTATGAAACCTTGCGTGCTTGTGGCTTGTCCGGCGCCAAGGCCAACAGTATTTTGGGGCTGGCTCAGGCGCGTTTGGATGGCATCATTCCCGATCAGGCCACCGCTTTGCAAATGCCTGATGAAGAGCTGATCAAGCAATTGACCACGCTACGCGGCATAGGCCGCTGGACGGTGGAAATGATGATGATGTACACACTGGAACACGAGGATATTTTGCCTGCAGACGACTTTGGGGTGCGGGAGGGCTATCGCCATTTAAAGCGCCTGGACAAAGCCCCCTCAGCCCGAGCTTTACGTGACATTGGCCAAGCCTGGGCCCCCTATCGCAGCGTCGCATCATGGTATTTGTGGCGTATGCCCAAACACACACCCGTAGCGGCTCCTGCCCCAAACAAGGTACATCGAAGTCAACGCCTGCAGGCCAAAACGCCTCGCCCACAAGGCCCAGGCAAGCCAATTCGTTTTGCAATTACCCAATCCAGCTTGGGAGCACTGATGGTCGCAGAAAGCGAGCGCGGGATTTGTGCCATTGCTTTAGGCGATGATCCCAACATCTTGCTGGAACAGTTGCAGGATCGCTTCAAGACTGCCGAACTGATTGGTGCAGATTCCCTATTCAATCAGCGGGTCGCTCAAGTACTGGCTATGGTAGAAGAACCGACCCAAGGCTTAGATCTGCCCCTGGACATTCAAGGCACCGCCTTTCAACAGCGTGTCTGGGAGTTTCTGCGTCAGATCCCGGCAGGCCAGACCTTAAGCTATACCGAGCTTGCCAAACGCTTGAATATGCCCAATGGAGCCCGTGCAGTCGCACGAGCCTGTGCCAGCAATATTCTGGCCATTGCCATCCCCTGCCATCGAGTCTTGCGACAAAGCGGTGATCTGGCAGGCTATCGCTGGGGACTGGAGCGCAAGAAAACCTTGCTGGAGCGTGAACGCGCACAATAGAGGCACGACTTTTTAGCAGACATGAAAAACCCGGCCATTGGCCGGGTTTTGTGTGCGCAAAGCCCTGAGGCCTTGATTACATCGGCACCACACGAGTTGGGCCGTTACCGCTAAGCATACGGACACGCTGACCTACGGACAGAGGAACGTCGGCTTCCTGAGCCACCACACGGGTTTCGCCATTATCCAGTTGCACCGTGATCTCCAGCCCCTGGGTCTTGCCCATGCGGTTTTCAACCGCATTACCAACCAGACCACCCAAAATAGCACCACCAATACTTGCCAGGATGCTGCCACGGCCACCACCAATGCTGCTGGCGGCCACTCCACCCAAGGCCGCGCCACCGACGGTGCCCACGCCGGAGTTCTGATCTTCCTGAATAGTGACAGCGCGTACCGAAACAACGGTACCCAAACGCACGATTTGCTCTCGCTGAGCCTGACCGTAGCTGTACACCGAGCTGGATGCTGATTTATTGGCACAACCGGCCAACAAAAACACCGGGGCCGCCAAGCTTGCCACTACCAGCAGACGCACTTTGGGTCGATCAAAAAAAGAGACGTACATACGGTTTACTCCAAAAAACGTAGCTGGCCGAACCATAAAAAATGGTAGAACGCAATCTTACAGACTGCGCTCAATCCCATAGTGCTGTTTTAGCATGGCCGAGATATCTGACCGTTTAAATTCATGATTTTGCGGGCCATCGACCTGGATTTTAATACTGCCCATCAAGTTGCCCAAGCAGCAAGCCTCCTGCCAGCTCCAACCTTTTGTAAGTCCATATAACAAACCTGCGCGATGGGCATCGCCACAGCCGGTAGGATCAACCACATGGTCCACTGGCACAGGGGCAATGTCATAAGCCTGCCCGTTGTGGTAAAGCGTGCTTCCATACTCCCCACGCGTCACAATAGCGGCCTGCAAACCCTGTGCGATCTCGGCCATGCTCTTGGCGGTACGTTGCTCAATGACTTCGGCTTCATATTCGTTCGCCGTAAGAACTTGACACAGTTCCAACATTTCCAGCAGATCTTCGCCCGTAAACAAAGGCATGGCTTGGCCCAAGTCGAAAATGAACGGCGTGCCTTGTGCGTTCAGGCGACGAGCATGCGCAAACATACCATCTTTGGAGTCCGGAGCCACAATGCCCCACGCCGCTTCTTGACCGGACAGATCAATTTGGGCCGAACTGATCATGGCACCCGGGTGGAAAGAGGTAATCTGGCTGGCAGCCAAGTCTGTAGTGATAAAGCACTGAGGGGTGAACATATCAGGCATCACGCGCACCATGCTGGTATCAATACCCAGATTCTGCAGACGCTGCACATAATCCACACCATCACTACCTACCGCCCCCACGGGCACAGGACGGCCACCCAACATATTTAATGTGTAGGCCATGTTGCCAGCACAGCCACCCCACTCTTTACGCAAACTGGGCACAAAAAAGGACACACTCAGGGTTTTGATGCTATCGGGCAAGATGTGATCTTTGAAGTACCCCTCGAAAACCGCGATCGTATCAAACGCGATCGAACCACATACCAGCACTCGCTCGGTCATAAATTACCTTATGGAAAAAAAGGGCTAATCTGGTAGCCATTAACCTGGAGCGGCCCGGTATTCAAAGGCAGACGCACCATAATTTCACTGCGCGCTGCAAACGCGGGCTCGCGTCGCTCGGGAGCCAGATACTGATCGGGCGCGATATTGCGCCGGGCGATCAAGGCTCCGGAAAAATCTTTCAAGTCCAGAACCAGTGTCGGCCACTCCTGGGGCCGCTCAAACTCGTTGCGCAGCGTAAAACCCAACGTAGATTGCCCTGGCTGATTCGGCGCTTTATGCAAAGCCGAAGCCTGTACACGGATCTGGTCCAGACGGCGCTCGTAGGGCACCTTGCACGACAAGGTCTGGCAAGTACGCTCAAACACGGGCCGCAGCATCGGTATCTGGCTGACAATCTGCACGCGATACACGTACATCAGCTGCAATACGAACACGACAATGCCAAGGACACACAAGCTGGTCCAGATCAGCGAACCCACACGCTGGCCAAAACTGGCCTCACCCTCGTAACGCGTCTCGCGTTGCAAGGCGGGGTTGGGATCAATCACCCAACCTTGCTGGACGTGGTCCCCATCATCATCGTGGGTGCCGTCAGCCTGCCGTGAGGGGAAAGACGCACGCAAAGCACTGGCACGATCCCCCACACTGAATTGGGGCTCGGCAGCCGACCAGGGAGCCTGGCCAATATGGTGTCCACCCTCTGGTTCAGCGGCGGTGCCGGCCGATACAAAAAAAGCAGCGTCTTGATCCCCCCTGGTTACAGGCTCGGCTCGAGAGCGGGCGCGGATGACAGAAGGTTCTGACGGCCGCAAAGAGGGCTCTATAGACTCAACAGACGGTTCTGCCAGCCGCACAAAAGGCTCCGCAGCATTAACAGAAGACGCTGCCGGCGTAAGCGGCGCCTGTGCCAGAATGGAGTCGGGAAATTTGCGTACCTGCAAGGAGTCGTGCGCAGTGCCTTCATCACGCGGTGGTGCGTGACGAGAATGCTCTACAAAACGCGGCCCTGGAATAGGGCTTTGCAAGTCCACTGTCTGCACCTGCTCTTGCCGGTGTGAGGCCAATGGTTCAGGCCCCAGACGCGGCTCGGTCTGAACCGGTACAAGCGGGGAACGATAAGAAGGCTCAGGAGCTTGATCATCAATGACCTCTTCAAAGCCATCGAAGATATGCGCACATTGAATACAGCGTATATAGCCTCGGCGGCGCTGCAGCGTTTCTACACTGGCTGCAAACGATGTCCCGCAACGGGGGCAGCGAGTCTTTAGCTCCATGAACTCACCTTAGGTTCTACCGTCTTACAAGGGGCGTTGACCAGCCAAACACACCCAGCCATCACGCTCTTGCCAGACCGACAAGGGTAGGTAGGCGGAATAGACCTCGATCATTTCCTCGGCCTGCCAATCGTAAATGCCGGACAGAATCAAGTGCCCTCCCGGTTTGACACGGTTGGCCAGCATAGGGGCCAGCATACGCAGGGGATTGGCCAGAATATTGGCGACCACCAGATCGGTTTGCCCGGCGGGCATGGCATCGGGCAGCAAGCCTTCAACCTCGACCTGATTGACTTGCGCATTGTAGCGCGTGGCAATCACGGCCTGCTCGTCAATGTCCACACCCACAGTATGGCCGGCGCCCAGCTTGCGAGCCGCAATCGCCAAAATGCCGGAGCCGCAACCGTAGTCCAGCACTGTCTGGCCAGACCGCACATGATGGGCCAACCAATCCAGACACAGGTGCGTCGTGGGGTGGCTACCGGTACCAAACGCCAGGCCAGGATCCAGTTCAATACGAACCAAGCCATCATCACCTTCCTGGGCGACGGGCAGATCCTCGTCATCCTTGTGCCAGCTAGGCACGATCAGGATACGATCGCCCACCGGGATGGGGCCAAACTGCGACTGCGTCAAACGTACCCAATCCTCATCGGGCACTTCGCGCACGCTCCATTGAGCCTTTTCAGGCTCCAGTACACCGGCGTCAAAAAGCGGTTGTAGCAACTCTTCAGGCTCCAGCTCCTCGGGCAGCAAAGCGACGACCCGATTGCGGTCCCAGGCCAGCACATCCGGCTCGATACCGGGTTCGCCAAACAGGGGCTTTTCCTGGTCGGTATCACCGTCGGCATCTTCCACCGACACCGACAAGGCGCCTGCTTCAAGCAAGGCATCGGACAAGCGCTCGGCCTCGTGTTCCTGACAGCTCAGTAAGAGTTCACGCATACATAGTTTCCATAAAGCAAAACAGGGGGCTCGCCCCTGTTTTACGTAATCATTATTCTTATCAGGTCAGGCCTGTGGCCTGACCTGTTGCTGCCCTTACTTGTTACGTTGGGCCAGCTTTTGTTCCAGGTAGTGAATACTGGTGCCGCCAGCCTTGAAGCTGGCATCCTGCATCAACTCCCGGTGCAGCTCCACATTCGTCTTGATCCCTTCCACCACCATTTCAGACAAGGCAATGTCCATACGGGCGATGGCTTGCTCACGCGTTTTACCATAGGTAATCAGCTTGGCAATCATCGAATCGTAGTACGGGGGCACGGTATAACCGGTAAAGACATGCGAGTCGATACGCACGCCAGGGCCGCCAGGGGTGTGCCACTTGCTGACCAAACCTGGGCTGGGTACGAAATTGAACGGATCTTCTGCGTTGATACGGCACTCGATCGAGTGACCTTCAAACTCAATGTCACGCTGGCGCAGCACGAACTTCTCGCCCGCAGCCACTTTGATCTGCTCTTGAACCAGATCAATGCCGGTGATCATTTCAGTGATGGTGTGCTCAACCTGAATACGGGTGTTCATCTCAATAAAGAAGAACTCGCCGTTTTCGTACAGAAACTCGAAGGTACCTGCGCCGCGGTAACGCATCTTGCGGCAGGCATCAGCACAGCGCTCGCCAATACGCTCGATCAGGCGACGGGCAATACCAGGGGCCGGTGCTTCTTCAATCACTTTCTGGTGACGACGCTGCATGGAGCAATCGCGCTCGCCCAGCCAAATAGCATTGCGTTCACCGTCAGCCAATACCTGAATTTCGATATGGCGTGGATTCTCGAGGTACTTTTCCATGTAGACCTCGGGATTGTTGAACGCCGAAGCCGCTTCAGTCTTGGTCGTGGCAACCGCAGTCAGCAAAGCCGCTTCGGTGTAGACCACGCGCATGCCACGGCCACCACCACCGCCAGAGGCTTTAATGATGACTGGGTAGCCTACTTCACGCCCGATGCGAATGATTTCAGCCGGGTCGTCCGGCAAGGCGCCATCCGAACCGGGAACCACAGGCACACCGGCCTCGATCATGGCCTTTTTGGCCATGACCTTATCGCCCATCGTACGGATGCTCTCGGGACGTGGGCCAATAAAGACAAAACCGCTCTTTTCAACACGATCAGCGAAGTCCGCGTTTTCAGCCATGAAGCCGTAGCCAGGGTGAATGGCCTCCGCATCGGTCACTTCTGCTGCCGAGATAATGGCAGGCATGCTCAGGTAGCTGTCACGAGCCTGGGCGGGGCCAATACACACGGCCTCATCAGCCAGCCGCACGTACTTGGCATCACGATCTGCTTCAGAATAAACGACGACTGTCTTGATACCCATCTCGCGGCAAGCGCGCTGGATACGCAAGGCAATTTCGCCCCGATTGGCGATTAGGATTTTTTCAAACATATCATCAACCGATGACGAACAAAGTCTGGCCGTATTCCACCGGCCCGCCATTTTCAACCAGAATTTCTTTGATCACGCCGGACTTGTCGGCTTCGATCTCGTTGAGCAGCTTCATGGCTTCGATAATGCACAAAGGCTCGCCTTCCTTGACCGTTTGGCCCACTTCCACAAAAGGAGAAGCGCCTGGGCTAGGAGCACGGTAGAAGGTGCCAACCATAGGAGCCTTGACGGCGTGGCCTTCAGGAGCGGCGGGTGCAGCGGGAGCGGCGGCAGGAGCGCCAGCGGCAGGGGCTACCACCTGGGCTACCGGAGCCTCGGGTGCATAGACCACGGGAGCAGCCGAGCTTTGCGAAAATTTAACAATGCGAACCTTGTCATCGCCTTCAGTGATTTCCAGCTCGGCAATGCCAGACTCGGCGACCAGATCGATCAGGGTTTTGAGTTTTCTAAGATCCATGCGTACTTCCCGCAACGCCGCACTAGCCACTGACTGGGTCAGGACGGCATTAAAAAATATTGGTCAAAAAAACGAAATGAACCGCTTAACTATTCAAAGCGAACCGCAGGGCGGCTTCATAACCATACGCCCCCAAACCAACAATGACACCGCTAGCGATGTCAGAGAGATAGGAGTGGTGACGGAACGGCTCACGACGGTGAACATTGGACAGATGAACTTCAATAAACGCAATACCGACACCGGCAAGTGCATCCCGTATCGCTACGCTGGTATGGGTATAGGCCCCAGCATTGATCAGGATGAAATCGACGCCCTCGGTACGGGCTTGATGAATTCGATCAACGAGCCCGCCTTCGTGATTGCTTTGAAAAAAATGACACTGCGCACCATGCTGGTCGGCCAGCACCTGTAAACCGCTATTGATATCGTCGAGAGTCTGATGTCCATAGACATCGGGTTCCCGGGTACCCAGCAGGTTGAGGTTAGGCCCGTTAAGGACCAGGACATGTTTCGCCATAGCGGATTTTTCGTCAAGACAGACCGCCTTTTTACGCTAAATAACGTCATTTGTCCATAAACCTGCTTGGCTTACAAATAGTTAGCATTGGTTCAATGCCGTTTTAAACAGAGAAGCACCAGGTCTGCAATTTGACGAAATTAAGCGAAAAAGTCGGCCAGTTAGCGTTGAGCTTTAATAACTTCGTCCAACTTTTCGGGATCTATCTGGCCCAAAATGCGTTCACTGATCCGGCCATTGCTGCCGAACACCACGGTAAAGGGCAATCCACCCTTTTTATTACCCACGCTGCGCATTTGTTTCAAACCACCCGAGCCAGCCAGCAAAATGTCGTAGCTGACCGGCACGCGCTGCAGAAACTCCGTTACGTTATCCAGCGAGTCCACCGCAATGCCCACAAAGTTCACATCCGGATAGCGTTTGTGCAGCTCCTGCAGATCCGGCATCTCCTTGACGCACGGTGCGCACCAGGTAGCCCAGAAGTTGACCACCAGTGGCTTGCCTATATAAGTAGAGAGCGCGTGATCTTCGCCCTGAAGGTCCTTGAAACTTTGCGCCAGGAAAGGGTCTGAAGGCAGCAAACTGGCCCAAGGAGCGGGATGCAAGGCTAAAAGACTTGCACACACTAGCGATTTCTGCAAAAAAAGACGCCTACGCATACCGGCTCACACCTGAAAAATGTCATCCGGGCATGATAGCACCGGCCCTCACCAAAGCTCACGCATCAGATCAAACAGTCGTCTAGAATACAGGCCGGAGGATTGTCATGCACATACATATACTAGGCATTTGCGGCACATTCATGGGTGGTCTGGCCCTGATTGCCCGTTCGGCTGGCCATACAGTCACAGGTTGCGACGCCGGGGTCTACCCCCCCATGAGCACGCAACTGGAAGAACAAGGCATCGAGCTCATCGAAGGCTTTGGCGCAGAACAGACCGAGTTGGCCCCTGATCTCTATATAGTGGGCAATGTGGTCACGCGCGGCAATCCTCTGATGGAAGCCATTCTGGATCAGGGCCTGCCCTACACCTCCGGCCCGCAGTGGCTGGGCGAGAACATCCTGCACAAGCAACACGTTCTGGCCGTGGCCGGCACGCACGGCAAAACCTCCACCAGCTCCATGCTGGGCTGGATTCTGGAACAGGCCGAGCTGTCCCCCAACTTTCTGATCGGTGGTGTGGCTCCAGGCCTGGGCGTGTCGGCCCGTTTCAATCCTGAGCAATCCTTGTTTGTGATCGAGGCCGACGAATACGACACCGCTTTTTTCGACAAACGCTCCAAATTTGTTCACTACCGCCCCCGCACAGCCATTCTGAACAATCTGGAATACGATCACGCTGATATCTTCCCTGATCTGTACGCTATCCAGACACAATTTCACCATCTGGTACGCACCATCCCCTCCACCGGGCTGATTCTGCGCCCCACCCACACCCCAAGTCTGGACGAAACCCTGGCCCGAGGTTGCTGGACGCCGGTCGAACAGTTTGGCCCCGAAGGCGACTGGGACAGTCGAGCAATCAGCCCCACCTCGTTTGAAGTGATTTTCAAAGGCCAGACTCAGGGCACCGTCCAGTGGACACTGACGGGCGAACACAATCGTCTGAACGCCCTGGCCGCTATCGCCGCTGCCTACCATGTTGGCGTCAAGCCCGCACAAGCTTGCGCTGCGCTGAGCCAGTTCGCCGGTATCAAGCGCCGCATGGAAGTACGTGGCGTGGTCAAGGACATTACCGTCTACGACGATTTTGCCCACCACCCCACTGCCATTGCCACCACCCTGGCGGGTCTGCGTGGCCAAACCGGCAAGGCCTCCCGAATTCTGGCCGTACTGGAGCCACGCTCCAACACCATGAAGCTGGGTGCCATGGCGGCTCGCCTGCCCGGTTCACTGGAAGATGCCGACCTGGTGTTTTGCTATGGCCAGACCCAGGGCAAACACGCACTGGGCTGGGACGCAGCCCAGGTACTGGCGCCATTAGGCGATCGCGCCACAGCGTGGACTGATTTGGATAAAATGGTTCAAGCCATTGTTCAGGCCAGCCAGCCCGGCGATGCCATTGTCGTCATGAGTAACGGCAGCTTTGGTGGCATTCATCAGCGTCTGCTGGATCAACTGTCACGCTGACCCTCTTATCTATATAGCAGGTGCCCCCATGATCCTCTATCTACACGGCTTTCGTTCCTCGCCTTCGTCCTATAAAGCGCAGCGCCTGAAACAAGCCCTGCAAGACAGGGGCTTGCTGCACCTGTGGCGCTGCCCGCAGTTGCCCGCCAGCCCGGCCCAGGCCATTGCCATGTGCAAGCGTATTGTGGACACACAAATGCAGGCGGGCATGGACGCCGATCAATTATGTGTAATCGGCTCCTCGCTGGGCGGTTACTATGCCAGCCACCTGGCACAGCACTATCACAGCCGCGCCGTGCTGCTTAACCCGGTGGTCTACGCAGGACGGGATCTGGCAACCCAAGTGGGCGAACACGTCTGCTATCACTCGCCCGATCCCTTCCATTTCCTGCCCGACCATGTAGATGAGCTTAACGACATTCACGTACCGCGCCCCAGCGATCCCCAGCGCTTTTACTTGCTGGCCGCCAAAGGAGATGAAGTCCTGAGCTGGCGCGAAATGGCGGACTGGTACAAAGGCAGCCAAGGACACATTCTGGAGGGCGGAGATCACGGCCTGACCGACTTTGATCCTTGGATCGACGAAATTTTGCGCTTTGCCCTGCCACAACCTTAACTATCTTTACCGGATGGCCAGTCCCATCCAGATGGAAAATCATGTACGTCCTTTTTGAAGACAGCGGTAATTTCAAAGCAGAAAAAATCTTTTCTGACAGCGATACCACCATGCAGGTGGAATCCGCGTCTGGCAAACGCAGCAAAATCAAGAAAAACAGCGTTCTATTTACCTTCGAGCAGCCCGGCCCGGCAGAACTGCTGGAAAAAGCCCAGGCACTGGCCGAATCCCTGGATATCAACTTTTTGTGGGAATGCGCCCCTCAGGACGAATTTGAGGCCTCCACGCTGGCACAGGAATATTTTGGCCACGCACCCAACGCTATCGAAAAGACCGGCACCCTCTTTGCCTTGCATAGTGCGCCCGCCTACTTCCACCGTCGTGGCAAGGGACTGTATCGCCCCGCCCCTCCGGAAATTTTGCAAGCTGCCCTGGCTGCCATTGAGAAAAAGCGCCTGCAGCAAGAGCAAATCCAGACCTGGGCCGAACAGATGATCAAGGGCGAACTGCCGCCTGAAATCGCTCAGAAGGCAAGCACCTTCCTGACTCAGCCAGACAAGAACACACTGGAATGGAAAGCCTTTGACCAGGCCCAGAAAGAATTGGGTGTCAGCACGGAAAAGCTGCTGCTATCGCTGGGTGCCTGGTCCAATCCGCTGACCTTGCATCAACATCGCTTTCTGGCCGCGCATTTCCCCAAAGGCACGGGCTTTCCCCATATTTCCCTACAAGACTGGGGACAGGATCTGCCCGAGGCCAATGTCACCGCTTATTCAGTGGACGACGCCAATACGATTGAAATTGACGATGCCCTGTCCGTCCAGCATCCAGAACCGGGGCGCCTGCGTGTCGGGGTTCACATCGCTGTGCCTTCACTGGCCATGACACGCGGCAACGAGATCGACCAAATTGCCCGCAATCGCATGGCTACGGTGTACACGCCAGGCCATAAGATTCCCATGCTGCCGCCCGAACTGATCGCGCGTTTCTCGCTGGATCAAGGCCAAACTCGCCCTACCCTTTCGCTGTATGTAGATGCGGATATCAGCACCGGCGAAATCCTGTCACATCAAACCCGTCTGGAACGCATTACTGTGGCGGGCAACTTGCGTCAGCATGAACTGGACCCACTGATCAGCGAAGCAGCCCTGGCCGACGAAAACGCCGAGCTGCCTTACGAACAATGGCTGCGCCCCCTGTGGAACTTCTCACGCCAATTATCGGCTCAGCGTGAAGCGGTAAGGGGCAAGCCAGAAAACAATAACCGGGTCGAGTACAGCTTCGAGCTGGATGGCCCGCACGACGATCCCAACTCCATCATTCGCCTGGTGCCTCGTGTGCGCAATGCGCCGCTAAGCCTGTTGATTGCTGAATACATGATTCTGGCCAATCAGTTGTGGGGCGGCTTGCTGGCCGAGCACAATGTACCTGGCATCTATCGCTCCCAGCAGTTCATGCGTACCCGCATGTCCACCACGCCCGGCCCGCACGAATCCATTGGTGTGCCGCAATACATCTGGTCCACCTCGCCCCTGCGCCGTTATGTGGACCTGATCAACCAGGGCCAGATTCTGGCGGCTGCCGAGCACGGGATCTCTGCACGTCTGGCGGCCCCCTTTCAGCCCAAAGATGCGGATTTGTACGCCATCATTGGGGCCTTTGAATCGCAATACACCCAGTGGTCGGACTACCAGTCCTCTCTGGAGCGCTTCTGGTGCCTGCGCTGGCTGCAACAAAACGACATCAAACAGGTCCAGGCCAGCTTCATCAAGGAAGATCTGGTGCGCCTGACCAATGCGCCACTCGTGCTTCACGTACCTGGCCTGCCCACGCTGGAACGTGGCCAGGAAGTCACGCTGGATCTGTTGTCTTTCGACGAACTGGCTTTGACGGTAGAAGCCCGCTTGCGCTCGGTCGCCACGGCGGACTGACGACCATGGTCAAACCCGACCGCCGCCACGCGCCCAAAGATTATCTATGGCTGGCGGTCGCCCTTTCAGCACTGATTCACCTTTTGCTGATCTTCTGGCCCAGCCGCCCTCCCTCACCAGCGCCGGCCAATCATCTGGATGTAGCACTGGTCAATTTCAGTACCGATTCGGTGCCCTTAAGCCCGCAACTCTTGGCGCAACTGAATCTGGATGGAGGTGGAGAGCATCAGCAAGGACAGGCCAGCAACCCTTTGCCACTGACGGATCCTAATCTACCCAATCAGTTGGTGCTGGAAGCCTTGCGTGCCCGCCAGCAAAGCCTGGAAGCTGAACAGCAGCGCCTGCTCGGTGAGCTGGAAAGCCGGGACAAAGCCCCGCCTTCCACACCCAACCCTGAATATATTGGAGCTTCCATTGAGCCCGGCCCGGACGACCATGATCTGGACCCGCACATTCAAAATAGCCAGCTAGCTATTTTGCGCGAGCAAATCCGTGAACAGCAACGCCAACCACGCTATCACTATGTAGGCCCCAGCGCCAAAGCCAGCGAGCAGGCCCAGTATCTAGACCAGTGGCGTCAAAAAATTGAGCAAACCGGCACGCGTCACTACCCGAAACAGGATGGCAAACAGCTATACGGTCAGTTGCAAATGACGGTTTACATCCGACGCGATGGCAGCTTGCTGCGCGCCCAGATTACTGAACCCTCGGACCAGGCCGCCCTGAATCTGGCTGCACGACGTATTGTTGAGCTGGCCGCCCCCTTCGCCCCCCTACCTGAGCACGTGGCCCCCGGCGCGGATGTACTCGTCATTACCCGCAGTTGGAGCTTTACGCATGACAAACTCAGTATGCAAGGCGGGGGTACGCAGTAAGAGCGTATTGTCCACAGCAAGCCCAAGCAAGAGCAGCCCCTAGGGTAAAATACCTGCTTTCAGCCTGAGTGCTGAGTCCTCACAACAAGACACGCATCGCCTAACCATGCCCGACACGACCCCCGCCAAGCGCTACGGCGTTATTGGCCACCCTATCGAGCACAGCCGCTCCCCACACATTCATACGCAGTTTGCCAGCCAATTCAACCTGGCCCTGAGCTACGAGCGTATCCTGGCGCCGCTGGATGGCTTTGCCGCCACCGTGGAGGAGTTTTTCAAGAACGGCAGCGGCCTGAACGTCACTCTGCCTTTCAAAGAGCAGGCTTATGATCTGGTCGGCCCACGTCTGAGTCGTCGGGCCCGCATGGCCGGAGCCGTCAATACCTTGTGGCTGGAAGACGGCCAACTACATGGATGCAATACCGATGGCGTGGGCCTGTGCTCGGACCTGCTGCGTATCGGCCACAAGCCGGAAGGCAAACGTATCTTGCTGATCGGTGCAGGGGGTGCTTCACGTGGGGTGGTGTTCCCTTTGCTGGAGGCCGGTTGCGAGATGCTGCACATCATCAATCGCACCAGTGCCAAAGCCTACGACATTCGTGAACAGGTCGTCGCGCTAGACCCAGATGCCTCCCGCCGCCTGAGCGCAGGCGGTCTGGATGACCATTGTGGCGACTGGGATATTGTGATCAATGCCACCTCGGCCAGCCTGAACCAAAATCTGCCCGAACTGCCCAACGCGCGTTACCGCAGCAATTCCCTGGCCTACGATATGTTCTACGCCAGTGAGCCCACCGCTTTCATGCGCGCCGCCGAGCAAGCCGGTGCCACACAGAGCATAGATGGCCTGGGCATGCTGGTCGGCCAAGCGGCCGCCAGCTTTCAAATCTGGCACGGTGTGAAGGCCGATGTCGAACCTGTACTGGCCAAGCTGCGCCAGGAAATCGGGCAAGTCTGACGTGCGTCGCCTACTGGTCCACCCCTGGAAACTGGCGGGCCTAGCCGCCTTGGCTGTGGCTGCCGGTGTCCTGATCTATCAGATCGCCCTGTTTGTAATGGTGCTCTGGTACAGCGTGATGCCACCACGCATGACAACCTTCATGGCGGCAGAACAGGGCCAGTTACGCAGCGCCAATGCAGACGCCGAACTGCACTACCAGTGGGTCCCCTACGACAGGATCAGCGTCAACTTGAAACGTGCCGTGATTGCCTCCGAAGACTCAAACTTCCTGAACCACTCCGGTGTCGAATGGGATGCCATTCGTCAAGCATGGGAATACAACCGCCGCCAGTCAGAAAAAGGCTCTGCCCGCCGTCGCGGCGGCTCTACCATTTCCCAACAATTGGCCAAGAATCTGTTTCTGTCAGAGTCCCGAAGCTATTTGCGCAAAGGTCAGGAACTGATTTTGACCTATATGATTGAAACCGTCATGAGCAAGGAGCGTATCCTGGAGCTGTACCTGAACGTGGCTCAATGGGGAGAAGGTGTATTTGGTGCCCAGGCGGCAGCACGCCACTACTTCAAAGTCGATGCGGCCAAACTCAGTGCCAT
This sequence comes from Alcaligenes aquatilis, assembly GCF_003076515.1. Taxonomy (NCBI): domain Bacteria; kingdom Pseudomonadati; phylum Pseudomonadota; class Betaproteobacteria; order Burkholderiales; family Alcaligenaceae; genus Alcaligenes; species Alcaligenes aquatilis. The sequence goes on along the minus strand of NZ_CP022390.1, from coordinate 3,550,903 downwards.
GCAATCGGCCCGTCTGGCAAGCATGTTGCCCAATCCGGCCTACTATGACAAAAACCGTAACAGCTCCTACTTACAATCGCGCACACGCACCATCAGTCAACGTATGCGACAAGTCGCTATTCCCTGACTGCAATCTGCATTTTTGTTAAGCTAGCCACGTCTTTCCTGGGCCCTATTTTCATGCGCACCGCTCGCCGCTATCTCGCTTCCGAAATCTATCGCTCCAGCGCTGTGGTGCTGATTGCCTTGCTTGGCCTGTTCAGCTTTTTTGCCCTGATCGAAGAGCTGGACAACGTAGGCTCCAAATTCACCCTGATGAATCTTTTTTACATCCAGGCCCTGGAGCTACCCACCCGTTTGTACGATCTGCTCCCCATCGGCCTGCTGATTGGTGCCACCCTGGCCCTGGCCAGCCTGGCACAACGCAATGAGCTCGTGATTTTGCGCGCCTCAGGCGTCAGCGGCCTGCATATGATGCTGATGCTCTGGACCATTACCTTGCCCTTGGTGGCCGGTGCTTTTGTCCTGTCCGAGTACGTCACCCCTATGGCCGAGATCAAATCCAGCGAGCAAGGCATGGCCTTACTGGGCCGCTCTGGTGGCGGGCGCCTGGACAGCGGCTACTGGTTCAAGGAAAGCAACGATAGTGGTGGGGTGCGCATCATCAATATTGCCAATCTGCAAGGCGATGGCAAAGTCAGCGATGTCAGCGTGTTTGACTTCTCGGACGGACAACGCCTGAGCTCAATGACACAAGCGCCAACGGGTCAATTCCACAAAAACCAGCTGGACTTGCAGGACGTGACCGAAACCTACGTCAGCGAACAATCCCACGAGGCCTTGGCCCAAGACAAGGCGCCGGACCAGCCTCTGGTTCGCATAGAAAAACGTCCAGACCTGTCACTGACCACCACACTGACACCTGATCGTCTGATTGCCCGAGTGGTCACACCCGAACGCATGTCCATTCTGGATTTGAAGGATTACATTGGCTATCTGGATGCGAACAAGCTGCAAACCAAACGCCAGGTTGTCGCCTTGTGGCGCAAAGTTGCCTACCCCTTCACCTTGCTGGTCATGATTACCATTGCCGCACCTATCGGCTTTATGCAGACCCGCCACGGCGGTGTAGGAACAAAAGTCTTTACAGGCATCTTGCTGGGCGTAGGCTTTTTCATGATCAACCAGTTGGCCTTGAACGTAGCCATGCTCAGTAACCTGGCGCCGTGGGTCACCGCACTGGTTCCAAACCTGATTGCCATGGCCATGGCCTTGAGTGCCCTTATCATGATGGAAAACCGGCACAATCGGCGTCGCCGAAACTCCAGTACGACTAACTAAATCATGTCCTTAGCTACTTCCCCTGCCATCTGGGCGATTGGTGATATTCAAGGCTGCTGCCGCCCCCTGGACAGCTTGCTCAGCCACCCTGATGTCGCAGCCGATAACCAGGCCAAGTTCTGGTTCGCAGGCGACCTGGTCAACCGTGGCCCGGACTCGCTCGGTGCGCTGCGCCTGATTCGCTCCCTGGGGGATCGCGCCGTCTGCGTGCTGGGTAACCACGACATCCACTGTCTGGCCGTAGCGGCCGGAGTGCGCAAATCCGGTAAACAAGACACCTTGCAGCCATTGCTGGCTGCCCCTGACGCAGCAGAACTGCTGGACTGGTTACGACACCAGCCGCTCGCCCACTACGAACATGGTCATTTGATGGTGCATGCTGGCGTGCATCCCGACTGGAGCCCACTACAAACGCTGGAATACGCCCACGAGCTGGAGGCACTGCTGCGTGCGGATGACTGGCAAGACAAAATTATCGAATTGTTCGGCAACAACCCGGATCGTTGGGATGCCGGACTGCAAGGCTATGACCGCCTGCGTGCCCTTGTCAGCACCCTAACGCGCATGCGTATGTGTGATGTGAATGGTCGCATGGACTTCAAGCACAAAGGGGCACCGGATGCCGAATCGGGTTTGTTGGCGTGGTTTGAATTGCCAAATCGCGCCTGTGCCCAGGTGCCTATTATTTTTGGTCATTGGTCTACGCTGGGCTTGCTGAACACGCCTACGGTGATCAGTCTGGATACCGGCTGCGTCTGGGGTCGTCAGCTTAGCGCTGTGCGTCTGCAAGACCGACACCTGGTTCAGATTCACTGCCCGGAAAGCAAAAAACCGGGCTGAGCCTCTCAGGCCTCGACGGTGACAGCTTCGGGACAAACGACGGCGCGAATCTGTTCACGGGCATTTTGTGCCGTTTGTGAGCGCCCCCACTCCGTACAGGACTGGGCTGGGATCAGGTCAAGAAAATGGCAATGCACCGACACCTTGCGGGCGCTTAGCAACACCCAGATGTTAGCTACCAGGGATTGCTCCCCCACAAAGGCAAAACGCTCACTGCGTTGCCCAGCTTGCTCAAACAACAAAGCCATCGGTTGAATATCGACATTCAAGGCAATGGCAGCCTCAAACAAACTGGCGTGGAAAGGCCGGACATCCATTCCTGTGGAGGTAGTGCCTTCAGGAAAAAGCCCTACAGCATCGCCACGCTCAAAGCAGCTTGCCATTTGCTGGCTGACAACCTGAATGGCACGACGCTGGCCACGCTCGATAAACACGGTCCCTGCACCGGCAACCAGCCAGCCGATGACAGGCCAGCGTCGAATATCGCTTTTGGCAATAAAAGACGTGCAGCGCACACTATTGATGACGAAGATATCCAGCCAGGACACATGGTTGGATACGTACAGTACAGCGCGATCCTGAACCGCCTGACCATGTGCAATAACACGCACCCCGCAGATACACATCAAAAGGCGCGACATGCGCAGCACCATGACGCGACGTCCACCTGGACGCAATACCGGAAAAAGCAGACCGACGCTTAACAAGCCGACCACGACCCACACAATCAGAACGACAGCGCGCCAACTAAAACGAAATAAACTAATCAAAAGGCTGCAACCTTATAGAGGGCTCAGGCCGATGGCAGGCTGTCCAGATATCGCTGCAGGATCACGCAAGCTGCCATGGCATCATCATCGTCATTATTGCCCAGCAATTCTTGAGCCTCCATGCTGGAGCCCCGCTCATCGACCAGGTCTACTACAACACCGTAGCGACCGTGCAGTTGGTTGGCAAAACGCCGACACCGCAGCGAAGCATACTGCTCGCCGCCATCCAGGGTCAAAGGCAAACCTACCACGACGCGATCGGGCTGCCACTCCTTGAGCAAAGCCTCGATAGCCGCAAAGCGCTGTTCCCGTGTAACGGGCCGCAAAATCGTATAAGGACGGGCCTGGCGCGTCAAGGTATTGCCCAGCGCCACGCCAATTTTTTTCAAGCCATAGTCAAAGGCCAGCAAGGTTTGCGCCGAGCTGACCATTGACGGTGTTTCATGTTCAGGCATGGCCCGCAGCACCTGTCAGGGTAAAAGGACTGATTCCCAGCAAAGCCAGGGCGCGATCGTAGCGCTCCCCAACCGGAGTAGAAAACAAGATTTCATGGGTAGCCTTGATGCTCAGCCAGGCATTGTCGGCCATCTCGCTTTCCAGCTGACCGGCGCCCCAACCGGCATAGCCCAGCGTGACCAGCATATGCACCGGTCCCTGGCCTTGAGCCACATCCTGCAGCACATCGCGGGAGGTTGTCAGGGTCAGATCACCCACCCCCAGGCTGGAGGTATAGGTTTTGTCGGAGTCATGGAGAACAAAGCCGCGATCCGTTTGCACGGGCCCACCGAAGTAGACCGAAGTCCCGGCCAGATCAGCCCGGTTTTCCACGTCCACTTCAATGCGCGACAACAATTCAACCAGGCTAAGATCCGTTGGTCGATTAATGACCAGGCCCAAAGCACCTTGTTCATTATGTTCACAGACATAAATCACCGTGTCGGCCAAGCTGCCCGATACCACACCGGGCATGGCAAGTAACAGGTGGTGCGTTAGGTCAGCGCTTTCTTGGATTAGCGGGGACTGGCTAGTGGCACTCATACACACCTCCCGTCAAAACAAACCACCTTGGAACTTGAGATGATCACACTTGGATCATTTCGAAGTCTTCCTTACGAGCGCCGCATTCGGGACAGACCCAGTTCGGAGGGACATCTTCCCAGAGTGTGCCCGGTGCAATGCCTTCCTCAGGCAAACCAGCTTCTTCATCATAAATCCAGCCGCAAATCAGGCACATCCACGTACGCATAGTATTCCTACTGTATTTGTAAACATAGTCCGATCCGCGTGCAAATCGGGGCAATCCATTAAAATGGGGTTCATATTACTAAATTACTCAACCTGTGACATCCAGAGCCTTGCTGGCCCTGCAGGTGTATCCAAGACAAGATGGCTGCTGAAATCAAAAATTCAAGTCCTGCCCTGGCGCTCGTGCTGGCTCCTTATGACCCAAGCGGTGGCGCCCACCTGCCTGCCGATGCCATTAATGGCGCCCATCTGGGCTGCCATATCGTCAGCGTACCCACTGCCTTGCTGGTACGCGACAGTGCCCAGCAAGAAAACATCCAAACTCTGGCCGAAGACATTGCCGACGATCAGGCACGCTGCTTGCTGGAAGACATGAACATTCAGGCCATCAAGTGTGGCCCCGTCTACAGCCCGGAAATCGCCAGCATGGTGGCCGAGCTTTGTTCCGACTATCCCGAGCTGCCTTTGGTGCTGCATCTGAGCGCCATGCCCACCGGACTGGACGAGCAGGATGCGGACGACGCTCTTGATGCCAGTTTACGCCTGCTCCTGCCTCTGAGCTCCTTATTATTGATCGACCACCCAAGCCTGGAGCGCTGGCAAGCCGACGAGCTACTGGGCGATACCCCGGACGCTGTAGAAACCCTGCTGAACAACGGTGCCAATGCTGTGCTGGTGACAGGCGTGCCAGGGGCTGCCGGGCAATGGCACACACGGTTCCAGGGACATCATGGCCGTCTGGACTACAGCATGCCGCTTGATGGCGGCCTGCGTCAGCAAGACATAGACAGTTTGCTGGCTACCGCCTGCCTGAGCTTTCTGGCTCAAGGTCACGAGCTGGATAACGCGGTAGAATCAGCCTTGCTGCATCTACAGGCACGCGCCACCGACACCTTCCAGCCCGGTATGGGCCACCGCCTGTTCAACCCTGTTACCCCCCAAAATGACTAACGCCGCCACCCTGCGCTTTCCTGCCGGTCTCTACGGCATTACTCCCGAATGGGACGACACTGCCCGCTTGCTGAACGCCGTACGTGCTGCTCACGAAGGGGGTTTGCAGGTGCTGCAATTTCGTCGCAAGAATGGCCCGGAACCAATCCGTCAACAACAGCTCAAAGAGTTGATCAAGTTATGCCTGTCTTTGGATCTGCCGCTATTGGTGAACGATCACTGGAGCTGGGCGCAAGAGTTTGACGTGCAAGGCGCACACCTGGGCAAAAGCGATGGCGAGCTGACCCAGGCCCGTCAGGCACTGGGGCCGCAAGCCCTGCTGGGACGCTCCTGCTACAACAGTCTGGATCTGGCTCGCCAGGCCTTGGCGGACGATGCAGACTACATTGCCTTTGGGGCCATGTACCCGTCCAGCGTCAAACCCGAAGCACCACCGGCTGAACTGAACACCTTGCGACAAGCTCGACTGCTTTGCCAAGAACAAGAACACGAGGGACGGCGTGCTGCCATTGTTGCGATTGGCGGCATCACACCCGAGAAAATGCCCGAACTGCTGCAAGCAGGGGTCGATAGCGTTGCCGTTATCAGCAGCCTGTTTGAGACCAGCGATATACGCGCCACGGCGCAACGCTTTACCGACTACTTTCACGCCCAGGACTGATCGCCTTTCGTGCGCTGATTTATCTAGCCTGGCCTTGACCTTTTCACATCTGGATTTTTGCCTCATGTCCCGTAACTCCGAACTTTTTGAACGTGCCTGCAAAGTCATCCCCGGCGGCGTCAACTCGCCCGTCCGTGCCTTCGGTTCCGTGGGCGGTACACCTTGCTTTGTCGAGCGCGCCCAAGGCCCTTACATCTGGGATGCAGACGGCCAGCAATACACAGACTACGTCGGTTCCTGGGGCCCGGCCATTTTGGGCCACTCCGATCCGGACGTCATCAAGGCCGTACAAGAAGCAGCCGTTCATGGCCTGTCCTACGGCGCGCCTACCGAAGGCGAAGTCGTTCTGGCTGAAACCCTGACCCAAATGCTGCCATCCATCGAGCAAGTGCGTTTGGTCAGCTCCGGCACCGAAGCCACCATGAGCGCCATCCGCCTGGCACGTGGCTTTACCGGCCGCAATACCATCATCAAATTTGAAGGCTGCTACCACGGCCATGCTGACAGTCTGCTGGTCAAAGCCGGTTCCGGCCTGCTGACCTTTGGCAATCCCACCTCCGCAGGTGTACCGGCCGAATTCGTAGCCCACACCCTGGTACTGGACTACAACAATCTGGATGCCGTACGCGACGCCTTCAAACAAAAGGGCGACGAAATCGCCTGCATTATCGTTGAGCCCTTTGCCGGCAATATGAACCTGGTTCGCCCAGCCCCCGGTTTCCTGGAAGGTTTACGCGAGCTGTGTACCGAATACGGCGCCGTGCTGATTTTTGACGAAGTCATGACCGGCTTCCGTGTTGGCCCCCAAGGCGTGCAAGGCCTGACCGGCATTCGCCCCGACCTGACCACATTGGCCAAGGTGATTGGTGGCGGCATGCCCGTCGGTGCGTTCGGTGGCCGCCGCGATATCATGCAATGCGTGGCTCCTGTCGGTGGCGTTTACCAGGCAGGCACACTGTCAGGTAACCCTGTCGCTGTGGCTGCGGGTCTGGCCACCTTGAAGAAACTGGCTCAACCCGGCTTCTACGACACCCTGACCGCCAACACCGCCAACTTGATTCAGGGCCTGAAAGCCGCAGCGCAAGAAGCCGGTGTCCCCTTCACCGCCGACCACCAGGGCGGCCTGTTCGGTATCTACTTCAGCGAGAACGTCCCCACTTCCCTGGCCGAAGTCTCCGCAGGCGACATCGAACGCTTCAAGCAGTTCTTCCACGCCATGCTGGATAAGGGTGTGTACTTTGCACCGTCAGCCTTTGAAGCCGGTTTTGTGTCGGTGCAGCACACCTCCGACATTACCGACACAACCGTGCAAGCGGCCCGCGAGGTTTTTGCCAACTTTAAAAACTAAACGCGCCGGACACAAAAAAGCGGGCCTAAGCCCGCTTTTTTATTGTCTGATGAGTCAGTCCTGTGCCATCTGACGCAACACAAAGCGCTGCAGCTTGCCAGTTTCGGTACGTGGCAAAGACGCCACGAACTCGATGGCACGCGGGTATTTGTAAGGCGCCGCATTCTCCTTCACAAAATCCTGCAGCTTTTTCTTGAGCTCGTCGCTACCGGTAAAGCCGGGTTTAAGCACAATAAAAGCCTGCACAATCTGGCCCCGCTCTTCATCGGCGGCGCCCACCACGCCACACTCGGCAACAGCCTCGTGCTTGAGCAAGGTGCCTTCCACCTCTGGGCCGGCAATGTTGTAGCCCGAGGAAACAATCATGTCGTCGTTACGGGCCTGGTAATACAGGTAGCCGTCCTCGTCCATCTTGAAGGTGTCGCCAGGGAAGTTCCAGCCACCCTGAACAAATTGCTTCTGGCGTTCGTCGTTCAAGTACTTGCAGCCCGTTGGGCCTTTCACTGCCAAACGACCCACCGTACCAACGGGCACCGGATTCAGATCATCGTCCAAAATCGTGGCGACATAACCGGGTACCACTTGGCCAATCGCACCGGCACGTACTTTTTCTGGTGGGCTGGATACATACACGTGAATCATTTCCGTGCCACCAATGCCGTCCGTCATCTCGATGCCGCTGGCCTGCTTCCAAAGCTGACGTGTGGCGTCCGGCAAGGCCTCACCTGCCGACACAGTGGCACGCAAGCTGGCCAAGGAGTACCGATCCACCAAACCGGCCATCTGACGATAGAAGGTGGGCGCAGTAAAGCTCATGGTCACCTTGAAGCGATCAATCATGCCCAGCAGATCCGAAGGCGTCAGACGCTCCAGCAATACCGTGGATGCCCCCGCACGCAACGGGAAGCACAGCAAACCACCCAAGCCAAAGGTAAAGGCCAAAGGAGGGGTACCGCAAACCACATCATCAGGCGTTAACCGCAACACATGACGCGAGAAGGTATCGCACATGGCCAGTACATCGCGGTGAAAATGCATACAACCTTTAGGCTGTCCGGTCGTGCCACTGGTGAAGGCGATCAGGCAAACATCATCGGCCGCCGTATCGCAGGCCGTGAAGTCCTCGGGTTTGCCAGCCAGCAGGGCTTCCAAACCCTGAGCGCTTTCATCGTTAAAGCACAGCAGTTGCTTGAGAGCCGGCGTATAAGAGTCATGCGCGCAATCCATGCAGTGTTCCAATTCTTCACGCAGGCGCTCGTCACATAAGGCAGCATGGATTTCGGCCTTGTCCAGAATCGTCTTTAGCTCCACGGCACGCAACAAAGGCATGGTGGGAACAGTCACCAAACCGGCCTTGATGCTGGCCAACCAGCAAGCGGCCATCATGGGGTTATTGGGGCCTCGTAGTAAAACCCGGTTCCCGGGCACCAACTTCATGTCCTCAACCAGAACATGAGCGATACGGTTGGTCAGCACATCCAGCTGCTTGTAGGTCAGGCTGCGATTCTCATCGCCCTGTGCCCACTGTAAAGCCACGCGATCACCATGCCCCGCTGCTACCTGCTCACCCAACAGCGCCACGGCGCAATTGAGACGAGCGGGATAATCCACATCCGGATTTCCTTCCAGCAACATCTCTGGCCACCACTCGATGGGTGGCAGATTGTCGCGTGCAAAGGTATCAAGGTGCGCTGAACGTTCCATCCTTATCTCCTGCGTAGATTACGCCCCACTCAGGCGTAGACCCTGTGCCATCCAAGGCGCCAGCCAAATTGGCAAGGTCTATATTGTTTAGTTCTAAAGGATATTAGCAAAAAAAACGCCTCAATATCCGCAAACCCAACTACGGGTTATCCGCAGTAGCGCGTCATTACTCGTCGTTTTCAGATGGCACCCCAGACTAGCTTGAAAATCCGTAAAGCCTTGCCCGCACATCGTAAAATTTAATAAAAAATTTCAAGATATAAGAAATAAATCAATCCGTAGCCTGATAATTTTTCAATTAAGAAAAATCACCCCAAGCATTATTCCCAAAACCCAAAAAAACATCGTAAATAGCAGAAAAATGATTAAGCAAACGGACGATACAGAAGCAAATGCCTTATACTTCAACTAAATAATCACTTGCAGTCAGACAGCTTAGCGCATCGAACCAAAGTAAAAGCACGGTCTACAGCGTAATCAAAGCTACGGTTACAAAAGTAAATAGCAGACAAGAGTTTGCATTTTTTTACTCAATGCTTTGTCACCCTTGCCAGTGCTTTCTATCAAGTTGATTAATTTAAGCTTAAAAACGAATTTACTTTGATCTGTCGCAATGTCAAACTTCGAACCAGCCCCTAAGATACCTTCCAAGCTAACCCAGCTTGCTCATGGCTGCGGTCTGCGTCCTTCAAAGCTAAATATTTTGGACATGCACCATTAAGGCAAGCTATCTATGATCATGAACGATATCCCCGCTTCCGCCGTCGCCGATGCCGCTCCCGACTTGGAAAGCCGTGCCCACAGCGACGACCACTTCGACACCCGACTGTGGTTGCGCTTGATGGCTTGCACCAATCTGGTTGAGGGCGAAATTCGCAGCCGTCTGCGTACCGAACACACCACCACCCTGCCCCGTTTTGACTTGATGGCGCAATTGCAACGTCAGCCCGCCGGCATGAAAATGAGCGAGCTGTCCCGCCACCTGATGGTCACCAACGGCAATATCACCGGCATTACGGACCAGTTGGAAAAAGAAGGCCTGGTCGAGCGCATCAAGGTGCTCACCGATCGTCGCAGCTCCCTGATCCGCCTGACACCCAAGGGCAAGCGCCAGTTCAAGAAAATGGCTGCCTCCCACGAACAGTGGTTGCAGGAGATGTTTGCCAACCTGTCGGAAAAGGCACGGGTCAACCTGTTTGAAGCCCTGGGCGAACTCAAACTGATCACTCGCAACAACGTCGCCATGGCGGCTCGCGAAAGCTAACAACGCCGCGCGACCAAAGCTATGCTCAGGCGGCTCAAAGCAAGTATCATGATTGCTTTGAGCCGCCTTTAACATTGTTTTTCGGATCGCGTCATGGCCGTCAATCTGTTCATCCCCTCTGAATCTGATATTCACCCCGTTGCCGGTGTCAAAATCGGTATTGCCGAAGCCGGTATTCGCAAGGCCAACCGACGCGACCTGACCGTGTTTGAATTGGCCCCGGGCACCAGCGTGGCCGGTGTGTTCACCACCAACCGTTTCCGCGCCGCGCCGGTGCAAGTGTGCGAAGCGCACCTGGCTACTCACGATGGCATCCGCGCCCTGGTTATCAATACCGGCAATGCCAACGCCGGCACAGGTCAACTTGGCCTGGAAAAAGCCCAGCAAACGTGTACAGCAACCGCAGGCCTGCTAAACATCCTGCCCCAGCAAGTGCTGCCTTTCTCTACCGGCGTGATTCTGGAACCCCTGCCTATGGATCGCCTGTTGGGCGCTCTGCCCGCAGCGGTCAGCGATCTGTCCGACAACAACTGGTTCAATGCTGCTCACAGCATCATGACCACCGACACGCAACCCAAAATCGTGTCTCGTCAAATCCAGCTATCGGGTAAAACGGTGACCTTGACCGGTATCAGCAAAGGCGCGGGCATGATTCGCCCCAATATGGCCACCATGCTGGGTTACCTGGCTACTGACGCCGGTATCGCTCCCGAACTGCTGCGTGATATGTGCCGTCTGGCGGCGGATCGCTCCTTCAACCGCATTACGGTTGATGGCGACACCTCCACCAATGACTCTTTCATCATCATGGCAACCGGCCAAAGCGGTGTCACGGTGGAATCGATTGCAGACCCGAACTACAACACCTTGCTGGACGCCCTGGTCGACGCCTCTCGCGAACTGGCCCAGAAAATCGTGCGGGACGCTGAAGGTGCCACCAAGTTCATGACCATTCAGGTTGATGACGCCGGTTCCAGCGAAGAAGCCCTGAAAGTGGCTTACGCGATCGCCCATTCGCCGTTGGTCAAGACCGCATTCTTTGCCTCCGACCCGAACCTGGGCCGTATTCTGTGCGCCATCGGCTACGCAGGCATTAGCGATCTGGACGTCAACAAGCTGCGTCTATGGCTGGGTGATGTGCTGGTCGCCGTGAACGGCGGTCGCAATCCGGACTACCAGGAAGAGGACGGCCAGCGCGTCATGCAGGAAGCCGAGATTCTGGTGCGTGTGTCCCTGGGTCGTGGTCAACACAGCGAAACGGTCTACACCTGCGACTTCTCGCACGAGTACGTCACCATCAACGCTGACTACCGCTCGTAATAAAAAAACCGCCTCCACCCAATGGGTGGAGACGGTTTTGCAGTTCAGACAGGCCCGCCTCTTTGCGGGCCTGTTCTATTTCTTGCCCATGCCCTTGACCAGCGAGAGCACCGCAAGAATCAAGAACACAACAAATAGTATTTTGGCAATGGACGCGGCACCAGCGGCAATACCGCCAAAGCCCAACACAGCGGCCACAATAGCAACAATAAAAAAGATGACGGCGTAGTAAAGCATACGATTCTCCTCATTATCAGTATGTACAGGATCATGGCTTTGTCTGGCGGGCCGTTTTTTACGGCTCAAGAAACAAGCATCAGACAAAAAACTGCTCCCGCCTCACTAACGGTCATACTTGTCGTAGAAATCCTTTACTTCGCGCTCTGCCTCTTCGCGGGTACGACCATAGCGCTCTTGCACCAAACCAGCCAACTGAGTGGCATCGCCCTTGATTTTGGCCCAATCATCATCGGTGATCTCACCCCAGACGCTGCGAGCCTTACCCGCCAATTGTTTCCATTTGCCTTCGATCGTGTCCTTATTCATACGTTTCCCCTAGTCAGGTTCGAAAAATAAATGACTTACGCTTCTGTGAACGCAACACCTCTACCGTAACGGAAGGACGGCAAAACAAAGGCCACAGATTGAGGGGAAATGTAACAAGTTAGCGCTTCTGCCCTGATCGGGGGAATCTCCCGCTCTGACCTGCCTTACACAGTCTGCGTCCTTGCCCAACCCTCTACAGCCTAGGGGAGACGAAAGGATTGGATGCAAAATACTGACAGGAGAAGGCCCAAGCCATTGACAGCAAAGCCTTTTTACTCTATTATTTTTTGCTTGGCATTTTGCGTGTCAAGATTTTTTTATGTTAGATGGCATTACAGCGGGCTGTTATTTGTTATTGGCCTTTTAAGCGATGCCTGTTTGACTCTTTAAGGGATTCCCTATGTACGCGGTTATAAAAACCGGCGGTAAGCAATATCGCATTACTGCTGGCCAAAAACTCAAAATAGAACAGATACCGGCAGACATTGGGCAAGAAATTTCGCTTGACCAGGTTCTGTCCGTCGGCGAAGGTGAAGCACTGCAAATCGGTGCTCCTTTCGTTGCTGGTGCTGTGGTCAAGGCTACCGTTCTTGCGCAAGGCCGTCACGACAAAATCAAGATTTTCAAAATGCGCCGTCGCAAGCACTACCGCAAAACGCAAGGCCATCGTCAAAACTACACCGAAATCCGCATCGAAGCGATCAACGCCTAAGTTGTTGCTAAAAGCGAATTTGGTATTTTCTTCATCTAGGAGCTAAAGAAATGGCACAGAAGAAAGGCGGCGGCTCTACGCGGAACGGCCGTGACTCACAGGCCAAACGTCTGGGCGTTAAAGTCTACGGCGGTCAGGTAATTTCGGCTGGCGGCATCATTGTTCGTCAGCGCGGCACTCAGTTTCACCCCGGCGTGAACGTGGGTATTGGTAAAGACCACACCCTGTTCTCCCTGGTCGATGGCAAAGTCAAATTTTCCGTCACTGGTGCTCTGAACAAGCGTACCGTTTCGGTCGTTGCTGGCGAATAAGCCACCCGATCCAAGCGTACTCGCTGCGAAAAAGCCCTGCCGCCCTAGGCAGGGCTTTTTTTATGCATGGCCCCTGTGCCATCCTGAAAACCCGCCCACCCGGCTTAGCCAGTCTCCCTACGGCCACAGCAAGAGATTAAAAATCGGCCACTATCACGGCACATACCGGCAGCTAAGCCAATCTCCTATACACTAAGCAATTGGGGTTTTTGTTTAAAATGGTCTGCTCCCAGACCAGCAGCAAATACTGTTCTGCGGCCCCTGGACCTATACAGCACTCATCACCATGAAATTCGTAGACGAAGCGACCATTGAAGTGGTCGCAGGCAAAGGTGGAAACGGCGCTGCCAGTTTCCGCCGAGAAAAATTTATTGAAAAAGGTGGCCCCAATGGCGGCGACGGCGGACGCGGTGGCAGCATTTATGCCCAGGCCGACCGTAACGTCAACACCTTGATCGACTACCGCTACGCCCGCCTGCACCGCGCTCGCAACGGCGAAAATGGCCGTGGGTCTGACCAGTACGGCGCGGGTGGTGAGGACATCACCCTGCGTGTGCCGGTAGGCACCATGATTTTTGACGCGGAAACCGGCGAGCAGCTGTTTGACATGAAGCGCCATGGCGAGAAAATCACCCTGGCCCAAGGCGGCGCCGGTGGTTTGGGTAACCTGCACTTCAAATCCAGTGTGAACCGTGCTCCACGTCAATTTACTTATGGCAAGGAAGGCGAGCATCGCAAGCTGCGCCTGGAACTGAAGGTACTGGCCGATGTCGGTCTGCTGGGCATGCCCAATGCCGGTAAATCCACGCTGATCACCCGCATTTCCAACGCCAAGCCTCGCATTGCGGACTATCCCTTTACCACCTTGCATCCTAACCTGGGTGTGGTGCGTTCGTCCGAAGCACACAGCTTTGTGGTTGCCGATATTCCTGGCCTGATCGAAGGTGCCTCTGAAGGTGCTGGCCTGGGCCACTTGTTTTTGCGTCACCTGACTCGCACCCGTATTTTGCTGCATCTTCTGGACGTATCCAGCCTGGATCCGGACGAGGATATTGTGGCCAAAGTAGCTGCGGAAGCCCGTGCCATTGTTGAAGAACTGCGTCTGTACAGCGAGGAGTTGTACGCCAAGCCACGCTGGCTGGTGCTGAACAAGCTGGACATGGTGTCTGATCCTGAAGACCTGAAAGCCCGCCTGCTCAAAGAGCTGAAATGGGAAGGCCCGGTATTCGGCATCTCCGCTCTAACCGGTGTGGGCACGCAAGATCTGGTGTATCAGCTGCAATCCTGGTTGGACGAAGAAAGCCGCAAAGAGCATATCGAGCAAGATATTGCCGACGGCACCCATATTTACGACGAGAGGTTTGCCCCAGACTGATCGTGCTACATAGGTCCCGGGCTTAGACTCCAGGACCGAACCCCAAAATGCCCGGAAGACGCGGTTAAACCAGCCGCCCTACTCCTGGCATTTTCTCTATTTACACGCCAAGCGATGGATTTCTGAACTCGTCATGCAGCACTCTTCTCATTCTGAATCGGCCGTTGCACAATCGCGCCGATTGGTTATTAAAGTAGGTTCGTCCCTGGTCACCAACGAGGGCAAAGGGATTGACCTGGATGCCGTAGAGCAATGGGCTACCCAGATTGCTCAACTGCATGCCCAAGGCAAGCAATTGGTGCTGGTCTCCAGCGGTGCCATTGCCGAAGGCATGGCCCGCCTGGGCTGGCCGCGTCGACCGAAGGCCATGAATGAGTTGCAGGCAGCGGCCGCCGTAGGCCAGATGGGTTTGATTCAAGCCTATGAGGTGGCTTTTGCTCGCCACGGTGTACGCACCGCCCAGATTTTGCTGACCCATGAAGACCTGGCCGACCGCCATCGCTACCTGAACGCACGCGGCACTATCAACACCTTGTTGGATCTGGGGGTGGTACCCATCGTGAACGAGAACGACACCGTAGTCACGGATGAAATCCGTGTGGGCGATAACGATACTCTGGGCGCTCTGGTCACTAATCTGATCGAAGCCGAAATACTGATTATTCTGACCGATCAAGCTGGCCTGTATAGCGCCGACCCGCGCAGCAATCCCGATGCGCAATTCATCTCGCTGGGACAAGCGGGCGATCCGACGCTGGAAGCCATGGCAGGCGGCTCGGGCAGCAATATCGGCACCGGCGGTATGATCACCAAGATTCTGGCCGCCAAGCGCGCCGCACAAAGCGGTGGCCACACCATCATTGCCTCGGGTCGGGAACAACAAGTCCTGTCGCGTCTGGCACAAGGTGAGCGCATAGGCACAGAGTTGCGTGCCACCCTGCCTGTACGTTCGGCCCGTCAACGTTGGCTGGTCGACCAACTACGTGTGCGTGGTCGCGTGTCGCTGGACGAAGGCGCAGTACGTGCCCTGGTAGACGGCCACAAGAGCCTGCTGCCCGTAGGTGTCACCCATGTCGAGGGAGAATTCGACCGTGGCGATGTCGTTGCCTGCGTGGACAAACACGGTGTGGAGTACGCCCGTGGCTTGGTCAATTACTCCTCGGACGACACCCGCCGCATCATGGGCCAGCCTAGCCACCTGATCAATGAATTGCTGGGTAGCGAACACGATACGGAGCTGATCCACCGCAACAATATGGTGTTCCCGCGCAGTGGGCCAGATCAGGACTAAGCCTTGACCCCTGCCCTGCCCGCCTGTTGAAATAGACGGATAAAACGTATCGAATTGCGACGGTCCGTGCGAACTTGCCGTGCCTGATCGCAACACTTCCCCTTTCGGGCGATGCGCCCAAGGAACCGTATGAAGATCCTCGTGTTAGGTGCTGGCGTAGAAGGCGTAACCAGCGCTTATTATCTTGCCCGCCAAGGACACAGCGTAACGGTCATTGACCGCATGGCTGGGCCCGCTCTGGAAACCAGTTTTGCCAATGCTGGCCAACTCTCCTTTGGCTATGCCTGCCCCTGGGCCGCGCCGGGTATCCCACGCAAGGCCATCAAGTGGATGTTCGACGAGCACCCTGCCCTGACGATTCGCCCCGATGGCACGCTGACACAAATCAAATGGCTGCTGGCCATGTGGCGCAACTGCACGGCAGATCGCTACGCCACCAATAAAGAACGCATGGTGCGTCTAGCTGAATACAGTCGCCATTGCATGGCCGAGTTGCGCGCCCAGACCGATATTCAGTTCGAGCACCGCTCCCAAGGCACCTTGCAGGTTTTCCGTACGCAAAAGCAACTGGATGGCATTGCTGCCGACATCGAGGTGCTGAAAGAAGCCGGTGTCCCTTACGAGCTGCTGTCAGCGTCTGAGCTGCACACGATTGAACCAGCGCTGCGGCATGTAGAGCACAAATTGAGCGGTGGCCTGCGTTTCCCTGAAGATGAAACCGGCGACTGTCAGATGTTCACCCGCCGTCTTAGCGAATTAGCTGAGCAGGAAGGCGTGGAGTTTCGCTGGAATCAGAATATTCAGCGTATTCACAGCAATGGCACAGAGATCAGCGGCGTGCAAAGCTCCGACGGCTTGCTGACCGCCGATGCCTATGTGGTAGCCCTGGGCTCTTGGTCTACGGGTCTGATGAAAGACCTGCAAGCCATTCCGGTCTACCCATTGAAGGGCTACTCCATTACCGCCACGATTGCGGACGCCTCCCGTGCGCCCCAATCCACCCTGCTGGATGAAAGCTACAAGATCGCCCTGACACGCTTTGACAATCGTATTCGTGTGGGTGGCATGGCCGAGGTGGTGGGTTTTAACAAGCGCCTGAATCCACGCCGTGAACAGACTTTGCTGATGGTCTTGAATGACCTGTTCCCCGGCAGCTACCAAAGTGATGCGGACCTGCACTTCTGGACCGGCCTGCGTCCCAAGACACCGGACAGCACCCCGATCGTGGGCCGTAGCCGTTACTCCAACCTATTTCTGAACACCGGCCACGGCACACTGGGATGGACCTTGGCTACCGGCAGTGCGCAATTGCTGGCTGATCTGATCAGCAACAAAGAGCCTGCAATCCGTGCTGACGACTTGTCGGTGCAGCGTTACTACTAAGCCCCTGCTCTAGAGCATCAACAAAGGCTTTGCCAGGTTTAACCGGCAAAGCCTTTTTCAACTCCCCTGCCCTAATGGCGCGCCGGTTCGGCCAGCAACTGGCAATTGGCCGCAAACATATAGCCCCAGTTATGGATAGAGCGTATCGGTAAAGCCGTCCCACCCTGGCTGAATTTGCGCCGCATACGGCTGACCAACACACCCAGGCGATTGATATGCAAGGCGCCGGGCGGATTGCTGATGACATCCGTTTTACTGGCAACAGCCCGCATCAGCTCGTAATGGCTGGCCCGGCGATCCTCCTCTCGCAGCAAACGGACCATAAAGGCGCGCTCCGTGCTGGTCAGACTAAATGACATGCCAACCGGTGATATCAAGGTCCAGCCTTCCTGATCCAGCACCCACTCCTGAATCAAGGAGGGTTCAGGAATAATGGGCATCTGCATCAAACGCCGTTGCAGACTCTGCAAACTGGCCGCCAGCAACTCCAAAGACGCATCCTTGGGACAAAACTGATCGCCGCCACTGTGCAAGGCTTGCAACATGGCCGAGTCCGTGGCGTCGGACTGCATCAAGATCCCGACTTGCGGACACAGCATCCGTAAGCGCACGGCTGCAGAGCAAATCTCTGCCAAAGTGCCTCCCAGCCAGGCAATACATAGTGAACCGGCATGACGCCCGCGCGTTTGAGCCAACTGCAATAAAGCCGTTACATCCGGACAAAAAATTAGACGATAACCACGTTCAGCCAGTGCCTGAATTTTTTGTTCTAGTAAATTCCGATCAGGGATAGCCGTGGCCAGGTAGAGCACAACAGGACCGCCAGCAATTTCATTTGCAACCGACATAGTTGAAACCTTAACTATAATGACATCTGATGACTATGTCGGACAGTATAAATCACGACTGTGATTTTTTATCAAAACCATCGTGCTGGCAGTTACATCAACAATCTGTTGTGTGAAACATTTCTCCGAACGCCTTCGCCATGCACGTCAATACCGCGGTCTTTCTCAGGCGGATTTGGCACGTCTATGCGGATTGACTCAAAGCGCCATCTCCAACTACGAAAACGGTACTCGTCGAGATGCCCGCGAAATACTGGAGCTGTCCAGAGCCTTGAATGTCAGCGCGGTATGGCTGCGCAAAGGTGTCGGCCAGATGGAGTTCTTGGACGACAGCTATACCTTGTCCGAACCTCAGGAAGGCGCTCCGATTGTCTCCTGGCCGTTCCGTCTGTTCTCCGTCGATGAGGTGGTTGCGCTAGCCGATAGCGAACGGGATTTGCTCGATCGCACTTTGCGTCATTTGCTGGACGGCATGAAAAAGCGCTAGACACTACTCGTTTCTGCCCCCTACCTGCTGTCGCCAAGCGCCGCACTCTACTCAGTGACTGGTAGTACACACAGCGTGATACCAGACTGCGCCCACACCTATCCTAACCTTCTCTTTGCCTAGCAAAGCAGATTGGGCCGGATCGTTTTATCACATACGGGGTTTTTCTTGAAAACCATCGTGCAGGGCGTTCCATGAACAATCTGTAGTGTGAAACACTTCTCTGATCGCCTCCGTCACGCCCGCCTGCAACGCGGCTTTTCCCAAGCCGAACTGGCCCGCCTGTGTAACCTTAGCCAAAGCGCCATCTCCAATTATGAGAGTGGCACGCGGCGTGACGCGCGCGAGATTCTGGATCTGGCCAAAGCCCTGAACATCAGCGCCCAATGGCTCAAGAACGGGCTGGGCAATATGGAGTTGAGCACAAGCCATGCGGCCACCTTGCAAGACTCCGGCGAAGGCCCGCCCATTGTGACCTGGCCCTTCAACCGCTTTTCCGTGGACGAGATTGTGGCTTTACCCCCCAAAGAGCGTGACCATCTGGATCAAACCATCCGTCACCTGCTCAACGGCATGAAAAGAAAATAAGCCTTATACGTCCACAAGCAGCTCTAAAGTACCTATACTTGTCGGCACGCAGGGGTACTCGCCATTTGGCGGGTTGAGATAAACCCTCGTACCAGTACGGATAATGCCGATGCTGGGAGCGTGTGCCACAGGTGCAATGCCTGCACGGCACTTCTTCCTATATCGGCTCCACCATTTCCTTGGAGCTGCAATGACAAGCAAAACCCCTTCTTTTACGGCCACTGCGGCCAGCGTAGACCCGGCTGCGATCCAGCCCTTACCCAACTCCCGAAAGACCTATCAAACCGGCTCACGGCCTGATCTGCGTGTGCCTTTTCGGGAAATCTCTCTGGCTGATACGCCCAGCCACTTTGGCGCCGAGCCAAACCCTCCCTTAAGCGTTTATGACACCAGCGGTCCTTACACAGACCCCTCGGTACAGATCGATATTCGCAAAGGTCTGCCTGCACTGCGCCAAGCCTGGATTAGCGAGCGCAATGACACCGAGTTGATGGCAGGACTCAATAGCCAGTACGGTCAGGCCCGCCAGGCTGATCCGGAGCTGGACACCTTGCGCTTTGAACTGAAGCGTCAACCCCGGCGCAGTACTTCGGGTGCCAATGTCACGCAAATGCATTACGCACGGCGCGGCATCATCACCCCTGAAATGGAGTTTGTGGCGATTCGGGAAAATCTGCGGCGCGAGCAATACATTGAAAGTTTGCGCGCCAGTGGCCCACAAGGTGAAGAGATGGCCCGCCGCCTGACCAAGGTACACCCCGGTCAGGGCTTCGGAGCCAGCTTGCCCACCACGGTAACACCCGAGTTTGTGCGCGATGAGATTGCGCGTGGCCGAGCCATTTTGCCCGCCAATATCAACCACCCGGAAACCGAGCCCATGATTATTGGCCGCAATTTCCTGGTGAAGATCAACGCCAATATCGGTAACTCGGCCCTGGGCTCCACCATTGGCGAAGAGGTCGAGAAAATGACCTGGGCGATTCGCTGGGGTGCAGACACCATCATGGATTTGTCCACGGGCAAGAATATCCATGAGACGCGCGAATGGATTATTCGCAACTCACCCGTTCCGGTGGGCACCGTGCCTATTTACCAGGCACTGGAAAAGGTCGGCGGCATTGCCGAGGATCTGACCTGGGATATTTTCCGCGACACCCTGATTGAACAAGCCGAGCAAGGTGTGGATTATTTCACCATTCACGCTGGTGTGCGTTTACCCTTCATTCCGATGACAGCCAGTCGCATGACAGGCATTGTGTCGCGTGGTGGTTCCATCATGGCGAAGTGGTGTCTGGCGCATCACCGCGAAAGCTTCCTGTACGAGCATTTCGAGGACATCTGCGAGATCATGAAGCAGTACGACGTGGCTTTCTCACTGGGTGACGGCTTGCGCCCCGGTTCGGGCTATGACGCCAATGATCAGGCGCAATTCGCGGAACTGCGTACCTTGGGCGAGTTGACTCAGGTTGCGTGGAAGCACGATGTTCAGGTCATGATTGAAGGCCCAGGTCATGTGCCTTTGCATCTGATTCCAGAGAATATGCAGTTGCAGCTGGAGCACTGTCATGAGGCCCCCTTCTATACCTTGGGGCCTTTGGCAACCGACATTGCACCGGGCTACGATCACATTACTTCCGGTTTGGGCGCGGCTATGATTGCTTGGCAAGGTACGGCGATGCTGTGCTATGTGACGCCCAAGGAGCATCTGGGCTTGCCAAACAAGAAGGACGTGAAGGACGGCATCATCACTTACAAGATCGCAGCACATGCCGCGGACTTGGCCAAGGGGCATCCTTCGGCGGCATTCCGGGACAATGCCTTATCCAAGGCGCGCTTTGAATTCCGTTGGGATGACCAGTTCAATCTGGGGCTGGACCCGGATACCGCGCGTGAATTCCACGACGAGACTTTGCCTAAAGACTCGATGAAAGTGGCGCACTTTTGCTCCATGTGTGGGCCCAAGTTCTGCAGCATGAAGATCTCGCAGGATGTACGTGACTATGCCAAGGCTAACGGCCTAGATGAGCAGTCCGCTGTGGATCAGGGGATGAAGGAGATGTCAGTACAGTTCGTTCAGCAGGGCAGCAAGCTGTATCAGGAGGCTTGAAGCTTTATTGAAGACGGGCCTGGTGTGAACATGATCGTTGTTTGATCAGGCCTTGATGGGTTAAAGCCCTGGGTGGATTTTTTCTGCCTGGGGCTTTTTTTGCGGGGTTCGTTGCTTCATTTGTTGCTTCATTTGTTGCTTCATTTGTAGGAACGCGAAGCTTGTCAGGCAAAAGAGATCGTTGCAGAAGACGCCAATTGAGCCTAGCTTCAGGGTGTCCGGCCTGAGAGTTTGCCGGTGCTCCGCACCGGTGCCCTTGTCGGAAGATAGCTACGGGCGCATCCTGAACTCACCGGGTACTTGGTCCCCCGGACCAAGTACAAGCGTCCGGCTCAAACAGCAGGATGCTTGCACCCCTACGCTATCTCCCGACCGCGGCAAACCCTCTGAGCCGCCCGGACACCCTGAAGCTAGGCTCAACTGGCTCACAATCGTTTTTTTCTGGACAGTTCAAACTGCATGCCTGGATGGCGTGTGACACTTTCCTAACCTGCGTCGAATCTCTGACCTCCCACCTCAGGCCTCTCACCTGAGACCTTTAACCTCCGACCTCTCACCTCAGTCCTTTCACCTCCGACGTCAAACGTCAAACCTCAAGCCTCAAACTTCAGATCCGAGATCCCAAATCTCAGACCCTTAATACATGATTGCTTGAATAGCCACGGTATGAGCCCTTGGGGGCGGTGGGGACCCGGGGGGGCGATTCAGAGTACTTGCCGCAGGCGGGGGCATGATCCGGGGTGCAAGCGCTCTGCTGTTTGAGCGGGACGCTTGTGGTTCGTCCGGGGGACGAACCACCCCGCGAGTTCAGAGTGCGCCCGGATGAGAACCTCGACAAGGGGACCGGTGCGCAGCACCGGCAAGTGCTCAAGCCCCTTCGGGTCCCCACCGCCCCCAAGGGCGTGCTCATTACTGGGTTCTACTCAATAATCAGCCTTACCCCCAAAGCAACGGTGACGCCATCAGCGACAACAGATAAGCGCCAATTGGCAGCTCACAACTAACAACAAGCAACAAGCAACAAGCAACAAGCAACAAGCAGAGGACCCTGCCCTCAAACTCCATTACTCCCCGATCGAGCACAAAAAAAGCCCGGTTAAAAAACCGGGCCTTTTGTCAGCACGCCTTAAGCCGGCAAGCAGAGACTTACTTCTGCGGAGCGTACAAATACAACTCCACACGGCGGTTCATGGCGCGGCCTTCAGCCGTGGCATTATCGCCAATAGGAGCATTCGGACCACGGCCTTCCACCATCAGACGACCTTGCCCCACACCTTGCTGTGTCAGGTAGTTGGTTACCGCACTGGCACGGTTGACCGACAAAGTCTGGTTGGTTTGCGCCGAACCGGTGCTATCGGTATGACCAACAGCCTTGGCACGCAACTCGGGATGCTGATTCATCGCACGAGCAACACTGTCGAGCACAGGCAGCAAAGCGGGTTTCAACTGATAGCGACCCGTATCAAAAGACACACTGCTAGGAATATTGACCCGCAAGCTGCCATCAGCCATTTCGGTCACATCCACACCCAGCCCAGTTGCCCCAGACTGCTGAACATCCTTTTTGATGCCAGACCAGTTATACGCAGCAATACCACCAGCCAGGGCGCCGATACCTGCACCGATCATGGCTGCCTTGCTGCTATCTCCGATCAAGGCCCCAATACCCGCCCCCACAGCAGCACCGCCGCCGGCACCCATTGCGGTACGACCGCCTGTGCTCATATTGTCCATAGTGCCGCAAGCGGCCAAAAGGGAAAGAGCACCCGCACATGCTGCTAATTTTGCAGAACGAATGGAAATTGTCATTATTGGCTCCGTAATCTTAAGTTAAGTACCAAGACCGCTTGAATGCCTCTAATACTAGCAAGAGGCACACCAAGCAGGTACTTCAAAACAGACTTCACTGCCTTGTTTAACAATTCTTGATCTTGCCAGCGACCATGCCAACTTCAGTCACCCATTGCCTTGGGGGCTACGCCCTTGAATACTTAAAACAACTCGGCACCCGAGTCAGCAACGACTTCTTTGTACTTCTTAAGATCATTGCTGACAAGCTCGCTGAACTCGGCCATGGTGCCAGGCTCAACATCCGAACCCATGGTAGCCAGGGCTTCACGTACGGCGGGATCCATCAAAGCCTTGGCGTAAGCGGCATGCAACTTGTCTAGAACGGGCTGAGGTGTACCGCCGGTGGCGAACACACCGAACCAAGTGCCCAGGTCGAATGGTTTCACGCCAGCCTGTTCCATAGTGGGAACCTCAGGCAAGAAAGTGGAACGATCCAGAGTCGTCACAGCCAAGGCTTTTACGGTATCGGCCTTGATCAACGGCGCGGCCGAAGCCAGGTTGTCAAACATGAAATGCACTTGGCCAGCCAGCAATGCTGTCTTGGCAGGATTGGCACCCGCGTAAGGAACGTGCACGGAATTGATCTGGGCACGAGTATTCAGAACCTCACCGGCCAGATGGCCTGCACTGCCATTACCGCCCGAGGCAAAGTTCATTTGACCAGGATGCTCTTTAGCGTAGTTGATCAGGTCCTGCACCGAGGCAATCTTGTTTTGCTCGGCAAACTCTTTGTTTACGATCAAGATGTTAGGCACCGAGGCAACCAGCGCGATGGGCGCAAAGCTTTCGACTGGGTCAAACGGTATCGCCTTGTACAACCAGGGGTTGATGGCGTTGATCGCCACCGCACCCATCATCAAGGTGTAGCCGTCTGGCGCAGCCTTGGCCACGATGCTGGCACCGATATTGCCACCTGCTCCTGATTTGTTCTCCACCACGACCGTACCCAGATCGTCTTTGACACGTTCAGCCAGCAAGCGCGCCATGCTATCCAAGGGGCCACCCGGCGGGTACGGCACCACGAACTGGATCGGTTTGGAAGGATAGGAATCCTCTGCCATGACAGCCGGGGCAGCCATGACAGCCGCAACACCAGAGACCGCCAGCAGCCACTTACAGACACGAAACATCACTTTTTTCCTTGAAATAAAAATGCATATGGGCTGCGTAAAGCAGCCCGTACAGAGCAACCACTGACCCTTAATGGATGATCTGGCTTAAGAACTCGCGTGTTCTTTCACTGCGTGGCGAGTCAAAGAACTCATCAGGCGTATTTTGCTCGATGATTTCGCCCTGATCCATAAAAATGACCCGATCTGCCACTTTACGTGCAAAACCCATCTCGTGGGTCACACACAGCATCGTCATACCGGTATGCGCCAGCTCGACCATTACCTCCAACACTTCCTTGACCATTTCCGGGTCCAGCGCCGAGGTCGGCTCGTCAAACAGCATGATCTTAGGCTCCATGCACAAGGAACGGGCAATCGCCACGCGCTGTTGCTGCCCACCGGAAAGCTGTCCAGGATACTTGTTGGCCTGCTCTGGAATACGCACACGCTCAAGGTATTGCATGGCCAGTTCCTGAGCCTGGGCCTTGGTCTTGCGACGTACCCACATCGGCCCCAAAGTCAGATTTTCCATCACAGTCAGGTGAGGAAACAGGTTGAAGTGCTGAAACACCATGCCCACATCACGCCGAATGGCCTCAACCTGACGCACATCGTTGGTGAGTTCCTCACCGGCCACAATAATCTGCCCTTGCTGATGCTCCTCCAAGCGGTTGATACACCGAATAAGGGTGGATTTTCCCGAGCCAGAGGGTCCACAAATAACGATGCGCTCGCCTGGGGCCACATCCAAGGTAATGTCGCGCAGCACATGAAACTGCCCATACCATTTATTGACGTTCTTTAGCTGAATAATGGCGTCTGCCATGCAAAACTCCTTGTCTGGCCAGCAAAGCCCCGGTGCTACCCAAGGCTTTGCCACCTGTGTCAGCGTTCATAACCCGTTTGCAAACGTCGCTCCAGCGAACGACTGTAGCGAGAGATGGAGTAGCAGAACACAAAATAAATCAGTGCGATGAACAGATAGGCTTCCCGGCTAAAGCCGCGCCAGGCCGCATCGGCCAGAGCGACTTTGGCGGCCTGAGTCAAATCGAAGATACCGATAATCACAACCAGGGAGGTGTCCTTGAACAAGGAAATAAAGATACCTACCAATGGCGGAATCACGATCTTGAGGGCCTGCGGCAAAATGATCTGGCGCATGGTGCGCCAGTAGCTCAAACCCAGCGAGGCGGCCCCTTCATACTGTCCTTTGGGAATAGCCTGCAAACCACCCCGCACAGTTTCCGCAATGTAGGCCGCCGCAAACAAAATAATCGCGATCTGGGCACGCAGCAGTTTGTCGATGTTAAAGCCCTCGGGCATGAACAACGGCAGCATCACCGAGGACATGAACAGCAAACTGATCAGTGGTACGCCACGAATCAGTTCGATGTAGACCACGCACACCGCCTTGACGGCCGGCAAGCGCGAGGTACGCCCCAGGGCCAGCAGCAAGCCCAAAGGAAAGGCGAAAGCGATGCCGAAGGTAGCCAGAATCAAGGTCAGCGGCAAGCCGCCCCACAGGCTGTTTTCTACATAGCTCAAACCCAGCACGCCGCCCCACATCAAAATACCCACGACGATCAGGCCGACCAGCCATAGCAAAGGCAGCCACGGTTTCCAAAACCAGCGCACGCAACTGCACACAATCAGCAGGGTCAGCAAGATAGAGGCCAGCAAGGGCCGCCATTGCTCGTCATAGGGATAGATGCCAAACAGGATCAGGCGGTGCTTTTCACGAATGAAAGCCCAGCACGCCCCGGCACTGGCCCGACAGTCCTGTGCGGTTTGTGCATCGAAATTGGCCTTGATGAACAACCAATCGATCATCGCTGGTACGGTCATCAACAACAACCAGGCCGACAGCGCCGTCAAAATGGCGTTCAAGGGGGAAGAAAACAGGTTCTGGCGCAGCCAACCCAATGTGCCCCGCTGCAGCGGCGGTGGCCCGCTTACGGTGGATGTAGGCGTATGACTCATTTAGCGCTCCACCAAGGCGATACGGTTGTTGTACCAGTTCATGAAGACCGAGATCGACAGGCTGACCGTCAGGTAGGCCGCCATGATGATCAGAATGCCTTCAATCGCCTGCCCTGTCTGGTTCAAGGTGGTGTTCACCACAGACACAAGATCGGGATAGCCAATGGCGACGGCCAAGGAGCTGTTTTTAGTCAGGTTCAGGTACTGGCTGGTCATGGGCGGCACAATCACACGCAAGGCCTGGGGCAGAACCACCAGACGCATCATGCGGCCACGGGACAGGCCCAGCGCCTGCGCCGCTTCCCACTGTCCTTTGCCCACTGCCTGAATACCGGAGCGCACCACTTCGGCGACAAAGGCCGAGGTATAAGTGACCAAACCGGCCAGTAAGGCGGCAAACTCGGGCGATAAGGTCGCGCCCCCGACAAAGTTGAAACCTTGCAGACGAGGTATATCCAGCGCCAAGGGCTCGGGACTGAGCAGTAGGGCCAGAACCGGCAGCAAAATAAGCAGCAAAATGCCAAAGCGGATGGTAGGAAAAGGACGGCCCGTTTTTTCCAGACGACGACGCGCCCAGTGAGCCATCAGGACCCACAACACCACGGCCAGACCTAGACCCATGAAGATCCAGTCCATGCCATCGCCCTGCAAGGTCGGCAGCTTCAAGCCACGATTCGATAGAAATACGCCACTTAACGGGTTCAAAGCCTGCCGGGGTCCGGGCAAGGTCTCGGTAATCAGGGCGTACCAGAAGAACAATTGCAGCAGCAGTGGCACGTTACGCATCACTTCTACGTACAAGCCCGCCAGGCGGGAAATCAGCCAGTTCTTGGACAGGCGTGCAATGCCCAGCAAGGTGCCAAACACGGTGGCGGCAATAATGCCGATCACCGCCACTTTCAGCGTGTTGACCAAGCCGACCAGAATGGCCCGCCCATACGTGTCCGAGGGCGTATACGCCAGAGCCGACTCGCCAATGGCAAAGCCTGCCTCTCGGTCCAGGAAATCAAAGCCTGTAGAAATATTGCGAACAGCCAAGTTGTGCAAGGTATTGGAAACCAGATACCACACACAAAAACCGAGCACGCCCAGAATCAGCACCTGGTAGATAATGCCGCGTGTGAACGGATCATTCCAGGACAGGCGCCGTTTAGGGGGCGCTGGCACGGCAGGTGTATTTTGTGCCATAGCGTAAAACCCATGGATGCAGCACTACGCGTAGCCCTGCGAGGTGGCGCACGTCTGGCCGAAGCCAGACGCAAAAACAAACAGCGAAGACCGAAATCTTACCGCACTGGCCAGCCGTACATCACCCCACCGTCACGCCATTGTGCATTCAAGCCGCGATCCAGCTTCAGTGCTGTCGATTTACCCAGATTACGCTCGAAGCTTTCGCCGTAATTGCCAACCTGTTTGATGATGTTGTAGGCCCACTTGTTATCCAACTTCAGACCTTTACCCAGCTCGCCAGACACGCCCAGAATGCGCTGAATATTGGGGTTATTGCTTTTGGTCATTTCATCCACGTTAGCGCTGGTAATGCCATATTCCTCCGCTTCCAGCATGGCGTTCAAAGTCCATCGCACCAGCGTGAACCAGTCATCGTCACCCTGACGCACGAACGGGCCCAGCGGCTCTTTGGAGAAGTCCTCAGGCAGGATATCGAACTCGTCCGGTGTCGTCTGGGCAGCACGCATGGCAGCCAGCTGGGATTTATCGCTGGTAAAGCCGTCGCAACGACCGGAGGTAAAGGAGCGCATCGCCTCTTCAGGATTGTTGATCACCACAGGGTTGAATTTGATACCCTGCCCCCGGAACCAGTCCGCCAGATTCAACTCGGTTGTGGTGCCAGGCTGTACACACACAGCGGCTCCATCCAGCTCTTTGGCACTTTTGACACCCAGGGATTTTTTCACCATCACGCCTTGGCTGTCGTAGTAGTTGATACCAGCGCTGACCAAGCCCAAGGTCGTGTCGCGCGAGATCGTCGCGGTGGTGTTGCGGGTTAGCACATCCACTTCCCCCGATTGCAGGGCGGTAAAGCGCTGCTGGGTGGTCAAGGGCGTCACCTTGTATTTTTTGGCATCCCCAAAAACAGCAGCGGCGATCGCACTGCACATGTCCACGTCAATACCAGACCAGGCTCCCTTACTATCGGCCAGCGAGAATCCTGCAATACCTGTTGAGACACCACACTGGACAAAGCCCTTTTTCTTGACCGAGTCCAGGGTTTCACCTGCTTGTGCATTAGCGGCCAGGGCCATCAACGCAACACTACATGCAATGGTTTTCACTAAGGTCATGGAATATCACCTCCTGTTTACTTTTGGTAAATGGATGCAGATTACAATTGCAGCTAAGCTGTGGTGTCCAATCGTAGAACCAGACTGTGCAAACACGCATCGGGGGTTTCCCTCTAACAATCTGACGAATACTTTTACCTACGTCGACACTTTCAGGCAGGCCCCCATAGCCATTCCCTAGGGGCTTTTCAAGCAGACTCCTCTTTAATTGTGCGTCGCGATGATCGAGTTCCAACACGTTTTTAAATCGTATGGCCGCAGTAAAAATATTCTAGCCGACATTAATTTTCGCATTGATGACGGCGAATTCATTTTTGTGTCCGGCCCATCGGGAGCAGGTAAATCCACTTTATTGCGTCTGATCGGGGGGCTGGAGCTGCCTAGCCGTGGCTCGGTCCAGGTCAATGGGCACAGGCTGGACAAGCTGCCCGCCCGCGCGCGCCCCTATCTGCGACGCGCTGTGGGCGTGGTCTTACAAGATACACACTTGCTGCAAGACCGCAGCGCCCTGGCCAATGTGCTCCTGCCCCTGGCAGTCGTAGGCCTGGAGCCCGGCACAGCCCAAGCACGTGCCCGCGCCGCCATGGAAAAAGTGGGGCTACGCGGCAAAGAAGATTTAAAGCCGGTGGAAATGTCCGGTGGTGAGCAGCAACGGCTGGCCATTGCCCGTGCAATTGTCAATCGTCCGGCTATTTTGATTGCGGACGAGCCTACCGCCAATCTGGACGCCGATAACGCCAAGCGCATCATGGATGTTTTGATGGACTTTAACCGGGTGGGTGTCACCACCCTGATTGCCTCGCACGATCTGAATTTGATGGCACGCTATGCGCGTCGCACCCTGCTGATTCAGGACGGCCGCTTTTCCGATCATCCAGGAGTGCTGGCATGAGAACCTGGCTGCGTCATCACCAATATGCTTTCCTGGTGGCTTTGCGCCGTCTGAAAGTGCAACCCTTCTCCTCCCTGTCCAATCTGCTGGTCATTGCCCTGACCCTGGCAGTACCTGTGCTGGGAGCCAGTATCTTGCTGGCCGCCCAGCCTGTCGTGCGCGAAATCCCTACCTCGCCCGAAATGACCGTGTTCATGAAACAGAACAGCACGCTGGAGCAAGCCCAGGCCTTCAGCCAGGCCGTGGGCAAAGAGTTTCAAACTGAACTGGCCAATATCAGGCTGGTCAGCAAGGAGCAGGCGCTCAAGCAATTGCAGAGCAACCCCAGTTGGACAGAGGCTTTGGGCGCCTTGCCCAGCAACCCCTTGCCCCACGCCATTGTGCTGACCCTGCATGAAACACCAGATCTGGTCACGCGGGCCGATACCTTAGCCAAAACCCTGCAAGGTCGCCAAGACGTGGATAGCGTGCTGCTCGATAGCGAATGGGTGCAGCGTCTGGCCGCGATCCTGAGTTTTATCCGCATTGGCTTATGGATATTGATGGCAGGTGTGGGCGTGGTGGTGATTGCCACCGTGTTCAATACCGTGCGCCTGCAAGCCCTGAACCAGCGTGAAGAAATTGCCGTGGCCCGTTTGGTCGGCGCGACCGAAGCCTTTGTACGCCGCCCTTTTCTGTACATGGGTGCGCTAACCGGCCTGCTTGCCAGCGCACTGGCATGTGGCCTGGCTCTCTTGGCCCTGACTCCGCTGAACAAGGCCTTATCCAGTCTGGCCCAAAGCTATGGCGTCCAGCTAGCGCTCAAGCTGCCAGAATTTTCTCTTTTGCTGACAGCTGCTATATTGGTCGCCATTTTGGGCGCACTGGCGGCTCGCTGGTCTGTTACCCGTAGTACCCAATATTGATGTCGCTTCCTGAACCCTGTTCCCAAAATCTGGCCGAAAAAGTGGTGGCCTGGCAAAGAACCTCCGGCCGCCACCACCTCCCCTGGCAGAACACGCAAGACCCTTACCGCGTCTGGCTTTCCGAAATCATGTTGCAGCAAACCCAGGTCGCCACTGTCCTGGGTTATTACGAGCGCTTTCTGGAACGCTTTCCTACCGTCAAGGATCTGGCCGCTGCCGAGCAAGACGAGGTCATGCCCTACTGGGCCGGTTTGGGCTATTACGCTCGCGCCCGTAACCTGCATCGCTGTGCCCAAGAGGTCATGGAAAAATGGGGCGGCCGTTTCCCGGGCAATGCCACGGATCTGGCGACCTTGCCCGGCATAGGTCGCTCCACCGCCTGTGCCATCGCCGCCTTCTGTTTTGGCGAACGCAGCCCCATCATGGACGGCAACGTAAAACGTGTGTTTACGCGCTATTTCGGAATTTATGGGCCCACGCAGAAAAAGGCCGTGGAAAACACCTTGTGGGCCAAGGCGGATGAAGTCGTCGAGCTTGCTCCGGCAAGCCTGGATATGGCGGCCTACACCCAAGGGCTAATGGACCTGGGCTCGCAATGCTGTACGCGCAGCAAGCCCACCTGTAGCCTATGCCCGCTGCAAAGCAACTGCTATGCCCATACCCATCAGGCCCAGTCCGAACTACCCAGCCCCAAAGAGCGTATCCGCCAGGATGAGCGCTATGCGCATGTGCTGATTCTGGAGCTGAACGGTCAGGTCTTGCTGGAGCAACGGCCTGACAAAGGTATTTGGGGTGGCCTGCTCACTCTGCCCCAGTTTGACGATGCCGTCAGCCTGCAAACGGCGGCACTGCACTGGTCTCATGAAGAAGCGATTGCGCTGGCCTCTTTCCAGCACGTGTTCTCACACTTCAAGCTGCACATCACACCGTGGCTGCTGCAAGTGGACGAATCTACCCTGGCCGAGCCAATGGCAGGCCAGCAATGGCAGGATCATGAAGCTCTGGAGCAAACCGCTTTACCTGCACCTATACGCAAGCTACTGCTGGGTTTGTATCAAAACCAAGATAGTGAACAACTGCTTCTACCTTGATGCCAAGACCCCCGGTATCATCCGGGGTAAGCGAGACAGCCCCTGGCTACGCGCAGCACCAAGCCAGGAGCACCCAAGGTCAAGCACTATGAAGGTCGCGCGGGCTTATCGTTGCTGATGCTCATCAGCATTCCGCAGGCCACACCCAGCGTCATCAAGGCAGTGCCGCCGTAGCTTAGAAATGGCAAAGGCACGCCTACCACGGGCAAAATCCCCGTTACCATGCCTATGTTCACGAACACATAGACAAACAGCATCATGGACATGGAACCGGCCAGCAGACGGCTGAACTGAGTATGAGCCACAGCGGCAATCGACAAGCCGCGCAGAATCAGCAAGGCATACAGCACCAGCAGCATGATGCCGCCATACAAACCGAATTCCTCGGCAAACACCGCAAAAATAAAGTCGGTGGTACGTTCGGGAACAAAGTCCAGATGAGACTGGGTGCCCATCATGTAGCCTTTGCCGTAAACCCCGCCCGAGCCAATCGCAATCATGGACTGAATGGTGTGAAAGCCCCTGCCCAGACGGTCGCTACCCGGATTCAGCAGCGTGCAGACCCGGTGTTTCTGATAATCGTGCAGCACCACCCAATCCAGGTCAGGCACGCAGATATAGTCTTCGTAATAAAGCAAAGCACTGATGCCCAGCACCAGCACGACCACAATCGGCACAATCAGCTTGAAGGACAGGCCTGCAAAATAAATAACGCAAAAGCCAGCAGCAAACACCAGCAAGGCGGTACCCAAGTCCGGCTGACGCACAATCAGCAGGAACGGAATCATCAGCAAAATACCCGCCACCACAAAATCCAGCAGGCTCATCTTGGGCCGCTGATAGCGGTGAAAATACCAGGCCAGCATCAAGGGCACAGAAATCTTGAGCATTTCCGAGGGCTGAATACGCGCCACCCCCAGATCCAGCCAACGCGTCGCGCCTTTGCTGGTCTCGCCAAAGAACTCCACCCCCAAAAGCAGTACCACCCCAACCGAATAAACGACTGGGGCCAACTTCATCCACATCGCCGGTGGAATCAAGGCCGCAACCCACATCACACCAAAGGCCAGCAGGAAATTGCGAACCTGGTCAGCAAAGCGCCAGTCCGTCCCCCCGACGGCTGAATGCATGATCGTCATGCCCAGCGCAGCCATTAGCACCAGCAACAGCAGCAAGGGCCAGTCAAAGGCAGTGACAGCTTTCAGGCCCAGTTGCAAAAGTCGCTTCATTGCATCTGCCCTCGCTCTACCAACCAGTAATCAAAGACCTTGCGCACAATCGGTGCTGCAACCGAACCACCCCATCCTGCGTTTTCCACAATCAGGGCAACTGCAATTTTAGGGTTTTCTGCCGGGGCGTAAGACATGAACAAGGCGTGATCACGCAACCGTTCGTCAATGGCGTTCGCATTGTACTTGGCACCGCGCAGGCTAAAGACCTGTGCGGTCCCTGTCTTGCCAGCAGCCTGATAGGCTGCTCCCGCAAAAGCGCGCCGTGCCGTGCCTTGGCGCACCACATCGACCAAAGCCTGTTTGACCACATCCACATTAGCCTGCTTCAAGGGGATCAGCTTGGCATCAATACGCACGGGCTGCTCAATTTCCGGGTCGTGGGGACTTAGCGTCTGGGTGACCAGGTGCGGAGGCCGCACAATGCCATTGCTCGCCAGCACAGCCGTGGCATGAGCCAGTTGCAACACGGTAAAAGAGTTATAGCCCTGGCCTACCGCCACGGAGATACTCTCCCCGGCATACCAGCGCTGTTGCGCCGGTTTGCGATAAGCCTTACGTTTCCACTCGGTAGAAGGCAAAATGCCTTGGCGTTCACCATCCAGGTCAATGCCAGTATGCTGGCCAAAGCCAAACTGCTTCATGAAGTCGTGCAGATTATCGACGCCGATTTCCGGGCCTAAGGAATAGAAATACGTATCCGAGGACACCACCAAGGCACGGTGCATATCGGTAGACCCGTAAACCGCCCCACCCGCGTTACGGAAACGCTGACCACCAAACTCAAAATAGCCAGGATCGGAAATACGATCGGTCGCCTTGCGCTTGCCGGTCTCCAAAGCCGCCAGCGCCACGAAGGGCTTGTAGGTCGAACCAATCGGATATGTACCGTACAGGGGACGATTAATCAGCGGATGATCGGGCGAGTCATTTAACTTGCGCCAGTTCTCTACGTCGATACCGTCGATAAACAAGTTCGGGTCAAAGGACGGTGCGGACACAAACGCCAGCACTTCCCCCGTGCTGGGTTCAATCGCCACCAACGCACCACGTCTCCCGGCAAACAAACCTTCGGCCATCTTTTGCAGGCCAATATCCAGCGACAGGCGCAGGCTGGCACCCGGTACAGGGTCCACGCGACTCAAGGTACGCACAGGACGACCTGAAGCGGCCACTTCCACCTCTTCAATACCCGTGCGTCCGTGCAGGGTCTTTTCCCAGGTTTTCTCAATCCCTTTTTTGCCAATCACCTGCGTGCCTCGGTAGTTACCGGTTTGCCCGGTTTCTTCAAGACGCTGCTGGTCGCCTTCGGAAATACGGCCTACATACCCCAGCACGTGCGCCGCTGACTCGCCGTGCGGGTACTCGCGCACCCAGCGGGCCTGTAAGGTCACTCCAGGGAATTTGAAAGCATGGGCAGCAAACCAGGCCGCTTCATCATCACTTAGGTTATTGCGCAGTAAAATCTCGGAATATCGGCTGTTTTGGGCGGCGTTCTGCTTGAATCGGCGACGATCGCGTGGACTTAGCTCCACCAATTCACCCACGCGATCCAGCATATCGTCTACGGGCTCACCCAGACTGGCTGGCACCACCGACAGCGTGTAGTCTCGATAATTACGAGCTAAAACCTCGCCATTGCGGTCCAGAATCTCGCCTCGTCGGGGAGTAATCGGGATGACAGCAATACGGTTTTGATCAGCTCGAGCGGCAAAGCCTTCGTAGCGCACCACTTGCAAGTACCACAAGCGCACGCCCAAAATTCCTAGCAGCACGCAGGCCAGAACGGCGGCCACCAGAACACGAAAAAAAATGCGTTGGCGCAACTGGTGTGAGGTTTTTTTGAATTCAAACATGGCCGCCCTACCAATCAGGACGAACCGGAGTCGGATTCGTCCAGACGTCGCTGCGGCAAGAACAGCACACTATCGGCCAGCGGCCACAAAGCGGCTGTCAGCAAGGTGCCAGCCGCCCACTCCCAGCCAGACCACTCCCCCACCAGCCAGGCGTGCAACACCTGCACGATCAACTGTGCCAGCAACATGACGACTGCCATGTGCAAAAAGTGAATCCACATACCGAAGTTCAAGATGCGCTTGCGCAAAAGCAAGGCACCATACACGACCAGCACGTAGGCCAGGGCATGCTCGCCCAGGAGACTGCCATCATGCACATCCACCAAGATACCCAGCACGAAGGCCAGGGACATGGGAACACGGCGTGGCTCATGCACGGCCCAAAAGCCCAGTACCAGCATCAACAGGTCCGGCGCAAAGGGCAGCAGGCGCCAGGGCAACATGGACCCCAGCCACATCAAAAGAATTGAGCCCCACACCAGCCACGGGCTGGAAGCACGCGAAAACGGGCTGCTATCAATAGGCTGCAAACTGCCTAGAGATGAAGACCGGACTTTGCGGCTAGGGGTGTCCGAGGACTCAGCGTGTCGCGTCATCAGCATCGTCCTGTTCAAGAGAGCGTTCGCTCTCGGGCACCAGCAAAATGAGAAAATGACGGTAACGCTCGGGGTGCGATAAAGGCGTCACCAAAGCCAGCGCAAAACCGGAGGCATCATCGCGCTCGATACTGCTGACCGTCCCGACCGGCAAACCAGCGGGGAACAAGCCGCCGATACCACTCGTGATCAAGGTATCGTCTGGCTCCAGATCCACGTCACTGGTCAGAAAACGCACCTCTACCTTGCCACCGGGGTTGCCACCAAAGGCAATCAAACGCAGGCCATTACGTAGCACCTGCACCGGCACCGAGACTTTGTCGTCGGTAATGAGCGCGGCCTCCGAGGTAAAACGCGTGACACGCACCACCTGCCCCACAACCCCGCCTTCGTCAATAACGGGCATACCGGGACGAATGCCACTTGCCGAGCCCTTGTTGAAAATCAGGTGACGCGCATACCCATTGGGCGGTTCGTACAGAACTTCAACCGCTACCGAGGGCTGGGTGACGGTATCGGCCACTTGCAACAAACGACGCAATTGTTCGTTTTCAGCAGAAAGCTGAGCGGCATGGGTAGAGAGCTGAGCCAGCTCGATGCGCTGGCGTTGCAAGGCCTCTTTTTCAGAACGGGCGGTCGAGGCCGCATCCGTCCAGCTACTGAAATACGTAACCAGATCACGCGGCGCGAGCATGACGCGCTGAAAGGGGTAGAGCACGGTGGCAATCGCCTGACGTACAGGCTCAAGCACAGAGTAACGAGCATCAGTGATCAACAGGCCCACTGTCAGCACCAAAAGAGCGGCCAAACGCAGCTCAGCAGATGAGCCACGCCTAAATAGCCGGATGGAGCCTTGTTCTCGCATTACTCAAACACTCGATCACTTGTCCCAACGAACAGGCATTGCCGTAGGGGCCAAGCAAGGATCAATCGTAAATGAATACGGACTCCAGACGCTCCAAATGCTCCAGAGCCTCGCCGCAACCCCGTACCACGCACGTCAGAGGATCTTCGGCCACCACAACGGGCAAACCGGTCTCTTCTTGCAATAGACGGTCCAGATCATGAACCAGCGCACCACCCCCGGTCAGGACAATGCCCTTGTCGGTGATATCCGCACCCAGTTCAGGAGGAGTTTGTTCCAGAGCGGTTTTAACCGCAGAGACGATCTGATTCAAGGGATCGGTCAGCGATTCCAGGATCTCGTTGGACGAAACCGTGAAACTACGTGGCACCCCTTCGGACAAATTGCGACCCTTGACTTCAATTTCACGAATTTCAGTGCCAGGAAATGCGGAGCCAATCTCTTTTTTGATCAATTCAGCGGTGGGCTCACCGATCAGCATGCCGTAATTGCGACGGATGTAATTAATAATGGCTTCGTCGAACTTGTCGCCACCAACGCGCACCGATCCTTTATAGACCATGCCGCCTAAAGAGATCACGGCCACTTCGGTAGTACCACCACCAATATCCACGACCATGGAACCACTGGCATCGGACACGGCCAGACCGGCACCGATTGCTGCCGCCATGGGCTCTTCAATCAGGTAGACCTTGCTGGCGCCCGCGCCTAATGCAGATTCTTTGATGGCGCGGCGTTCTACCTGGGTAGAGCCACAAGGCACACACACGATAATACGTGGGCTGGGGGCAAACATGCTGCGGGGGTGAACCATGCGGATAAACTGCTTGAGCATTTGCTCGGTCACAGTAAAGTCCGCGATCACACCATCCTTCATGGGCCGGATGGCTTCAATATTGCCAGGCACCCGACCCAGCATTTGCTTGGCCTCCTGCCCAACGGCCTGAATGATTTTTTTACCATTAGGTCCACCTTCATGGCGGATGGCTACAACGGACGGTTCATCCAGTACGATACCCTTGCCGCGTACATAAATAAGGGTATTGGCCGTACCGAGGTCGATTGCCATATCGCTGGAAAAGTAACTGCGTAGGAATCCGAACATGGGCGCGCAAAGTGTAAAGTGTTTGGGGGAAAAGACAGGTAAATTCGGCGCGGAACTCAAGCGTAAAACGACAGGCACAAGAACCAGGCAACGAATTCAAAAATACCTGGAAAGAAAACGATCAATGATAACTTATAATTGCACTACATTAGGACTGTTTTAATGGTCAGTTAAGTTCTGTAACCCCCGCATTTGCTGTAAAAGTGCCAAACTGTCCTTAACTGACAGATTTCCGCTTTTTTTTATTACTTATTTTCCAGTACCCACCCACATGTCTATCACTGAACAGGATGTTGCCCGTATAGCGCAACTGGCGCGCCTTGATCTTTCTGCTGAACAAGCCTCCCAGGTCGAGCACGATTTGACGCGCATCCTGGGCCTGATCCAGACCTTGCAAACCGTTGATACTCAAGGCGTTGAGCCGATGGCCCACCCTTTGTCCGCCCGCCAGCAGATCAGTCTGCGTCTGCGCGAGGACAAGGCCCTGCCTTGCGGAACGGTAGAAAGCCGCCAGGCCATGATGCGCAACGCCCCCGCCGAGCAGGATGGCCTGTTTCTGGTGCCCACGGTCATCGAATAAAGCAAAACCATGTCTTTTACCCCTGAATTCGCGACTATTGCAGCGCTGCGACTCGCTCTGCAAAACAAAACCGTCAGTGCCCGCGAGCTGGCCCAGCAAGCCCTGGACAACAGCGCCCGTCAAAAAGAGCTCAATGCCTTTGTTCAGCAAGACGCCGCCCTGACCCTGGCACAGGCCGATGCCGCCGATGCCCTGATTGCCCAAGGCAAGGCCGGTCCACTGACCGGCATCCCGATCGCCCACAAAGATTTGTTTGTCACCAAGGATTGGCAGACCACCGCCTGCAGCAAAATGCTGAAAGGCTATGTCAGCCCCTTTGACGCGACGGTGGTGACCAAGCTGCAGGCAGCCGGTGCTGTCTCGCTGGGCAAACTGAACTGTGACGAGTTCGCCATGGGTTCGCGCAACGAAAGCTCGGTATTCGGTCCCGTACGTAACCCCTGGGATCACACCATGGTGCCCGGTGGTTCGTCAGGTGGTTCCGCCGCTGCGGTGGCCGCTGGTCTGGTAGCTGGTGCAAGCGCAACCGATACCGGCGGCTCGATTCGCCAGCCTGCCGCCCTGTGCGGTGTCAGCGGCATCAAGCCCACCTACGGCACGATTTCCCGCTTTGGCATCATTGCTTACGGCTCCAGCCTGGATCAGGCCGGCCCTATCGCCCGTAATGCCCGCGACTTGCTCGATCTGCTGGAGACCATGTGCGGTTTCGACCCCCAAGATGCTACCAGTCTGGAATTTTGCGACGATCAGCCCAATAACGGCGCGCGGATTCGTCAGCAATTTGAACAGCAACAGTCGCAGCAAGAAGCCCAAGGCAGTCAGCCACTGAAAGGCCTGCGTATTGGTGTGCCCGCCCAGTTCTTTGGCCCCGGCCTGGACCCGGTCGTTGCCGACGCCATCGAAGCCGCCCTGAAAACCTACGAAAGCCTGGGTGCAGAACGTGTCACCGTGCAACTGCCCCTGACCGAGCTGTCTGTCCCTACGTATTACGTCATCAGCCCCGCTGAGGCCTCAACCAACCTGTCACGCTTTGACGGTGTACGCTTTGGCCACCGCGCCAGCCAGTACACCGACCTGAACAGCATGATCTCGCGTTCGCGCTCGGAAGGTTTTGGCCCTGAGGTGGTGCGCCGCATTCTGGTTGGCACTTACGTGCTCTCGCACGGCTACTACGACGCCTACTATCTGCAAGCCCAACGCGTACGCCGCATGATTGTGGACGACTTCCAAAAAGCCTTTGAACAGTGCGACCTGATCCTTGGCCCCGTCACACCGGCCCTGGGCCGCAAGCTGGGTGCCACCATCGAGGACCCCACTACCGACTGGCTGGGCGATGTCTACACGCTGGGCGTCAGTCTGGCTGGCCTGCCCGCCATGTCCATTCCTTGCGGCTTCAGTAACGATGAGCGCCCCTTGCCCATCGGCCTGCAAATCATTGGCAACTACTTCCGTGAAGGCCAATTGCTGGCCTTTGCCGACCGCTTCCAGCAAGTCACCGACTGGCATCAACGTCAACCAGGACAACAATAATGGAATGGGAAATTGTGATCGGGCTGGAAACCCATACCCAGCTCTCGACCGAATCCAAAATCTTCTCCAGCAGCAGCACCCGCTTTGGAGCCTTGCCCAACACGCAAGCCAACGAAGTCGATATGGCCCTGCCTGGCGCGCTGCCCGTCTTTAACCGTGGTGCTGCCGAACGGGCGATCCGTCTGGGTCTGGCCGTTGGTGGCCACATTGCGCCACGTTCCGTGTTCGAGCGCAAAAACTACTTCTACCCTGATCTACCCAAGAACTACCAGATCAGCCAGATGGAAATCCCCGTCGTCAGCGGCGGCACAGTCAGCTTCATGCTGGATGGCGAAGAAAAAACCATCAATCTGACACGCGCCCACCTGGAAGAAGATGCCGGTAAATCCCTGCATGAAAACTTCCGTGGTCCTTACGGCGAGTCCAGCACCGGGATCGACTTGAACCGAGCAGGCACTCCGCTGCTGGAGATCGTGTCCGAACCTGAAATGCGCTCGGCTGCTGAAGCCGTGGGCTATGCCCGCGCCTTGCACAGCCTGGTAGTCTGGCTGGGTATTTGCGACGGCAATATGCAGGAAGGCTCGTTCCGCGTCGATGCCAACGTATCGGTGCGCCCCAAAGGCCAGAAAGAATTTGGCACCCGTTGCGAACTGAAAAACATCAACTCCTTCCGCTTCCTGGAACGTGCCATTCAATACGAAGCACGTCGCCAGATCGAACTGATCGAAGACGGTGGCAAGGTCATTCAGGAAACCCGCCTGTACGACTCAGATCGCGATGAGACCCGCAGCATGCGCAGCAAGGAAGATGCACACGATTACCGCTACTTCCCCGACCCTGACCTGCCACCTCTGTTTATCAGTGAAGAATGGATCGAGCAGGTTCGTCAGAACATGCCTGAACTGCCCGCCCAGAAACAGGCCCGCTTCGAGCAAGAGTTTGAACTGAGCCGTTACGACGCCTCGCAACTGACGGTAGACCGCGCCACTTCCGACTTCTTTGAAGCCATCTTGCAAGCAGGTTCCAGCGCCAATGCCAAACTGGCTGCCAACTGGGTGCTGGGCGAGCTGTCGGCTGCCTTGAACCGTGAAGAAATCAGCATCGAACAGTCCAAAGTCAGCCCGGCACAATTGGCTCAGCTGATTGCCCGTATTGCTGACGGCACCATCTCCAACAAGATTGCCCGCGATGTCTTTGCGGCGCAGTGGGATGGCGAGCTCAATGGCGATGTAGATGCCATTATCGACGCCCGTGGCTTGAAGCAGATCAACGATGTGGGTGCCATTGAGGCCATGGTGGACGAAGTACTGGCCGCCAACCCCAGCATCGTCGAACAGCACCGTGCCGGTAAACCCAAGGCCTTCAACGCCTTGGTCGGCCAGGTGATGAAGGTTGCCAAGGGCAAGGCCAATCCGCAGCAAATCAATGAAATGCTCAAGCAAAAGCTGGACGCTTAAGTCCGGACTCTGCGCTTAGCGGATACAAAAACACCAGGCCAAGGCCTGGTGTTTTTTTTACTACTGAATCCTGCTTAACAAACGCGGGAGATCAGACGCCGTAGCGATCACGGTAGGCTTTCACCTGGGGAGCATGAGCGGCCAAGGTCGTATCGTCTGCCAATACCGCCATGATGTCAGCCAGCGAAGCAATGCTGATCACGGGAATACCGTAAGTCTGTTCCACTTCCTGCACAGCAGAATGTGCGGACAGTTCCTGGTCATTACCAGCGCGTTCCATGCGATCCAGAGCAATCAGCACCGCAGCAGGCTCTGCACCCGCCGCCTTGATGATCTGCATGGATTCACGCACGGACGTACCCGCTGTGATCACGTCATCAATAATCACGACCTTGCCTTGCAAGGGTGCTCCCACCAGGGTACCGCCTTCGCCGTGGTCTTTGGCTTCTTTGCGGTTGAAGGCAAAGGGCACGTCACGATCACCAATTTGAGGATGCTCAGCCAGGGCAATCGAGGTCGCGGCAGCCAAAGGAATCCCTTTGTAGGCAGGCCCGAACAGCATGTCAAACGACACGCCCGAATCCAGTAAAGCCTGGGCATAGAAACGGGCCAGTTGACCCACACTACGTCCCGTATTGAACAGGCCGGCATTGAAGAAGTAAGGACTCAAACGGCCAGACTTGACCTTGAATTCCCCAAAGCGCAGCACTCCCTGTTCCAGGGAAAAGCGCACAAAATTGCGACGATTATCGTTAGTAGCCGACATGACAGAGTATGAAAAAGATAGAGACGAACAGCATTTTAGCGTGTTGTGCGCCATCACTTGGCAGGTTCGGCCAGTTCTTCTAACAAGAAGTCGATAAAACTGCGCACTTTAGGTGTCAAATAGCGACGACTGGCATAGACGGCATGCAGTTGTTGCCGCTCTTCGGTGTAATCAGGTAGCAAGCGGACCAAACGACCACTGTTCAGATCATCCATGACCAGCCACTGGGGCAAATAGGCCAACCCTGCTCCGCCCAAGGCGCTGTAATAGGTCAGGTTCGTGTTGTCCGAGCGCATAAAAGGATTCAGGCGCAAGGACTCCGGCCCGTCCGGCCCTAACAGCTCGAAGCTGGGCTGCTGCAAATAACTGGGACTGATAGCAGGCAAACGCATCACCTCAGCACAGTTACGCGGCATGCCGTGCTGGGCAACAAACGCCGGGCTGGCCACCAGATGAAAAGGCATGGGGCAAATAAGACGCGCAATCTGATGCGGGGCAGGCTCGCGCATCACCCGCAGAGCCAGATCAAAACCTTCCGCCACCAAATCCACTTTGTGATTGCTCAGGCTCATATCCAGAGTCACTTCCGGAAAGCGTGTTTGGTAATCGTGCAACAACTGCGCCACTTTGCGATTTGCAAACCACACCGGAGCCGTCACCCGCAAGGCCCCTTGCGGCTGATGCCCTGAACCCGACAAAGCCTGCTGCCCGCGTTCCAGGGTATCGAGCGCCTGCAGGCAATAGTCAAAGTAAGTCTGCCCCAATTCTGTCAGACTCAAACGACGGCTGCTGCGATGGAGCAAGCGGGTGCCTAGCTGTTTTTCCAGATTGGCCAGGTGTTTGCTGACCATAGGCGCTGACATGTCCAGACGTTGCGCCGCCGCGGCAAAACTGCCCGCCACCACGATCTCTCTGAACACCCGCAAACTCTGAATCGTATCCATGCTTTCCTAATAAGAAAGTAACTAATGAAAATAGGCCTGTTTATTTCCTGATAGTAATTGATTAATCTAAAAAAAGTGCCAACCCGATGCCTGTCTGGACCTTGAACGGGCGGGACCAGCTCCAGGCTGACATCGAAACGATGTCACTTCCCCGGGTCAGGTGCTGTTTTACCGATACTGTCAACTTTCCAAAGGAAAACACATGAGCGCCCTTACTTCCAGCTGGACTCCTCGCATCCTTAGCCTGCTGCGCTTTGTCACAGGCTATTTACTGCTGACACACGGTACTGCCAAGATCCTCGGTTTCCCCAAAGTAGACATGTTTGCCAACCTGCAGATCACCTCTCTGTATGGGGTTGCAGGCATCCTGGAACTCGTTCTGGGCGGCTTGCTGGTGCTTGGGCTGTTTTCTCGCTTTGCAGCCTTTGTTGCATCGGGCCTGTGCGCGTTTGCTTATTTTATTGGTCACGCCACCTCCAGTACCTTTGCCACTCCAATTCTCAACGGCGGCGAAGCGGCGGTTCTGTTCTGCTTTGTGTTCCTCTATCTGGCTTTTGCTGGCCCGGGCCCCTGGAGCATTGACGCAGGTCGCAGCAAAGACTGATTGCCCCACTCAACCCCTTAACCCCTGCCTCTATCTGGCGGGGGGCAGGAGATCATCATGACAATGCCCACCTATTTCATTTCGCACGGTGGCGGACCCTGGCCCTGGATCTCCGAGGCACAAACCATGTACGCCCCGCTGCGTACTGCCTTGCAGGACATTCCACGCCAACTGGGCCGCACGCCCAAAGCAATCGTGATGGTCTCCGCCCACTGGGAAGCCCAACAGGCACATTTGCTGGTCGCAGCCGCAGCACAACCGAGCATGGTGTACGACTACTATGGCTTTCCACCCCATACCTACGAGATCCATTACCCTGCACCGGGCGATCCTGCATTGGCCCAGCAGGTCTGTAACCTGCTGGAAGGCGCTGGCCTGCCCACTCATCTGGATATGCAACGCGGCTTTGACCACGGCGCCTTCGTACCGGCTTATGTCATCTACCCGCAGGCCAAAGTGCCCATGGTTCAGTTGTCCATTCACGCCAACTATGACCCGGCCCTGCACTACGCCATGGGCCAAGCCCTGGCCCCCTTGCGGGACGAGGATGTGCTGATTATTGGCAGCGGCCTGAGCTACCACAACCTGCGCAATATGGGACCCGGTGGTGTGGAGCCCTCGGCCCAGTTTGATGCCTGGCTACACCAGAGCCTAAGCCTGGAGGATCCCGCTGTTCGCCGTCAGGCCTTGATGGATTGGGAACAAGCTCCGGCAGCACGTATTGCCCATCCGCGCGAGGATCACCTGGTCCCCGTCATGGTGGCTGCCGGGGCCGCACGTGGCGATACCGCGCATCGCTTTCACCATGAAACACACGCCTTTGGTGGCTTGACCGTGTCCAGCTACCGCTTTGGCTCGGCCACGTAACAAGCTCTGACGGCCACTGACATACAGGCAGGTTACGGGTTACAGTGCTGACGCTATAAGGAGAATTGCCACGTGTTACGCGTCACCTCGTTAAACGTCAACGGTATTCGGGCTGCTTTTCGTAAAGGTCTGCCCGCCTGGCTGGAAGCCCAGAAACCTCATATTGTCTGCATGCAGGAAATCAAGATCAGCGAGCCTGATCTGACCCCCGATCTGACCCACCCCGGTCAGTATCACGGGCATTTCCACCACGCGCAGAAAAAAGGCTATAGCGGCGTAGGCCTGTATCTGAATCACAAAGCGGAAAATGTGGTCGAAGGGATGGCCTGCGAGGAGTTTGATGCCGAAGGCCGTATCATTCGCGCCGACTGGCATGACCTGAGTGTCATCAGCGCCTACCTGCCCTCCGGTTCGTCGGGCGACGAGCGTCAAACGGCCAAGTACCGCTTTCTGGATCATTTTGAGCAGTGGATTAATGGCTTGATGCAGGAGCACCGTGATACTGGCCGCGAATTCATCATTTGTGGTGACTGGAATATTGCACACCACGAAGCCGATCTGAAAAACTGGAAAGGCAATCTGAAAAACAGCGGCTTTCTACCTGAAGAACGTGCCTGGATGACAAAAGTGCTGGACGAGCTGTCCTGGGTAGACGTGTATCGCAGCCTGCATCCCGATACCACCGACGAGTGCTACACCTGGTGGAGCAACCGCGGCCAGGCTTGGGCCAAAAATGTGGGGTGGCGCATTGATTATCAAATTGCCACCCCAGGTATTGCTGCCAAGGCGCGTCATGCCACGGTCTATAAAGAAGAGCGTTTCAGTGACCATGCGCCCTTGACGGTTGATTACGACTGGAGCTTGTAAGCCCAGTCTGAGAAGGTCAGCGCCTTAGCTGCCCTTCTCAATCATATAGCGCACCACACTACGCAATTGCTCGTCCGTGGCTTTGGGGGCAGCACCACGCGGTGGCATGGCGCCCTTGCCATTGATAACCACTTCCATCAGGGCGTCTTCGCCTTGAGCAATCAAGGGCGCCCAACGAGCCTTATCACCCAGACGGGGCGCATTGGCCATACCGGATGCGTGGCAGACCATACACGACGATTT
The DNA here is from genome assembly GCF_003076515.1 of Alcaligenes aquatilis. Taxonomy (NCBI): domain Bacteria; kingdom Pseudomonadati; phylum Pseudomonadota; class Betaproteobacteria; order Burkholderiales; family Alcaligenaceae; genus Alcaligenes; species Alcaligenes aquatilis. The sequence goes on along the minus strand of NZ_CP022390.1, from coordinate 3,506,168 downwards.
ATATAGTTTGAGGGCTTCGTCGGAATCGGCATGTGCTGCAGGAACAGCGGCCAACAAGAGTAAAGCGGCCATTGCAGATGACATCATGGTGGCGGGGCTATAGATTCTCATGGTTTTACCCTTTAAACAGTCGGCATGAACGCATGCCCGGCTGATACTTCGTTTGCAGAACAAGGGACCTGGTTTTCAAAGTCCATACCCCCTGCTTGTTCTTGGCTTGTTTACGATACTGCCTGCAAGCCCGGACGGAATTGATTCGTACTCCTGTTCCTCAATTCCGCGCTCCGGGCACCAACTCCTGCCTTAAGCCTTGATCGGGCCGGGAGGGCTGACTTGTTTCATCAAGTCATCGTTCCAGTCGCCTTCGACCAGGACGTGACCTGCGGCACCCAGCTCCATGGCTTCGATCAGGTTGTGGTTCACGTAGGCGTACACTCCAGGCTGCTTGAAGGTGTAGAGCGCCACACCGGCCGAACCGCCACGAATGAACCAGGTTTCCAGGTTCTTGGCGGGTGGGTCATCAAATTTACCCAGTTCCCAAACCCAGTCACCGTGCCCCCCGATCAGGTGGGGTCGCGTATCGCGGTTGGCCTGCGAGTGAATGAACAGCACGGTTTCACCCACTTTGGCCTTCATGGCACCGTCACCCATCAAGGCACCGACCTTACCGTTGAACACCACATGGCTGGGGATCAGGCCACGCATGGCTTCCAAGGTATCACCGTAGCTTTCCGCCGATGAACCATACTTTTTAAAGTTACCCTTTTCATCACGAGGGATGTAGAGGTCAAACTCACCAATGCTGTAGACACGGTCGTAATGCAAGGGGTTACCAGCCGAGTCTTTCAGGCCGTCGCGTGGCAGCACCATGACGGTACCGTGCATGCCCTGAACCACGTGCCAGGCAACCGAGCCTTCTGGTGCGCAGTGGTAAATGAAGGTACCGCTGCGGTCGGCCTTGAAACGCAGTGTGGCTTGCTCCCCAGGGTTCACGTTGGTCAGCTTGGCACCGCCCAGCGCACCGGTCGAGGCATGAAAGTCGATATTATGCGGCATGGTGTTGGTGGCCGGGTTCACCAGGGTCAGCTCCAGGTAGTCGCCTTCATGAACCACCATGGTAGGACCGGGCATGGAATCGTCGAACATCATGGCGTGCATGGTGGTGCCGTCACGGTCAACCTCGATTTCGCGCTCGGAGATGGTCATGCGAAATTCCACGACACGCGGCTCGGGACCCACTTTTTGCTCGTGTTTATGGACCATGGGAGGCGCAACCAGATCCACCTTGACCCGTTCCAGCTTGGCGATCTGCTCTTCTGTACGTGCAGCCAGCCAGGGCGCATTCTTTTTGGGGGCGGCTGTTTCGCGGGCTTGTACTTGCGCCGCCAACAAAGTGGTTCCTGCGGCCACACCTAGGCCAGCACTTTTCAAGAAATGACGACGTTCCATACTACCTCCGGTTTGATCCAGGCGTAATGCCTGCTGATTAAATAGTTGATTGCTCTAACAGTTACAGGATGTATTTGAACGCACTTAATCTACGCCATCTTTGTTGCAGCGCAAGCATTGGCGATGCGCACAAAAAAAACCGCCTCAACGGCGGTTTTAAAAAATACCTGTTAACGATACGCCGCAACCCGATCCGCAAGGATCGTCTGCTCAGCCATTCTGCAACTGATCAGCTTTCGCGACTCTCTTGGACGGCCATCAGTTTGTCCAGGGCCGAGAACAAATGGCGCCGCTCGGTAGCGGTGAGAATCTGTTCCAATTCCTCCTCCAATTTTCCGACCTGCTCTTCAGCAGGCAAGAGCAAAGTCTGGCCTTGAGCAGTCAGATGCAATTGCTGCAAACGTCGATCACGCGGGTCTGAATGGCGTTGGATCAAACCACGCTTGACCAGACGCTCGACCACCGGCACCAGATTGGACGGCGAGATATCCAGCGTTTCACCCAATTGGCGTAAATAGATTCCCGGATTGGCATCGAGCAAGATCAAAATAGAAAACTCGCTGGGCTTGAGATCATGCTCGGCAACACGATGCGCAAACAGCTTATGAATATGAATTTCCGTACGCGTGAGGCGATAGCCCAGAAAGCGCAGAAGGCGCGACTGGTCAACAGCGGATTCGAGAGCACTGTCCATGAGTTGGTGTCTGACTAAAAAGAGAAAAACGCCAGCAAGACAGTGTCGACATACTATCGACACCATCCTGAGCGGCACACCGTTGATCGGTGCAGACATCAATCATAGAACATAGACCTGTAAACCGTCTCAGACGAGCTTTTGCATGGGCACTGTGCGTGCCGCTGTCGCCTCTATCCTGCTCAAATAATAGCGGGCGTCCAGCAAGCCATGATCAAAGAAATAATCAGCACTGGCCACCTTACGCTCACACAAGCTGGTATCGGCCTGCAAGCGACTGACCCGCCCTGCCCGTGCCCAGGCAAATGCCATACACACGGTACCGACCAAGCGCAGATAATCCTCCGCACACCACGCCAGCACTTGCGTATCGTGTTGAGCACGGGAGCACAAATGGGTCGTCACTTCGTGCAGATGGTCGCTCCACTGCCTTAACGCTTTGCCCCACGGACAGTCCGCCATCGCACTCAGGCAAGCATCCGCCTCCCCGCGCCAGGTCTGGAGCAAAGGTTGCAAGGCCTCGGGGCCCACGGCAGCAATCTTGCGCTGCAGCAGATCCAGCGCCTGGATCTGGTTGGTTCCTTCATAAATCATGGCAATACGCACATCCCGAAGCGTTTGCTCAATACGATACTCATGCACGTACCCATAGCCGCCAAAAACTTGTAGTGCGTCGCTGGCCAGGGCAAAGCCCCGCTCTGTAAAGAACGACTTGACGACCGGTGTCAGCAAAGAGGCCAGACTCAGCGCCTGAGCCTGCTCGTCGCCCTCTGGCAGGCTCTGCGCCAAATCAAGCTGATGCGCTGTCCACGCCGCCATCACCCGCATACCCTCCGTCCAGACGCGTAAGTCGGCAAGGATGCGTTGCATGGCAGGATGATGGGCAATAGGGTCCGCTGCTCCCTTGGCCGTTGCCGGGCGAGGTTGCACCCGCATCTGATGACGTTCATGAGCATAAGTGCGTGCCAATTGCCATGCGGCTTCTGCATGGCCCAAGCCTTGCAAGCCAACATGCAAACGAGCCGAATTCATCATGACAAACATGGCAGCCAGACCTTGATGCGGCTTGCCAAGCAACCAGGCCTGGGCAGCCTCGAAACGCATCGTACAAGTAGCACTGCCCTTGATACCCATTTTCTTCTCAATACCATCGCAATAAATCGTATTGGGAACCAATCCCTGTTCCTGGGGAATCAGGCGTGGGGCCAGGAACAAGGACAGCCCCCGTGTACCGGCAGGGGCATCGGGCAGACGTGCCAGCACCAGATGAACGATGTTCTCGCTCATATCCTGATCGCCACCAGAGATGAAAATCTTGTTGCCATGCAAGCGGTAGGAACCATCTTGTTCGGGCAGTGCCTGGGTACGTAACAAACCCAAATCGGAACCGGCTTGTGGTTCTGTCAGGCACATCGTGGCCAACCAACGCCCGCTAACGATAGGCGGCAGATAGGTGCGACGAATGTAATCATCACCATGAGCATGCAAGCAGGCGTACGCACCATGCAAAATTCCCGGATACATGGCCCAGCCGTGATTGGCCGATGCCAGCATTTCATGCAAGGCCGTATCCAGCAACTGAGGCAGACCCTGGCCGCCCACGCTGGGATCGCAGGCCAAAGCAGGCCAGCCCGCTTCCACAAAATCGGCATAGGCTTTAGCAAACCCGTCTGGCGTCAAGACCCGTCCGTGCTCCAGACGACAGCCTTGCAAGTCCGCTGGCCCATTGAGCGGCGCCAATACGTCAGCACAGAAGCGTCCGGCCGCCTCGAGCACCCTATCTGCCGTTTCCTGATCCAGCCCCTGGTGCGCCGACAAACGGCACCACTCTTTTTCCGCCTGTAAGCAATACTGCTGCACAAACCGGAAATCCTCCAAGGGGGGCTGATAATGTAATGCTTGCATACTTAAGTCCTCTCTTGCTGCGCCAAACCGGCGACCAATTGACGATAAGGGCCAATCGCCCGGGCCAGGCACACGACTGACAGCAAGGCCGCCAAGGCTGAGACCAAACCCAATGACAACCCTACTTTCTGCTCGTCATAAAAAATAAAATCCGTGAAAAAAGCGACCAGAAACGGGCCCATGCCCAAGCCAATCAAATTGATCAGAAGCAGATAAATCGACGTGACCTGCCCCCGCAATTGATTGGGCGTAATCGCCTGCAAGATAGGAGGAGCCAAGGCAACGGGCATCCCCAGAAAGAAGGTCGTTGCTGCCACCGCTACCAACGCAAACTCAGCAGAAGGGGCAAAGGCCAGCGCCACGCCAGTCACGATCAGAACGCTGGTGGCGATCAAGGAAATAAGGATCGAGCCTACCAGCTTGCCGCGTGCGGTCAGATGATCAGCCAGAAAGCCACTGACCAGCATGCCCCCAATCCCAAATGTCAAAATAATGACCCCGTAAGCTGGGCCAATTTCACCCGGAGTCCAGCCCCACTGGCGGATAAAGGTAGCGGGCAGCCAGGCCGTGACGCCAAACGTGATCATGGCGGTCAGCCCCGGAGCCAACAGCAGTGGAAAGTAGGCCCGTTTATGACGCAGCACATAGCGCCAATCCGGGGCGCAAGCCGATCCGGCACGCGCGGTTGGGCTGGCCTCTTTCAGGCCCCGCCGCACCGGCTCCCGCACCGTTAGCATCAGCAGAACAAGGGGGATACCGGGCAAGGCCACAAAGATGAAGGCCGCCTGCCAGGGTTTGAAGCTGCCCAGCAGCGGAAACACCAGCGTTCCTGACTGGCTGGTCGCCTCAATGACCAGCCCACCCACAATGAAGGCAGTCGCCGATCCTATATAGACCCCCGATGTATAAATACTCATGGCACGGGCCCGGCGCTCGGGCGCAAAGTAATCGGCCAACATAGAATAGGCGGCCGGAGACAGGGCGGCCTCGCCAATGCCCACGAACATGCGGGCGACAAAAAGCGATGCGAAACCAGTCACATAGCCCCCTGCGGCAGTGGCCAACACCCACACCACCATTCCAATCACAATCAGGTTGCGGCGATTCCAGCGGTCTGCCAAGCGGCCCAGAAAAATCCCAACAAACGTATAGAAAATGGCAAACGCAAAACCGTGAACAATACTGAACATCCAATCTGACAGATGCAGATCCTTTTTGATGGGCTGCACCAACAGGCCCAAGATCTGGCGATCCACAAAGGACAGCGTATAGGCCAGCAATAAGACAATCGTGACGTAATACGCATAGCCCAAGGTCGAAGGCTCGGTGGAAGCGGGCACGCGTACACGGCCCGGCAAATAAGGCAGGCTCAAGGCAAGCTCCTGTGAAGGATGGAGAAAGGAATTAAATGGGCTGGCATGAACAGCCAGCCCTGGTGGACCTCAGCCGCTTTGACCCTGAATCAGCATCAGGGCATCTAATGCAAGCACACCTTGAGCTTCGGGCAACACAATCACCGGATTAAGGTCTATTTCACGAATAGCAGGCGTGCCACGCAACACCTGCCCGAGGCGGACGATCAGCTCGGCCAATGCCTCACGATCAAGCCTGGGGGAGCCTCGATAGCCATGCAACAAGGCCGCTGCCTGCAACTGATCGAGCTCATGCAATACCTGCCTTACGGACAGATCAGCATCCAGCAGACGAACATCACGCATGATTTCCGCCGTAACTCCTCCCATACCTACCAAAATGACCGGCCCCCATTGCGGGTCCTGACGCGCCCCTACAATCATCTCCAGGCCACGCCGTCCCATGGCCTCTACCAGCACACCATCCAGGACAATATTGCCGTCGTAGTTGGCCACATTGGCATGCAGACGCGTCCAGGCTTGCTCTAAAGATGGCCTGTCGCCAACGTTAAGAATGACACCGCCTGCATCACTCTTGTGGCTTAACTGCGCAGACTGAGCCTTGAGCGCAACAGGCCAACCCAGCGCCTGGGCGGTCTCTACCGCCTGCTCCAGGCTAGTAGCCAGTTCTCCACGAGCAAATGGTATGCCCGCTTGGGCCAGGATTTGCTTGGCCTGATATTCAGGCACAACGGTGCGATCTGCCGGCAAAGCTAAGGCTTTGGGTTCACTGTGACTGCTTTCAAAACGGCGTGCTTGCAACGCTGTCAACCGTTGCACGGCACGCAAGGCCCGCTCGGTACTGGGGAAATACGGAACGCCCAGGCTGCGCAGTTGCTCAATGAACTCGGGTGGGACAGCCGCCCCCTCATCCAATCCGGCCAGCACCACGGCTTTACGGGGACGCAAATCGTGTATGGCTCGCAGCACCGGGGGCATTTTGATGCCGCAGGTCACCGCATCGCCCTGAATCAGACCAATGACAAGGGTGGAGAAGCGTTCGTCCTCCAGCAACGCCGTCAAGGTACGGTAATAGAGGTCCGGATCGACCAAACCTTGTGCCGTCAGGTCCAAGGGATTGCTCACACCCACAAAACCGGGCAACACCGCCCTTAGCTGCGGCGAGTCCTGGTCACTGATCACCGGCAGATCCAGTTGCAAGGCCTCGGCCCAATCCAGGGTCAAGGCTTTGAAGGCGCCTGACTCTCCCAGAACCGCTACGCCCGCAGCCGGCAAGGCCGGACAACGAATGGCAATCTCGGCGATATCACCTAGCTCTTCCAGTGTTTCTGCAAAAACAGCACCCGCACGCTCCATCTTGGTGCGCATCAAGGAGTAGTCGCCAGCCAGAACCCCGGTATGTGTGGCCGCAGAAGCGCGAGCCGCACTGCTTTTGCCTGGATGAAGCAGGACAAGCGTCTTGCCCTGACGACGTGCCTGGGCCACGGCTGCCAGCATGCGCTCTGGATGACGAAATTGCTCGACAATCATCGCAATAACGCGGGTATGGCTTTGTTCCAGCAAGAACTCCACATAATCTTCCGCAACACTGGCCGCCTCATTACCCGTTGAGACGGCGTAGGACAAGGGCAAGTGACGGCTGGACAAGGTGGTGCACAGCACCGTCATCATGGCACCGCTTTGCGACACCACCCCGATGCACGGTTGCGACGCGCAGGTCTTGTCCCGAATATCCACTTGCACAAACGTCAGTGGCACACCTTGCTGATAATTGATGCTCCCCAAACAGTTAGGCCCTTCAATCACCATGCCAGCCTCAGCCGCGATTCGAGCAATCTCGCTTTGCTCGGCTTGGCCCTGCTCTCCGGCCTCGGCAAAACCTGCCGAGAAAATGATCGCCGCACCGACACGCCGCTTGGCCAGCGCACGAATGGTATCCAGGACGGCCGTTTGTGGAATCGCCAAGACAGCCACATCCACTCCGTCAGGAAGCTGTTCAACGGATGCCAGGCAAGGGCGGCCTGCTATCTGGGCGCGCTTGGGATTGATCAAGTAAATCTCACCGGCAAAACCGTTGCGTTCCAGATTACCCAGTACCGATGCACCCAGTGCGCCGGGTGTGGCAGACGCGCCCACAATAGCAATGGAACCGGGCTTTAACAGCCGTCCGATATCCGGCCGCTGAGCGGCCACCCTCTGTGTCCTTATCACTGTTGTCTCCCATTGGGTGATGTCAGCTCTCCTTCAGACCAAGGAGGCTGCCTCCCCTGCTGTGCCGTTTATCAGGCTTTTTGTTTGGAAAGGTCGTAGGTTCCCAGGCCAGGCTTGTATGTTTTATCGTCCAGGAACTGACGCATACCCTCTTTGCGGCCTTCGTTATCGAAACTGTTGGCTGCTTCCTGAACTCGCACCAGATAATCTTCAGCATTGTCGTAAGTCATTTCCCGCACACGACGAATGGCATCTTTGGTTGCCTTCAAGGCAATCGGGTTCTTTTGCAGCAAGGTTTGCGCAACCTGCGTCACGCGCTCTTGCAAGCTCTCCAAGGGCAAGGACTCATTGACCAGCCCCCACTGGGCTGCCGTACGCCCGTCGATGTTCTCACCCATCATGGCGTGATACATCGCATTACGGAACGACAAAAGCTCGACCGCAACCTTCGAGGCACCACCACCGGGCAAAATACCCCAGTTGATTTCAGACAGGCCAAACGTGGCCTCATCAGCGGCAAACGCCAGGTCGCAGGCAAACAAGGGGCCGTAGCCTCCACCAAAGCACCAGCCATTGACCATCGCAATCGTCGGTTTCTGAAACCAACGCAACCGGCGCCACCAACCGTAACTTTCACGTTGCGCCTTGCGCGTCCCTTCCAGGCCTGTGGCCTCGGTCTCCCGGAAATACTCTTTCAAGTCCATGCCGGCAGTCCAAGCCGAGCCCTCGCCACTGAGCACCACGACACCCACGTCCTCACGGAACTCCAGTTCATCGAGTACACGCATCATCTGACGATTCAGTTGCGGACTCATGGCATTGCGTTTTTCGGGACGATTGAATTTCACCCAGGCGATACGGTTCTCTACCGTACAAGACACGGTTTGCTCTTCTGTGCGTTCAATATTCATCAGCCTTCCTTGCTCTTGTGAAACTGGATCTCTATCCAATTAATTTGAATCAATAATTATTATGATAAATAACTATTATTGATCATCACAATACAGCGTTAACCCTAGGTGTTCGCAAACACAATCCACACAGCCTGACAAAACGGCCACCAGCTTGGCGCTCGTACTCGGAGCACACCAGTCCCTCCAACATAAAAAAACCGCCCGAAGGCGGTTTTCTTGTCGATGCGCTCTCATAGAAAAAGAGAGCGCCAGTAAAAAAGATCAGGATGTTTTGATGGCACCGACTGCATTGGCCGGCGTTATCCGACGCCGTGCAGAGATACGTACCCAAACCTGCTGGAACACGATCAAGGCACCGGCAATAAAGACGACGTCACCCAAGGTGCGCCACCAACGCAAAGATTGCAGGATGGGCTGCTGCATGAACTCTTCGCTGCGGGCGTACCACATGCCTTCCGAAATGCTGGCCCAAGCCTGAATAATCCCAGCAGGCAGCAAGCTGACGAACATCATCAGCACCAAACCACCGTTCAGTGCCCAGAAGCCCCAGCTCATCACACGGTCGTTATAGCGAACCTCGGGCGAGATATAACGTACCACCAGCAAGACAAAGCCCAGAGACAGAAAGCCATACACACCAAACAAGGCAGCGTGTGCATGCAGTGGTGTCGTGTTCAGACCCTGAATGTAGTACAGCGAGATAGGTGGGTTGATCAGGAAACCAAACACACCAGCACCGAGCATGTTCCAGAAGGCCACGGCCACAAAGAACATGACGGGCCAACGCAAATCGCTCATCCAGCCGGCTTGTTTCTGCATTTTCCAGTTATGGAAGGCTTCGTAACCCAACATGATCAAAGGCACCACTTCCAACGCACTGAAAGAAGCACCAATGGCCATGATCGGAGTGGTCGTACCCGAGAAGTACATGTGATGCAAAGTACCCGGCACCCCGCCAACCAGGAACAGCGAGGCGGCAGCCAGACCGGCAATGGTGGCACTACGCTTGGAAACCAGCCCCAAGGTCAGGAAGATAAAGCCCATGGCAACCGTGGCAAAGACCTCAAAGAAACCTTCAACCCACAGGTGAACCACCCACCAGCGCCAGTACTCCATGATGGTGATATTGGTGTGCTCGCCGTAGAACAGGCCAGTCCCGTAGAACAGGCCAATGGCCACGGTAGAGATGGTCAACAGAACCAGCAAGTGGTTGTCGCCCTTGTCTCGACGCAGAGCAGGCCACATGCCACGCAGCATCAGCAACAGCCAGAAAGCCAGACCAATGAACTTGATGATCTGCCAGAAACGCCCCAGATCCAGGTATTCGTAGCCCTGGTGACCAAACCAGAAGTTCAGCTCGGGAGGCAGAATGTTTTTGATAGTCAGGAAGTTACCGGCAAAAGAACCAATAAAGAGCACAACCAGAGCACCGAACAGGATGTCCACACCCAGGCGCTGGAACTTGGGATCCTCGCCCCCGTTAATCAAGGGCACCAGGAACAAGCCGGCGGTCAGAAAACCACTGGCAATCCACAAGAGAGCTGCCTGAATATGCCAGGTACGGGTCAGGGAATAAGGGAACCACTGCGACACGTCTATGCCATAGAACATCTGGCCTTCAACCGTGTAGTGTGCGGTAAAGCCCCCCAGGAAAACCTGGATGACAAACAGGGCAACCGTCAGGAAGGCATATTTTTTCAGGGCACGCTGTGAAGGGGTCAGACGGAAAGCCAGAACCGGGTCGGTAGCCGGGGCAACAGGGGCTTCCTCTTCTTTGTGCGTAAAGGCCCAGATCCAGACCAGCAGGCCAATACCGGCCAGCAAGAGCACGATACTGACGATGGACCAGACGATATTGGCCGTGGAAGGATAGTTATCCACCAAGGGCTCGTGCGGCCAGTTGTTGGTATAGCTGACGGTGGTGCCAGGACGATCAGTTACCGTGGCCCAGGACAGCCAGAAGAAAAAGCGGGTCATGTCCTGACGGCGCTGCAGCTCTGGCAAGGTGTTGTCCTTCATGGCAAAGCTCTCGCGGCTGGATTTCAGCTCGGGCGCGTCACCAAACAGGTCAATGTAGTACTGGGCGGTAGTGTCGATGGCCTTGGCGCGACGTTCACTGATCTGCAGCACGCCCGTCGCTTCATCAATGCGGTTAGGACGGTATTCGTCCTGCAGTTCCTGCCGCAAGGTGGCCTGCTGACTGGATGTCAGCTGATCATAGTTCAGCGAGTAGGTTTGCTGGGCAGCCAAATCCAGCCAGGCCAGAGCCTCGCGGTGCAACCAGTCGGCACTCCAGTCCGGTGCCTGGTAGGCCCCGTGCCCCCAGATCGAGCCCAGTTGCATACCGCCGGTACTTTGCCAGGCGGACTGGCCACGATGTATCTGTTCCTGTGAGGTAAATTCACGGCCATCCGGTGTGACTACCTTGACCGGCATGGGGGGTGCCTGACGATACACCTCCACACCTGTCCATCCCAGGATGGCAAAGGTGACCATGGTGACTGCCACCAGGGACCACCATAGTTTTTTATAGCTACGCATTTTCTTCTCCGTCTCGCTGATGAATCAAACGACCCAATCCAAACAGGTCCTGGCAGGACCCAGTTACCTGGTCAAAACCTGTTTGGGTACGGCCCCGGAACGGGGGACGGACCGAAGTACACGCCTTGTAGCGATGTTCTGCTAAGTCGGGGGTCATGTCATAGTCCTTAAAAATGTATGACAAGACCTCTAAAGCAAAGACCGTGCCAAGTCCAAGACGACATAGATCAATGGTTTGTCACCATCCTAGGTATAAACTACCCCAACAAAACTGGGTATTTTTCACCATAAGGGTATTCTCCACCCATGCTAGATCTTTTGATTGCCGACCTTGCCACCGAGATTCCCGGGCCCTTACGTCTACAGCGCATGGTGCATTTGCTGGCTAGGCACTTTGGCTGTGATGCAGCGGGTTTGCTGAAACTGGATGACACCGTATTGCGTATTGTTGCAGCCAGCGGCTTGGGCCATGACACCCTGGGGCGTCACTTCGTGATTGCAGACCACCCCCGTTTGAACCGAATTTTGAGCTCATCCAACCTGACCCGCTTTGAACCCCACTGTGGCCTGCCCGACCCTTACGACGGCTTGCTTGATGACAAACTGGGCCAGCCTTTGCCGGTACACGATTGCGTAGGGATTACCTTGCAAGCCCAGGGCACACCCTGGGGCATTCTGACGCTGGATGCCTTGCGGCCAGGGACGTTTTCAACCTCCATGCTGATAGAACTGAAGCACTGGTGCCTGGTGCTGGAGAGCGCGATCCGCATCAGCGAACTGGAAGAAGAGAACCGCAGTCTACGACTGCTCTCCACCTTGCCGCCCGATTATTTGTCACGCCATAACTCGGCCGCCATCATTGGCAACAGCAAACCGCTGCAGGAAGTCATTCAGTTGCTGGACACGGTGGCCTCCTCAGAGCTGCCTGTACTTTTACTGGGCGAGACGGGGGTAGGGAAAGAGCTGTTTGCACAGCGCCTGCATCAACGCTCACCACGTCACAACAGTCCCTTGATCTACGTGAACTGTGCTGCCCTGCCCGAGTCTTTGGCGGAAAGCGAATTATTTGGACATGTAAAGGGGGCCTTTTCCGGGGCGCATGAAAATCGCGCCGGGCGCTTTGAAGCAGCCCAGGGCGGCACCCTGTTTCTGGATGAAATCGGTGAGTTGTCTTTGACGATTCAGGCCAAGCTGCTGCGTACCTTGCAAAATGGCGAGATTCAACGCTTGGGGGCGGACCACCCCATCAAGCTGAATGTGCGTCTGGTTGCCGCCACCAACCGTGACCTGAGTCAGCAGATCGCCCAAGGCGGTTTCCGGGCGGACCTGTTTCACCGCCTGTCGGTTTTTCCACTTACCATCCCTGCCCTGCGCGAGCGCCATCAGGACATCTTGCTGCTGGCAGGCCATTTTTTGGAAATCAACCGATCCCGTTTGGGATTACGCGGAATTCGCTTGTCTCCCGACGCAGAAGCCGCTTTACTGGCTTATCATTGGCCGGGTAATGTTCGTGAACTGGAACATTTGATCAGCCGGGCAACTATCCGCCTGCTGGTCGACACGCCAGAACGTAACCAAATATTTACACTTAGCGCTGATAATCTCAATTTGTTACCTTCTATCCACCAGCCTGTCGCAGCGGCCAGTATGGCGGTTGATCCCCCCCGCCAATCCTTGCGTCAGTCCGTTGAGCAACTACAGAGCCAACTGATCCGACAGGCTTTGGAGGATACCACCGGTAACTGGAGCCAGGCTGCCCGGCAGCTAGGCATAGACCCCAGCAATCTACACAAGCTGGCCAGCAAACTAGGGCTAAAAACCCGCTCAGAAAGCTTAAGTGATGACTGACATCTCCTACCCCTCCTTGTTAGCCAACCTGCCCGTTTTCTCCACGCTGGACGCAAGCGGCATCGATGAGCTGTGGCAAGAAGGACGCCTGATCCACTACGACAAGGACAGCCAGGTCTTTCGCCAGGAACAAAGCAGCGACCATTTTTTCGTCCTGCTCCAAGGCCTGATCAAAGTCGTGCGCACCATGCCCAATGGCTCGCAACTGCTGGTACGTTTTGCCTTACCGGGCGATGTGATTGGCATTGCCCCAGCACTGCGCCGCCGCAACTACCCGGCTACGGCTATCAGCGTGACCACCAGCGCGGCATTGGCCTGGCCGGAGAAATCCTGGGACAGCCTGACGCAACGCTTTCCGTGCCTGCTCAATTCTGCGCAAGATACCGTCGCACAACGACTCAGCGATGCGGATGATCGCCTGTTGGAAATTCATAGTCTGGAAGTGGAGCAGCGGCTTGCTCACAGCCTGCTGCGTTTGATTCGCCAAGTGGGCCAAAGCGGCGCACAAGGCACATCCTTGAGCATTCCGGTGACCCGGCAAGATCTGGCTGACCTGGCCGGGACCACCTTGTACACGGCCAGCCGTGTCGTCAGTAGCTGGGATCACCAGGGCTTGATTCTGGCAGGCCGCAAACAAATTACGATTGCAGACCTGGACAAGTTTGCACAAGCCGTTCTGGAGCGTGGCTAAGTGCCAGCCTAATCGTCAGTGACCAGACGCAGCCCCAGATAACGCGGTGGCACACCAACCGAACACGCCCCGGTTTTAGGATCGCGGATAAAGTCGGGCATCACCGCAATATGCTCGCCCCCCAAGGTGCGTACACCGCAGTTTTCCAGGCGTGATTCTGCACGAGGCATGCTGATGCGGTGTACCCGTACGTGGCAGGTATTGGTCCATTCGGCCACCTGCCCACCAGCATCAAATACCCCATAAGCATTGGCCACGCCCTGCCCCAAGGGCGCTAAGGGCACCTCTTGCTCCTGTTTGCGCTTGTAGCTTTCCTGATATTCCTGCAGCCACAAAGCGGCCTGCTCATTCTCATCCAGCCCACCCTGCGCCGATTCAGGTACTTTCTGATCGGCGAAATAGCTCCATTCCAGATACTGCGGCAAACGGAATGTCTTGCCTGTACGCTCGCTTAACCAGGCAGCGTAATCCTGTCCGTCCTGCCAGCTCACCCCGACAACCGGCATATTCTTGGCCTGCCCTCGACCCACTGCGTCTGCAGCCTTGCAACGTTCTGCACGAACGCACTGATCGTACTCGTACTGGCTGACTTGATATTTCATCGCTTTCAGGGTCGGGGCCGGGGCATACATCACCGTATCGGACGCGACCAAGCGGCCATCGAGCAAGTACTCGCCAGCCTGCATGAGCTCACGTGCCGGGCCAGCCACTTCCACCAGCTCGGGCAAAGCGGACGGATTGCTGGACTCGCCAGCCGAACATCCGGCCAATATGGCCACTAACAGCACGGATCCCACTACATGGCTTCGCATTATGAACTCCCTAGAGACAATCACCATTGAAACGTAGCGAGAACATTGCGTCCTTGCTCCAAGGCAAACAGCGTCTATAAGAAGTCAAATTATCCAACCCGCTCTTTGGCCTGTTGCTTGAGCCTTATACTTGTTGTTTCCTCATCGTCCCTTGAATCCTCAGGCTGACACCCATGAAGACTGACTTGCCCGCAGGTTCCGATGATAGTGCGGCGGCAGTGCGCCGAATCGTCCAGCTCTATCAAGAGCTGGCACCAGACCGGCTCTCCGAGCTTGAGGCCTGTTACGCGCCTGATGCCTATTTCAAGGACCCCTTTAACGAAGTGCGTGGCGTGCCGGCCATTCGACGCATCTTCGAACATATGTTTACGGCGCTACAAGCACCACGATTTGTCATTACGCAGCAGATCGTCCAAGATCACCGGGCCTTTCTGGAATGGGAGTTCCGTTTTCGACTCCGTCGGTGGAAGCCGGACGTTGAACAATGCATCAAGGGGGCTTCGTTCCTGTCCTTTGATGAACAGGGACGGGTGTCTCATCATCGCGATTATTGGGATGCGGCCGAGGAGCTTTACGCAAAACTGCCGCTACTGGACGTATTGATGCGCTGGCTGCGACGCAAGCTTGCTACCTCTTGAGACAACAAGCAATCGGAACACACACAAGCCCCTGCTTGCGTTTGGAGATCACCCTACGGAGTGGGGGGCTTCAGGCCAGATCCTGCCAAACCATCAAACGTGGTGCTGGTCACCCATTCAATGATTTGCTCATGGGTGTACTGGCCGGACTCCTTGAGCAAACCCACCACAGGATCGCAAGCGCGCGCAAATAGGGTATAGAGCACAAGCTCAACGGGCAGACCCGTTTGGAGGCCGCCTGCTGTCTGTGCCTCGATAATCCAGGTGCTCAGACGATTACTCAAGGCGATCAGACGATCCATATACTCGTCATTCGATTGGAGCGAGGTGCTAAGGTTCGAGTTCTGCGCGGGCAACGACGGCATTTCCCCTTGCAATTGGGTGTGCATCGTCCAGCGCACCACTGATTTGAGCTGATCGATTGCTGCAATCGGCGCACCCAAGTCAGCCGCGCTCTTGGCCTGTCTACGCAACTCGTCCACAAAAGCCAAGGCGCGATCCAAGACGCCAACCATTGCGGCCGCAGCAAGCTCTTCCTTAGACGTGAATAACTTATACAGGCTGGCCTTGGCCATGCCCGCCTCGGCGGCAACTTCGTCGACCGTCATGGCGTCGTAGCCCTTGGTAGCCAATAGCCGGTTCACAGCGGTCACGATAGCTTCTTCGCGCACCCGCTGGATTTGTTGTTTGATTGAGGATCGAGCGTTCATACATCACATTTTAGGACGAATGGGACTATCTTGAACACTAGATAGTGCAAAAATAATATTTAGGGTTTATAGTTTGAACTAAGCAGTTCACATTTTAATCCTTATGGTCTATTGAGCACTATAGCAATACTCAAGGAGCTGCCATGCGTCGTATCGCTGTCATAGGTTCGGGCATTTCCGGTCTGGCCGCTGCCTTTCGTCTGGCCAGCACGCAGACCTCTCATCGCGTGTGCTTGATCGAGGCAAACAGCTATTTCGGCGGACATGCCAATACCGTCCAACTAAGCCTGGACGGAATTTGTCATGGTGTAGATACCGGGTTTCTCGTATTCAATCACCGCACCTACCCCATGCTCACGCAACTGTTCAAAGAGCTGGATGTGGAAACGGCACCGTCCGAAATGTCTTTTTCAGTGCAGGTGCCCGACGCCCACGGCAGACCGGGTATGGAATGGAGCGGCAGCTCCTTGAACGGGGTTTTTGCACAACGCAAAAATTTGCTGCGCCCACGCTTCATTGGCATGCTGCTCGAGATCATGCGTTTCAATCGTCTGACCACGGACATTGCCCAGCGCCAGGTCGAGTCGCAGCTCAGTGCCTCGATAGAAACCTTTCTTGATCAGCACGGCTTTAGCAGCGCCTTTCGCCACCACTATCTACTACCCATGATTGGCAGTATCTGGTCTTGCCCGACAGATCAAATGCTGCGTTTTCCCGTTACTACCTTGATTCGCTTTTGCCACAATCATGGGCTGATACAGATCACTAATCGGCCTCAGTGGCACACCGTTCGAGGGGGATCGCAACAGTATGTGCGTCGCATGATTGAACGGCTGCAACAAGACGGTCGCCATGAAACACGCTTGAATACCCCGGTGCTCAGCCTCAAACGCCTGCCACAGGGGGTTTTAGTAGAAATGCCCCACGGGTCGGAACAGTTCGATGCCATCGTACTGGCCTGCCATAGTGACCAGGCATTGCACTTGCTTGGCAAAGACGCGACACAACAGGAACAAGCCGTACTGGGCAGCATCCGCTATCAGGCCAATGAAGCGGTTTTGCATACCGATACCTCCGTCTTGCCACAACGCACAGCGGCTTGGGCGGCATGGAACTACGAGCGCGGCTCCTGCGTGAATTCAGAAGAGGCGGGGGTTTGCCTCCACTACCTGATCAACCGATTACAACCCCTGCCCTGGCAACAAGCCGTGCTGGTTTCCCTGAATCCAGTCCGCCCAATAGACCCGGACAAGGTGCATGCCCGTATTGGCTACCACCATCCGGTCTTTGACCAGGCCGCCATCCAGGCACAACCGCTTGTCGAGCAACTGCAAGGCCAACGCCGCACCTGGTTTTGCGGCGCCTGGTGTGGCTACGGGTTCCATGAGGACGGCTTGCGCTCTGGCCTGAATGCGGCCGACAAGGTCCTGCTGTCTCTTGAGCACGAACAGCCAGCGCCCCCCATCGAGATCAACGAGGAGGAAACGGTATGAGCACCGTCCCTCTTATTGGCTTTGGCCATATTTGGCACCGCCGGCTACGGCCGGTCGATCACGCCTTTCGTTACCCTGGTTATTTCCTGCTGCTTCCCATGCGCAGCCTGCGTGAGCACCCCGTTGCTGTGCTACGTCGCAATCGGCGCGGCTGGATCAGTTTTCACGATAGTGATCACGGCGACGGCAGCAATGACGCTCTGGCCTGGTTCGAGGCCTTGCTGCAAGAAGAAGGCATACAGGACGCCGATGGGGAAATCTGGTTGCATACCTTCCCCCGTGTCCTGGGCTATGTCTTCAAGCCCGTCAGCTTTTGGTACGCACATCGGGCAGACGGCTCGCTGGCGGCGATTCTGGCTGAGGTCAACAACACCTTTGGTGAGCGCCATGCCTATCTTCTTGCCGGACCGGATCTGGACTGGGACTGTGAGCAAGTGGCCAGCAAGCAATTTCATGTGTCTCCATTTTGCGAGACTCAGGGAGAGTATCGCTTCCGCTTCAAACGCAGTGACCGCGCCAACCTGGCACTCATTGATCTTTACGACGACGCAGGCCCCGTGCTGCGTACGGGCGTTCAAGGAGTGTTGCATCCCTTGAGCACCACGACCGTGCGCCGGGCCTTTTTTGGCACGCCGCTCATGACCCTTGGGGTCATTTTCCGCATCCACTGGCAAGCACTGCGCCTGTGGGCAAAGCGGCTTCCTTTCCATCGCAAACCACCAGCGCCCAAGCGCTCTGTCACACGATGAATACAAGCACCGCCACCCTCTTGCGCAAGTCCGCCGATGCAAAACGCGTCTTGCCACCTAGCGCGAACCGCGTCCTGAAGCTGTTGACGCATCTGCCTCATGGCCAATTGGAGCTTCAATTGCCCGATGGGCAACTGCGGCATTGCCCCAAACAGAGCGCCCCGGATGCAGACGCACGCTGCACAATCAAGCACTGGGAAGCGCTGGAGCGCGTTCTAAGCTCGGGCGATATTGGTTTTGCCGAAGGTTATATAGACGGCCTATGGGACAGTGACGACCTTAGCGGACTCTTGCGCCTGTGCATCGACAACCGCGACCACCTGGAGCAACTGGTATATGGTCACTGGTGGGGCCGTCTGGGCTTCAGGCTACGGCATATGCTTCGCCGCAACACACGGGCAGGCAGCGCCAAAAACATCCATGCCCACTACGATCTGGGCAACGATTTTTATCAGCTGTGGCTGGATCCGACCATGAGTTACAGCTCTGCGTGGTTTGAAGGTCTCAGCGGCAGCGCCTTGCAAGAGGCAGATCTGGAGCAGGCCCAGCAGAACAAAATACGACGTGCGTTGCGCGAGACAAGGCTGCAACCAGGTCAACGCCTGCTGGAAATCGGCTGCGGTTGGGGGGCACTTGCCCAGACAGCGGCCACGGAGTTCGGCGCACAGGTCAGCGGTGTGACCTTGTCGCGTGAACAACTTCACTGGGCCACGCAGCGCATCACCCAAGCAGGCCTGCAAACACAGGTGGATCTGCGTTATCAGGACTACCGGGACTTAGCTGCCGAACACGCGGCGCAGCCATTCGATGCCATTGTGTCCATTGAAATGTTTGAAGCGGTCGGACATGAATACTGGCGCACCTACTTCCAGACCTTACATGACTGCCTCAAACCGGGGGGCCATGCTTGCCTGCAATCGATCACCCTGCGCGAAGACCTTTTTGAGCGCTATTTGCACTCTTCCGACTTCATTCAGCAGTTCATTTTTCCGGGAGGACTGTTGCCCAGTGTCACGGCCTTCGAGCGCGAGGCGCAACGAGCAGGCCTGGAAATAGTCAAGAAGATGAGCTTTGGCAAGGACTATGCCGAAACGCTCAGACGCTGGCGTCAGGCTTTTGAGCACAAGCTCGATGCTGTACGAAGCCAGGGATTTGACGAACGCTTTGTACGCATCTGGCGATTTTATCTGGCCTACTGCGAGGCTGCCTTTGATATGGGCAACACCGATGTGGTCCAGTTCACATTGAGAAGGCCCGACCATGCCTGATCTTCGACGACGCAAAACCCTGATCTGGGGCATCAGTCTTCTCGCTCCTACCCTTACTGCCATGACCAATACTGTCTTGGCGGCCACACCGGCTGCCCCCCAGGAGCTGCGCTCCACCCTGCCCGCTGCCCATTTGCTTGGCAGCGGCCCCATGCGCTTTTTTGGACTGCGGGTTTACGAGGCGCGCCTGTGGGCGCTGCCGGACTTCGAGCCAGCACAGTATGCACGCCAGCCTTTCGCGCTGGAACTGATCTACGACCGCAAGCTGGAAGGAGAGGCGATTGCCGAGCGCTCAATAGCCGAAATGCGACGCGTCGGCAGCTTCTCTGAACAACAGGCACGCCAATGGTTGCTCCTGATGACAAAAGCCTTTCCTGATGTGCTGGCTCAGGATCGGCTGCTGGGGGTAACCGACGGGGCCGGCGATGTACGTTTTTTCCACAATGGACGCGAGACAGCACGTATTCAGGACGCAGAGTACGCGCGCCTGTTTTTTGGAATCTGGTTGTCTGAGCAAACGTCGGCGCCCGGTCTGCGCGCGGCATTGCTGAGCAAACGCTAAGAAAGGCACGACACCATGCCCTCCCAAGACCTTGGCCCCTCCACACCGCTGCACTGGCGTACAGGGCTCTCTTACGGGAGTCTTGGCCTACCGCTGGCTTTTGTGTCGCTGCCTTTATACGTCAACCTGCCTCATTACTATGCAGCGGTGGCGGGCGTGCCTCTGGCCAGTCTGGGTGCCGTACTGCTTGCCACTCGAGCCATTGACGCGGTGCTCGATCCCGCATTGGGACGCCTGGCCGATCGCCTTTTGCATCGAGGACAACGTCAAGCCTGGCTGGCAGCCGTGCTGGGCAGTGTCATCATGGTCTTGGGGTTTGCCGCCTTGTGGCATCCTCCCCTGGCTGTTCAAGAGGGGGCGCTAGTCTGGCTGGCGGTCAGCCTACTGGTATGCACCCTGGCCTATAGCGCCGTGAGCATACTGCATCAGGCCTGGGGTACCCGTTGGGGAGGTGACCCCCATTGGCGCGCACGCGTGACGGCATGGCGAGAAGGCGCCACGCTTGCCGGTGTCCTGCTGGCCAGCATCTTGCCTACCTGGCTGGGCTTTGACGCGACCAGTATCGTGCTCTTTCTGGCTCTTGCCCTAGGCTTGCTCGGACTGCATAGTCTGCAACGATTCACAGCAAGCCCAACACGTTACGGACATCGTCACATCAAACCTGCTCAGGCCGCCTCCCCCTGGGCAGATGCCAGTTTCCGCCGGCTGTTATCAGTCTTCATGCTCAACGGTGTGGCCGCTGCCATACCCGCCACCCTGCTCCCGTTTTTCGTAACGGACCGTCTGCAGGCAGCCGATATGCAACCACTTTTCCTCTTGTGTTATTTCGGTGCTGCGGCGGCCGGGCTGCCACTGTGGATCAAGGCCGTTTCGCGCTGGGGCCTCGCCCCCAGTTGGCGCGCTGGCATGCTGGCAAGCATCATCGCCTTTTCGCTAACACCCTGGCTTGATGCTGGTGACGGCAAGGTCTTCATCCTTATCTGCCTGGCAAGCGGGCTTGCCCTTGGCGCGGATCTGGCACTGCCAGGCGCTTTGCTGACCGGTGTCATCCATGAGTCCGGTCACGGTGGCTCGGGCGAAGGACGATATCTGGGCTGGTGGGCCTGTGCCACCAAGCTCAATCTGGCTTTAGCCGCCGGGCTGTGTCTGCCGCTGCTCGCCTTTCTGGGTTACCACAGCGGCACGACCGACCCGGCAGGCCTGCAGGCGCTGGCCTGGACCTATGGTGGCCTTCCCTGCCTGTTCAAACTGCTGGCGTGGGCATGCCTATGGCGCGCTGAGCACCTTCACACCTCCTGGAGACTGATATGAAATTGACAACATGCCGTGTCTCGACCCTGCCCTGGCGGCGCGCCATTCTGGGACTGACTCTCACCGGATTGCTGGCTGGGTGTGTAGGGCCCACCGTACAGGACTATGCCCAGGAGCGCCCCAAACTGGACCTGCGTCAGTATTTCAACGGGCCCTTAACCGCCCACGGCTTGTTCACAGACCGCTCCGGCAAAGTGGTCAAACGCTTCACCGTGCGCATGACAGGCACCTGGAATGGCGATGAAGGCGTGCTCGATGAGCACTTTGTCTACAGTGATGGCACCACACAGCAACGGATCTGGCATTTGAAATATCTGGGTGACGGCCATTACACCGGGCGCGCGGACGACGTGGTGGGACAAGCACAAGGGCAGACCGCGGGCAACGCCTTCCATTGGAATTATGTGCTGGCACTGCCCGTGGACGGCAAAGTCTGGAACGTCAACATGGACGACTGGATGTATTTGATGGATGGTCGCACCATGCTCAACCGCGCCGCCATGAGCAAATTTGGTTTTCATCTTGGTGACGTAACCTTGTCCTTCACTAAGGAGTAAGTGTGATGGCACTGCTGCACACGAAACTCAATCCGCCGATCAGTCAATGGCAAGGCAAATGCGCCTGGATTGTCGGCGCCTCATCGGGCATAGGCAAAGCCACCGCACAAGCACTCCATGCCCAAGGGGCACGTGTCATCATCTCGGCCAGAGATGCCGATGCACTGCACACTCTGGCTGATGGCCGAGATGGCTTTCTGGCCGTACCGCTGGATGTCACCCAACTCGACTCCATGGTGGCGGCCAAAACAATGGTTCAAGCCTACGCGGACAAGGCCCCGGACCTGGTGCTGTATTGCGCTGGCAGATACCAGCCTCAACGAGCGACGCACTTCGATCTGCTTGAAATGCAGCGACATCTGGCCGTTAACTATGTCGGCGCACTGCACCTGCTGGACACGGTTCTGCCGATGTTGCTTGCAGCCGGACGCGGTCACCTGGCTTTAGTCGGCAGCGTGGCCGGCTATCGAGGGCTGCCGATGTCCCTGGCCTACGGCCCCACCAAAGCGGCGCTGAACAACCTGGCCGAAAACCTCTATCTGGACCTGCACCCTTTAGGGCTGGGTGTTTCCATTATCAACCCGGGGTTTGTGGACACCCCATTAACTGCACAAAACAGTTTCAAGATGCCCGCACTGATCACCCCCGAAGAAGCGGCGCAGCATATCTTGCACGGCTGGAAACAGGGACAGTTTGAAATGAACTTTCCTCGCCGTTTCACTGGCTGGGTCAAACTCATGCGATGCTTGCCAGATAGCTGGTATTTCTGGGCGGTACGCCGTGTCACCGGCATGTAATTTCACCGGCGGCTCACTGTTAAACACGGAGAATCCGATGCGCATCCTTCTGACCGGGGGCACCGGCCTCATTGGACAGGCCCTTTGCCAACAATGGCAAGCTCAGGGCCATGAACTCTGGGTATGGAGCCGCACCCCGCAGCAAGTTCCCCAGTTATGCCCGGGCGCAAAAGGCGTAGCCACTCTTGAAGAGCTAAATGGCAACGCGCCATTTGACGCCGTCATCAACCTGGCTGGGGCCCCGATTGCCAATCAACGCTGGACTGATTCACGCCGCCAGCTTCTGTGGCGTAGTCGTGTAGATCTGACTCGCCGCCTGGTGGACTGGATGGGGCAGCAAGCGTCGGTGCCGCCCATATTGATCTCGGGCTCAGCCACAGGCTGGTACGGAGACGGTGGGCAACAGCCTTTATCCGAAGACAGTGCACCAAGCCACAAAGACTTCGGCAGCCAACTTTGTGTGGCCTGGGAGCAAGAGGCCGAACAGGCACGCCAATGGGGGGTACGCGTGGTCTTGCTACGCACCGCACCCGTCTTGGCCAACAATGCAGGAATATTGGCTCGGCTCCTGCCCTCGTTCAAGCTGGGATTGGGTGCCAGACTAGGTGATGGTCAGCAGTGGATGCCATGGATACACATTGAAGACCAGGTCGCTCTCATCGACTACCTTTTGCACAATCAAAGCTGTGAAGGCCCCTATAACGCGTGTGCGCCACAGCCTGTGCGCAATGCGGAGTTCACCCGCATCCTGGCGCAAGAGCTGGGCAAGCCAGCCCTGTTTCATGCCCCGGCCTGGGTGCTACGGCTGGCATTGGGAGAGATGTCTGTTCTGCTGCTGGGCGGACAACGACTGATTCCGCAACGCGCCCAGCAAGCGGGTTTCAGTTGGCGTCACCCTGAACTGTCCGAGGCCTTAAGGGATGTGCTTAACAAAGCCTGAACGGATCGTTTACAGAGGTGGTCTTGCCATCTTGCCCATCAAAAAACGGCGGACGCTAAGGTTCGGACATCGCCTTGGCCCAAGCCGTCCCGAGCAAAATTCACACACCTCCTGTCCGTGACGTCCAAGCGTCCGGCCACGAGACACTGCCGCGCCGTTCGGCGCGGCCTGAGCCTTGCGCGCTTACGTCAGAAAGTTCACAAAGCCGGTGATAATCACGGCGTTGAAAAAATCGATGAACAAGGAGCCCACCAAGGGAATCACAAAAAAGGCCTTGCGCGAGGGGCCATTATCTTCCGTGAAAGCCTGCATATTGGCCATGGCGTTCGGCGTTGCCCCCATGCCGAAACCACAATGCCCGGCCGACATCACAACAGCGTCATAGTCCTTGCCCATGACATTGAAGGTCACATATCGGGCAAAGAAGTACATCATCACGGTCTGGGCAATCAGGATCACCAGCAAGGGACCGGCCACTTGAGCCAGTTCCCACAACTTCATCACCATCAATGCCATGACCAGGAAGAAAGCCAGCGACACGTTGCCGATAATTTCAAACTCTTTTTCCGGCAAGCGGTAACGACGCCAATCAATCACATTACGGATAACGGCTGCCACCAGCATGGACCCCAGGTAGGCAGGCAGCACGATGCCGCGCTCACCCAACCATTCGATGATGACACTGCCCACCCCAATCGCAATGGACAGCAGAACGACCGCGTAGACCGGCATTTCAAAGCCACCGTCATCAAGCTGAACGGTTTCTTTAACCTGGGCTTGCATAGCATGGGGTACGTTTGCACCTTCATGCTGGCGACGATGACGACGGTGTGGTGCAGGGCCGTCAATCTTGTGTTTTTTCATCAGGCGTCGGCCCAAAGGACCACCAATGACACACCCCATCACCAGCCCCCAGGTCGACGCGGCAATGGCAGCGGGCAAGGCCCCCACAGCACCTGCGTTCTCCAGCAAGGGGCCAAAAGCGGCGGAGGTCCCGTGACCTCCTGTCATGGCGACCGAACCGGCCGCCAGGCCCAGCAAGGGATTGGCATCCATCAAAGCGGCCAGGGTGACACCCATCACGTTTTGCAGAATAATCAGGACAACCGCACAGCCCAAAAACAGGGCCACTGCCAGCCCCCCCTTTTTCAACAGCTCGAAACTTGCTGAAAAGCCAATGGTGGTAAAAAAGGCCATCAACAAGAAGTTGCGTATATCGTCGTTGAAAGAGAAGTGAAACGAACCCGTCTCGTGACCCACCAGGGCAATCAAGGCAAAAATCAAACCGCCAATAATGGGGCTGGGAATGAAATAGCGGGCCAGCACAGCAACGCGATTCTTTATATATTCTCCCAGCACGAGAAAAACAGCCGCTAAACCGACCGTTTGCGCTATATCGAGCTGAATATTCATCTATCCGTTCCTTACATCTTTGGAATAAGGGGCCTGCACCTATGTGTCTGACAGAGGCTTCAAACCAGTTTGTTCAAATAGGCGTGTCTATCGTTGCTACTTCGTCCTTGTGGGACAAAGGCATGACCACCAACAGCGTAGCAAAACCGAGAAAAATAACATGAACAGACGCCTAATGACGCCTATTTCCGTTAATCGGCCCGCCTTATTACAAAAAAACCCGCCTGCCGGCGGGTTGGGGAAAAGGTGATGCTTAGCGATCGCGTTCGATGGAAAACGCGCACAAGCTGAGCAATACCTGCTTGAATTCGCTCTCAGGCACATCCGCCAGAGCCTGCACCGCCAATTGGGCTTCCGCCTTGGCCGCTTCGCGGGTGTACGCCAACGCGTCAGTTTGCTCAATGGCCTGGGCCACTGCCGCAAAATCCGCATCACCGGTTTCAATGGCGGACTTGATCAACTGGACTTGTTCGGGTGTCCCCACTTCCATGACACGGATCAGTGGCATGGTGGGCTTGCCTTCGCGCAGATCGTCACCCACGTTCTTGCCCAATGCCTGGGCATCACCGGTGTAATCGAGCACATCATCAACCAGTTGAAAGGCCGTACCCAGGTGACGACCATACGCAGCCATGGCCTCTTCCATCTCGGGCGAAGCTCCGGCCACAATCGCGCCAACTTGCGCGGCCGCCTCAAACAGTTTGGCTGTCTTGTAGCGCACGACTTGCAGGTAACGTTCCAGAGAAACGTCCGGGTCGTGTACGTTCAGCAGTTGCAAGACCTCGCCTTCAGCGATCACCGTGGTGGCTGCCGACAACACGGCCATGGCAGGCATGGAGTTCGACTGCACCATCATCTCGAAAGAGCGCGAGTACAGGTAGTCACCCACCAACACACTGGCTGCATTGCCATAGACGGCATTGGCCGTGTGGCGACCGCGACGCATATCGGATTCATCAACGACATCGTCGTGCAGCAAGGTGGCCGTGTGGATGAACTCCACAACGCCAGCCAGCAAATGATGCGTGTTCCCCTGATAAGCCAGTGCGCGGGCTACCAGCAACAAAAGCGCGGGACGCATACGTTTGCCACCCGCACTAACGATGTATTCGCCGATTGTGCGTATCAGCACCACATCCGAATTCAAGCGCTCACGAATGACGACATCAAGAGCCTTCATGTCGTCGGCAATAGGTTCAATCAGGGTGGACAGGTTCAAAACAGAATTCCGGACGAGTAAGGGAGGGGGCCCGTAGCGGCCAACCATAACTGAGTGATTATACGATCTTGAATCGCTTTGGGCCCATTGTTACGCGTCCAGCACAACAGTGATCGCAGAAAAAGGTGCCAAATTAGCGATAATAAGCGTTTCAACCTGAAACGGAGACCGTCTTGAGCTCGCAAGACCTGAGTACCCTGATCAGCCGGGCCGAGCGGGTTCTCGCTCAATTGGAAGCCTGGCTCCCCCCTGCTCCCCCTCCTGTCAACTGGGATTGCGTGGCATTTCGCTGGCGCACCAATGGTACGCGTGGCTGGTTGGAAGGTGTCTCGCACGTCGCCACCATCCAACCGGACGATCTGCACCATATCGAACGCCAAAAAAGCATTATTGAGCGCAACACCCGCCATTTTCTGGCAGGCAAACCCGCCAATAACGTCTTGATGACCGGTGCGCGCGGGACGGGAAAAAGCTCGCTGGTCAAAGCCATGCTGGCCAAATTTGCCGACCAGGGCCTGCGCCTGATCGAGGTGGACAAGTCCGATCTAGGCGATCTGGGTTACATCATTGACCTGATCAGCAAGCGCCCCGAACACTTCATCATCTTCAGCGACGACCTGTCTTTTGAAGAAGGCGAAGCCGGTTACAAGGCGCTCAAATCCGTGCTGGACGGCTCACTGGCCTCCCCTGGCGACAATGTACTGATCTACGCCACGTCCAACCGACGTCACCTGATGCCTGAATACATGAAGGAGAACCTGAGCACCTCCACTTCCGCAGACGGCGAGATCCACCCCGGTGAGGCCGTTGAAGAAAAGGTATCCCTATCCGAGCGCTTTGGACTATGGTTGTCGTTTTACCCCTTTAAACAAGACGACTATCTGGACATTGTGTATTACTGGCTGGGCGCATTGGGTTGCCCTGCAGAACACATCGAAAGCTCGCGTACGGAAGCCTTGCAATGGGCTCTGGAACGTGGCTCGCGCTCCGGCCGGGTAGCACGTCAATTTGCTAGAGATTGGACCGCTAGACATGTCTAAACCCACGTTGGAAGTGGCCGTTGGCGTTTTACTGAACCAACACGGCCAAGTGCTACTGGGAAAACGCCCAGCCGATAAACCCTGGCCAGGCTGGTGGGAATTGCCTGGCGGCAAGATTGAAGCGGGCGAGAGCGTCGTACAGGCACTGGTACGGGAACTGCGCGAAGAACTCGGCATTGAAACGACCCACGCACACCCCTGGGTCACCTATACACACGAATACCCCAAGAACTTCGTCAAACTCTCTTTCTGTCTGGTGCGGGAATGGGAAGGCGAACCACAGTGCCTGGAAGGCCAGGAGCTTGCCTGGGTCAACCCTAAAGGTCCATTGGAAGTCGGCCCTGTACTGCCTGCTACCGAACCGCCGCTGAAATGGCTGCAACTGCCCGAACGCTATCTGATTAGCAACATCGACGAGCCAGCCCGCTTACCCGCCTATCTGGAACAACTGGAACAAGCTCTGCAACAAGGCCCGGCCCTGGTTCAGTTTCGTGAGCCTGCCTGGGCTGCCCGACCTGATGCCGAGTTCCATTTGCACCAGGCGTTCCTGCAAGTGGTGAACCTGTGCCAGCGTTACCAAGCGCGCTGCCTGGTCAACAGTCTGCACCCCGAGAGCTGGTGGGACCACGCCGATGGTGTGCACTTGCGCGCCAGCGACGCCCAAGCCCTGTCCGCGAAATGCCACGACACCCTGGCGACATTTCCCGCGATCAGCAAAGGCTTGATCGGCATGTCTACGCACAATGAAAGTGATATTGAAATAGCCCGCAAAATCCAGGCGGACTTTCTGGTTCTGGGCCATGTCCTGGAAACCGCCTCTCATCCCGGCGATCCCGGTATGGGCTGGGCCCGTTTTGCCAGTCTGGCCGAACAAGCTGGCCTGCCTGTGTTTGCAATCGGCGGACAATCGGCCAACACTCTGGCTCAAGCCCGCAATCACGGCGCACACGGCATTGCCGGTATACGCCATATGCTGGACAGCGACCCGGCATGATGCCGCAGGTCTCTATTTCGGAACACGAAGGCGTGCGCTACCTGCACCTGGGCTCGGCCTGGGTGCAGGGCGCCATGCGCCTGGATGCTCCCGATCAGCTGGAGCTGCACTACATCCGTCAAATGATGATCTGGAGCTTGTTCCAGACCGATCCGCGCCGTATTGCCCAGCTTGGCCTGGGCGCAGGCAGTCTGACGCGCTTTTGCTACCAGCATTTCCCCCAGGCGCGTATCGACGCGGTGGAAATCAATCCGGAAGTGGTGCAAGCCAGCCGGCTGCTGTTCAATTTACCGCCCGACGACCAACGCTTGAACGTACACACGGTAGACGCGCTGGACTATCTGGACGCGGTATATGGCGAGCTGGATGTGCTGCAAGTTGATGTCTACTCTGATCAGGCCGAGCACCCTGCACTGGAAAGCGAAGCCTTTTACCAGGCCTGCCGCAAAGCTCTGGGGCCGCAAGGACTATTGACGGTCAATTTACTGGGGTCGGAACGGGTACATGCGCGCAATCTGCATGCGTTGCAAGAGAGCTTCTCTGCCGTGGTCTGGCTACCTGAAACCCATGACGGGAATCTGGTTGCCCTGGCCTTTGTAGACCCGCCACAAATTGATTTTGATGATTTGTACCAACGTGCTGAAGAGATCCACGCCCTCTTGGGTTTGGACGACGGCAAGGAATGGGTTGACGGGCTATATGCCTGGATGGACCAGGACTGAGGCGGTTTCCGCGCAATATCAAGCAATGAATGAGCCGCAGTTGAACTACAAGTAAGCAAACTGCAGCCCCAATCTTGGGAGGTAGTCCAATCTTTGCTTGGTCCATACGGGCAAACCGGACGTTGCCGCTCCGGTCCAGCCCCAGGCCGGAGAGCATGGTGAAATTACCAAACCAAGCGCCAAGGAGCCTAGTCAACGCCAAACCAAACCTAACCTAAATCAGATCAGACTAGATCAGATCAATTCAGGTCAGGTCAGGTCAGGTCAGGTCAGGTCAGGTCAGTGTAGGTCAGGCCGAACCTATTCTGCTTTAGCGGCTGGATCAGCTTCCACCGCTTTCGGCTCTTCGGGGTTCAGGCCAGTCGCTACATCCCAGCCGCCGCCCAAGGCCACCATCAGTTTGACTGCCGCCCGCAAGCGTTGAGACTCCAGATCCAAGGCCTGCCGCTCGGCTGACAGGGCCGTGGCCTGGGTTTGCGCCAGACTCAGAAAATCCACCAGACCGGCATCAAACTGATTGCGCGTCAGCCGCAAGGACTCGCGGGCCGCCGCCAGAGAACGCGCTTGACTGGCTTGCTCCAGCTCCAGGCCATTACGCTCCGACAAGGCATCTTCCACTTCTTTCAGCGCATCCAGAACCGTCTGGCGGTAAGCCGCCAATTGTTCGTCATAACTGGCCTTGGCCTGCTCGACTTGTGCACGACGCGCTCCAAAATCCAGCAAGGTCAGGGCGAAGGCAGGCCCCAGGGACCAGACACGCGCGGGTGCCGTCAGCCATTCACTTAAATCACTGCTGCTAAACCCCCCGCTGGCTTTCAGGCTCAAGCTGGGAAACCAGGCGGCTTTGGCTACACCAATCTGGGCATTGGCCTGCGCCATACGACGCTCGGCCCGGGCCACATCGGGGCGACGTTCCAGCAAGCTGGATGGCAAGCCCACCGGAATATCCGGAGCCACTGGCCAAGGCGCATGCGGCACCACCTCGAACTGGGACGGCGCACGGCCCACCAACACCGCCATGGCATGCTGATAGGAGGCCTTTTCACGATTCAAAGCCAGGCGCTGAGTACGTGCGTTTTCAAGCTGACTTAAGGCTGCCGCTACGTCTCCCGGGGCCGAAAAACCGGCGTCCAGACGATTCTGATTAATTTGCAAAGAGCGCTCGTACGCGGCCACAGTTTCATCCAGCACGCGTTCGCTGGATTCCACACTGCGGTACTGCAAATAAGTTTGGGCCAATTGCGACTGCAGGCTCAAACGCGTGGCGGCCATATCCGCAGCACTGGCTTGCAGGCCTGCGTCACCCGCTTCTACCTGACGGCGAATCCGCCCCCACAAATCCACTTCCCAATTCACGGTGATGCTGGCATCGTAAGCGCTGCTGCTTTGGCTGGTATCACCCGAGCCGCCGCCCCGTCGCGTGGTTCCGACCGAGCTGTCCACTTTCGGAAACAGAGTCGAGCGCGTGTTGGACAAGGTGGCTTGCGCCTGCCGGACGCGTGCCTGTGCTTGCTGCAAGCTAAAGTTCTGCTCGTTCAGGCTTTGCATCAAGGTATTGAGCACGCCGTCATTAAAGCTTTCCCACCAGGGGCCGCGATCCTTCAAGTCAGCCGGTTCAGCCTGCTTCCAGGCCGTGGAACGCACCTTTTCCCGAAAGTGCTCCCCCACTGGGGCCTCAGGCCGCTGATAATCAGGGCCAACGGCACATGCGGACAGGAGCAGCACCATCCCAGCCAGTGCAAAGCGCGGAAACATCGTGGCAGTAGAAATAGGCATATCAGCTTATGTATTCAAGTTTGTCTGGTTCTTGCGGCGCATGAAGCGATGGCGCAAACGATCCAGATAAAGATAAACCACGGGCGTGGTGTACAAAGTCAGGATTTGACTGAGCACCAAACCACCCACAATGGTGACACCCAGCGGCTGGCGCATTTCCACGCCCGGCCCGGAGGCCAGAATCAAAGGAACAGCGCCAAAAATAGCGGACAAGGTTGTCATCATGATGGGGCGGAAACGCACCAGGCAGGCCTCGTAAATAGCCTCACGCGAGCCCATGCCGCGCTCACGCTCCATTTGCAAGGCGTAGTCCACCATCATGATGGCGTTTTTCTTGACGATACCAATCAACAAAAATACTCCGATCATGGCAATCAGATTGAACTCGCCACTGGTCATCATCAAGGCCAGCAAGGCCCCAATCCCAGCCGAGGGCAAAGTGGACAGAATGGTCAGCGGGTGCATATAGCTCTCGTACAACATCCCCAGCACGATGTACAAGGCCACCAAGGCGGCCAGGAACATAAGGGGTTGCTTGGCCAGGGCATCAAGCATCTGCGCCGTATTGCCCTCAAAGCCGGCCTGAATCTCGCGGGTAGGCAACTGAATCCGGGCCATGGCCTGCTCAATGGCCTCTGTCGCCTGACTGAGGGTGACGCCTTCGGCCAAACCAAAAGACACAGACTCGGCCACCAGCAAACCCATGTGGTTAATGCTGCGCGGCGCGGTGCCCGTCGTAAAGCGCGTAAAGGCGGACAAAGGCACGCGCGTGCCATCTTTGGCAACGACCTCAATCTCCTTCAAAGACTCCAGATCCTGAGCAAAACGCGGCTCGACCTCCATGACAACGTGATACTGGTTCAACCGTCCAAAAATTGTGGAAACCTGACGCTGGGAGAAGGAGTTGTTCAAGGTCCCTGCCACCATGGACATATCCACGCCCAGGCGCGTTGCCATATCCCGATCAATTTCCAGTTGAACCAGGCCAGCCTTGTCATCCGTGCCTGTGTCCACGTCTACCAGTTCAGGCAATTCGGCCATGGCCTGCTGAACCTTGGGCAACCAGGTTTTCAGCAACTCCAGGTCGCTCCCCAGCAAGGAGTAGTCATAAGAGCCACTGCGCCCGCCGCCGCCGCTACCGACCGGAATATCTTGCTGAGGCACCATGAACATGCGCGCACCCGGCGTGGTGGATAAAGGATCGCGCAGGCGATTCACAATATCTGTTGTGCTGGCTTTGCGCTCATCCATGGGCTTGAGCTCAACCAGAATGAAGGACGAGGTGCTACCACTACGACCACCGGCAAAGACAGCCACCGAACGGATGTCCGGGTCCTGATTCAGGATGGAACGGAAGTACTCCAGCTTAGGCTCCATGGACTGGAACGAGGTGCCCCTATCGACCCGGAAAAACCCCATCAACTGACCGGTATCCTGCTGTGGAAACAGCCCCTTGGGCACCACCGCATACAGGTACACATTCAACCCTATCGTGGCGAACAAGGAAAACAACATCAGGCGATGATGCTTGAGCGCCCAATCCAAAGAGCGACGGTAAGCACGCCAACTGACACTGCCTATCCAGCCCAGAAAACGACTAAGGGGATGGGTAGACTCATGCTCTTGCGGTCCTGGGCGCAGCAATCGGGCGGACATCATGGGAGTCAGCATCAAGGAGATCACCAGGGACACCAGCACGGCCGTACACAAGGTGACGGCAAACTCCATGAACAGGCGCCCAGCCAATCCCCCGATCAACCACAAGGGAATAAACACCGCCACCAGCGACAGGCTCATGGCCGTGACGGTAAAGCCCACCTCGCGCGTCCCGCGCAAGGCCGCCCGCATAGGGGACAAGCCTTTTTCCAGGTAACGCATAATACTTTCCAGCACCACGATGGCGTCATCCACCACAAAGCCCGTGGCCACAATCAAGGCCATCAAGGAAATGGTGTTCAGCGTAAAGCCGAACAAATGCATGAAAGCAAAGGTGCTAATCAAGGAAGCAGGCACGGCGATAGCGGGGATCAAGGCAGCGCGCCAGTTTCGCAGGAACAGCAAGACCACCAGCACCACCAGGGCCACCGCAATAATCAGCGTCAGTTGGGCCTCTTCCAGCGTGGCGCGGATACTGGGGGTGCGATCCTGCGCCACCGTCAATTGCGCCTGGCTGGGCAGCATTTCCTCGATATCCTGCAAGCGCGCGCGGATAGTATTGACCGTCTCAATAATGTTGGCACCGGCCTGCCGACGCACAATCAGCAAAACAGCTTCCTGGTTATTCCAATACCCCAGGCTGTGAATGTTCTCGACGGAGTCCTCGACCTTGGCGACATCTCCCAAACGGATAACCTGCCCGTCCTGATTCTTCAGAACCAAGGGCTCAAAAAAACGGGCCTGATTGTATTGTTTCCCTGAATTGATCTGCCACTGGCCCTGCTCACCTTCCAGATAGCCGTTGGGACGCAGGCTGTTGGCGTTATTGATCACCGAGCGCACATCATCGAGCGCAATACCGGCCGAGGCCAACGCCTTGGGGTTCAGCCCCACCCGTACCGCAGGCAAAGAGCCACCGCCCACCTCGACCGAGCCCACCCCCGGAATCTGAGCCAGTTTCTGCTGGACAATACCACTGGCCATATCAAAAAGCTGCGCCTTGTTCGCCGTTTGCGACGTCAGCGCCAGCACCATGATAGGCATGGACGAGGGGTTGACCTTCTCGTAGGTGGGCACACTGGACATACCCGACGGCAACATCGGGCGAGCCTGATTGATAGCGGCCTGCACATCACGGGCGGCCCCTTCAATATCTCGGTCCAGATCGAACACCAGTATGATCTGGGTGGAACCCTCGCTACTGCGGGAACTCATCTCAGAGACACCGGCAATGGAACCTAGTGCCTGCTCCAGTGGGGTGGCCACACTGGAGGCCATGGTTTCAGGGCTGGCACCGGGCAAATTGGCCGAGACCGCGATCACCGGAAAATCCATTTCCGGCAACGACGACACAGGCAATAAACGCAGGGCCAAAGCCCCCATGAGCACCATGGCCAGTGCCAGCAGGCTGGAGCCCACTGGCCGGAAGATAAACAGCCCTAGCAAACGCTTCATGACGGCTCGCGTACCGACTGAGCACCACGACGGGTAAAGCGATCAAAGAACAGGTAGATAACGGGGGTCGTAAACAAGGTCAACACCTGGCTGGCTAACAGCCCGCCCACCATCACCAATCCCAAAGGTTGGCGCAGCTCGGCGCCAGAGCCGGTCGCCAGCATCAGTGGAATGGCACTGAACAAGGCGGCCAGCGTTGTCATCAGAATGGGGCGAAAACGCAGCAAGGCGGCCTGATGAATCGCCTCCTGAGGGCTCATACCCTGCTCGCGCTGCGCCTCCAAAGCGAAGTCGATCATCATGATGGCGTTCTTTTTCACGATACCAATCAACAGGATGATCCCGATTACCCCCACCATGTCCAGATCCCGTCCGGCCAACAGCAAGGCCAGCAGCGCCCCAATCGCTGCCGAGGGCAAGGTCGACAAAATAGTAATCGGGTGGATATAGCTTTCGTACAACACACCCAGCACGATATACATGGTCAGCACAGCAGCCAGCATCAGCCACAGTGTGCTGGACAAGGAAGCATGAAACGCCTTGGCGGCACCCAGATAGCGGGTATCAATCGAGGTGGGCATGCCAATCTGGTCGGGCACGGTTTCAATCGCTTCAATGGCATCAGACAAGGAATAACCATCGGCCAGATCAAAGGACACATTCACAGACGGGAACTGCCCCAAGCGCTCCACCGATAGCGTGGTTGGCACCAGATCGATCCGCGCCAAGGACGTAATCGGCACGGGTGTGCCTGCTGCCGTCATCACATGGATATTTTCCAGATCCTGCGGGCCTTGGCGGTACTCATCCTTGACCTCCAGCACGACCCGGTACTGGGCAGACTGCGTGTAGATTGTGGAAATCAAACGCTGTCCGAAGGCGTCATAGAGCGCATCGTCAATATTTGCTTTGGTCACGCCCACACGAGCCGCCGCATCCCGGTCTATATCCAGCAGAACCTGCAGGCCATCGTTTTGCAGGCTCATGGACGCCTCTTTAATCTGCGGCAAGGCATTGACGGCATCCAGCCAACGCGGCATCCAGGTGGTCAACACCTCCGTCTCTGGGTCAGACAAAGCCATCTGGTACACATTGCGACTGATCTGGTCGTCTACCGTCAGTTCCTGAATGGACTGCTGATACACCGATAAGTCGGGAATATCCTTCAAGCGCTCATTGAGCCTGTCCATGATTTCATTGGCACTGGCCCGGCCCGAGCCAATCGGCTTCAAGGCAATTTGCAAACGGCCATTATTCAAGGTGGCGTTCGTGCCATCTACCCCGATAAATGAGGTGACGGCCTCTACATCCGGGTCTTCCAGCACAATCGCCACAGCTTGCTGCTGCAAATGGCCCATGGCGCGGAACGAGGCGGTTTGCGGCCCTTGGGTAATGGCCTGAATCAAGCCGGTATCTTGTTGTGGAAAAAAGCCTTTGGGCACAATCACGTACAGCAGGCCCGTCAAGACCACCGTCCCCACCGCAACCCACAAGGTCAAGGTCTGGTGACGCAGCACCACAATCAGGCCACGGTCATAAGCCGCAATAATGCGGTCCATCCGGTTCCCCAACCAGGTGGTGAAGCGGCCATACTGGCGCTCGTTCTCGGGTTTGAGCATGCGCGCACACATCATGGGCGTGAGCGTCAGCGAAATGAACAGGGACAGCAAGATGGCGACGGCCAGGGTAATGGCAAACTCACGGAACAGGCGGCCAATAACGTCGCTCATGAACAGCAACGGGATCAACACGGCAATCAAGGAGATGGTCAAGGACAGC
The DNA here is from genome assembly GCF_003076515.1 of Alcaligenes aquatilis. Taxonomy (NCBI): domain Bacteria; kingdom Pseudomonadati; phylum Pseudomonadota; class Betaproteobacteria; order Burkholderiales; family Alcaligenaceae; genus Alcaligenes; species Alcaligenes aquatilis. The sequence goes on along the minus strand of NZ_CP022390.1, from coordinate 3,470,651 downwards.
AAGGTAAAACCAATCTGCGCCGCGCCCTTCAAGGCGGCTTGCAAAGCGGTTTCGCCCTTTTCGATGTAACGGGCGATGTTCTCAATCATCACGATCGCATCATCAACCACAAAACCTGTGGCAACCGTCAAGGCCATCAGGGTCAGGTTATTAATACTGAAGCCCCACATCAGCATGATGGCAAAGGTGGCGATCAAGGAAATAGGCACGACAACACTAGGGATCAGCGTGGCGGTCCACGTGCGCAGAAACACAAACGTCACCAGCACCACCAGCACGATGGCCAGCATCATTTCCTTTTGCACATGGTCAACCGAGTCCCGAATGGTCTGGGTCCGGTCCGTGGCCACGGTCACATCCACACCAACCGGCAAGGAACGACGTATTTCCGGCAGCAGGCTTTGAATCTGGTCCACCACATCAATGACATTGGCCCCAGGCTGTCGCTGAATATTCAACAAGATCGCGGGCACGGTGCCCATCCAGGCAGCCTGACGCACATCCTGAGCGTCCCGCACCACCTTGGCCAGCTCTCCCAGGCGTACAGCCGCACCGTCCTTATAGCTGACGATCAGGTTTTCGTAATCCTGTACGGTTTTCAACTGCTCGTTGGCGCCGATACTGGTGGAGCGCTGAGGCCCATCCAGATTACCTTTAGGCTGGTTCACATTGGCTGCAACAACGGCTTGCCGCAGATGGTTTAGCGTCAGATTACGCACTGCCAACGCGTTGGGATCGGCCTGAATCCGCATGGCCGGCTCCTGACCACCCGCAATGCTGACCAGACCCACACCCGTCACCTGCGAGAGCTTTTGTGCGACCCGTACATCAATCAGGTCACGCACCTCGTGCAAGGGCATATTGGGGGAGGTCACCGCCAGGGAAATAACTGGGGTGTCAGCCGGATTGACCTTGTTATAGATAGGCGGCGCGGGCAAATCATTGGGTAGCATCGTAGAGGCGGCATTAATCGCCGCCTGCACCTCTTGCTCGGCCACATCCAGGGGCAAGCCCAAATCGAACTGCAAGGTAATGCGCGATGCCCCACCCGAACTGGACGAAATCATCTGCGACAACCCAGACATACTGCCAAAGCGCCGCTCCAGCGGTGAGGTAATCAAGGCCGCCACCACATCCGGGCTGGCGCCCGGATAAAGCGTAACCACCTGGATGGTGGGGTAATCGACCTGCGGCAAAGCGGCCACGGGCAACATGCGATAGGCCAGCAAACCGGACACCAGCAAAGCCACCATCGCCAAGGTGGTAGCCACCGGGCGCAGGATAAAGATACGCGACATGCTCACGACTTACTCGCTTGCAGGACGTGGACGGCGACCCTCACCCGAACGTGCGCCTTGCTCTGCTTGAGCGCCTGCATCAGTTGGTGCCGGTTTTTCCTTGGCCTGGCCATCTTGCTGCATCACGTCGACCTCCGAGCCTTCGCGCAAACGGTCAGTGCCCTCCACCACCACGCGATCGCCTTCTTTCAGGCCAGTTTTAATCAGCGTCGATTCCAGGGTGGCAGTACCCAGCTCCACCACCTGAATATGAACCTTATCCTCGTCATCCAGGGTGTACACATAGGTCCCTACCGAACCCCGCTGTATCGCATGCGATGGAATCAGCAGACCTTGTTCCTGGCCCAAAAAGACGCGGGCATTGACGAACTGATTGGCAAACAGAGTTTCGTCGTCGTTATCAAACTCGGCCTTCACTCTCAGCGTGCCGGTATTGATATCGATCTGATTATCCAGAGCCTGCAAGCGGCCTTTATCCGACAAGAGCTGAGCTTTGCTGTCGATCAGGGACACACGCAAAGGCGACTCGCTTTGTTTCATGGCCTCCAGCAGACTGCTCAATTGGTTCTGCGGCAAGGAAAACTCCACGCCGATGGGATCAACCTGAGTAATCACGACAATCCCGTCGGTATTACCGGCAGAGACCAGATTGCCCTGATCGAGCTTACGCAGGCCCAAGCGGCCATCCAGAGGCGCCGTGATACGTGTGCGATCCAGTTGCACTTGGGCTCTAGCGACTTCTGCTTGATTGGATTTGATCTGAGCCTGCAACTGCTGAACAGCCGTTTCCTTGGTTTCCAAGGCCTGGCGAGCAATCGAATTCTGTTGGAACAGGACGCGATGACGAGCCAGCTCCTGCTGCGCCCCCTTCAACTGAGCCTGACTCTGTGCCAGTTGTCCACGGGCCTGATCCAGTTGCACTTGGTAGGTACGCGGATCAATCTCGGCCAACAAATCGCCGGCCTTCACACGCTGCCCATCCTTGAAGTGAATACGCTCCAGCACGCCATCGACCTCACCGCGTACCGCAACTGTCTGCAAGGGCTTGACCGTGGCAATCGCATTGACTGTTTGGTCGATCAAACCCGTCTTGACTGTGGCTACCTGAACCGGCACTTTGGTGGCCCCCATCATGCCGCGCGGCCCGCGCATGGGGGTAGGTGTATCTGAAGGGGAAGACAAGGCGTAATAAACAAGGCCTGCTGTCAGCAGCAGCCCTACCAACACCCAGACATAGAAGGATCGGGACCGCCGACCTTTGCCTGTGTTCAACTCCGACATGAATACTCCCCGGCTAAAACTTAATTGTCTCTATGCACGGTCTAATAAGCGTTTAAGCACTACCTATCGTGACGGCGACACGCATTATGCCGCCAAAACACGATAGCAATTAGCCTGAAACGATCAAGAGATACAAGCGCTGACAAAACAGCCCCCTTGCTAGACCACGCTGGCCCAGCAAGTATAAAAGCGGCTATCTGAACCTTATATGAACAGCGTTGTTAGCCAAAGTTGCAACGGGCTAGCCTAAAGGGGATATCTACCGTTACGGCCTGCGGTTTCAATTGATTGTCTTGCTGCACAAAGCGTATCCAGATGACGTAGCGGTTAGCGCTCATTTCCGGATAGATGCAGGCACCGGCATCCACCCATACTCGCAACAACTGGAAGGTCTTGCCTGCCAGCATTTCTTGATAAGAGCCGTCGCGAGCTAGCAGGTCAGCCGGGTCGCCCGACTGGCGCAGCAAGCGCAAAATCAAGGCCAGACCATGATAGAGCGGCAGGAAAGACTCCGACCAGCGGCGCAGGTCCTGGACACGATCCGTATCGGGCCGCTGCTGCCAGGAATAATAAGAAGGCATGTCCACCTGAGACGTACCGCCGGGCACCGCTACCCGGCCCCGCAAACTGGTCAACCATTCATTGTCGCGCAGGCCCTGCCCCACCCGCCCTTGGGCCGACAGGTCAGCAGCCGCACGCACAATTTGCTCAATCATCTTGTCCAGCGCCTGCAGCTGAACACCGGGGTGCTCGCGCAGCGCAGCCAGCGCCACGCGCTGACGCTCCAGATCCTGAAGAACGGCAGAACGTAAATCGGTCCGATCCGAGATGTCCAGCAAATCAAACAAAGTCGCTACAGCGATCTGATGCGAGTACGCATCCTGGTTGGCTGAAAAATGAAACAGCCTATCGAACAAATACTCGACTCTCAGTAAAGCCCGGACACGCTCATTGCAGGGGTATTCGTATAGAGTCACGCGTTTAAAACCTTTTTTTGTCGACTGTAGGGTCAGACACGTCGTGGTGTCGGGCCGTCAAGGCACACCAGCGTTGGTGTACTGCCCGCGCCCGCTCTTCCAACAGAGGCAAAGTCGTCTGCCCATCGTTCAGAACCACATCGTCGGCCACGTCCAAGCGTTGCTGACGTTGCGCCTGTGCTGCCATGATACGTTCAATTGTGGCCACTGCCAGCCCGTTACGCTTCTGTACGCGCGCGATCTGGGTCGCTTCATCACAATCGACAACGCAAATCCGATCCACACGGTCGCGCCATCGTCCTGACTCCAGCAGCAAGGGTACAACCACAACAAGATAACATCCTTGCGCTTTCAAGGCCTGTGCTTTTGTTACATCCCAAATCAAGGGATGAATGATGGCCTCCAGGCGATGGCGGGCATTGGGGTCAGCAAACACACAGGCCCGCATCCAATCCCGATCCATGGAACCGTCCGCTGCCAAGGCCTGCGTACCGAAGGCGGCACGAATCGGTTCAATGGCCAGGCCACCGGGCGCGGTCAGCTCATGCGCGATCACATCCGTATCCACAACGGCCGCCCCCCAAGAGGCAAAAAAATGGGCCACCTGGCTCTTGCCCGATCCAATTCCACCAGTCAGCCCAATCGTCAGCATGAACAATCCACAGATAAAAAACAAAACTGTAACGTACCCGCGCCAATCCTCCTACCCGCAATAGGCCTGAGACTGTCCCGCCCCCCTGGTCTAGCGTAGAATTCAGCTATCAACCCGTCCACGGAAGCCCGCCATGTCTTTCTCCACGATTTCCCCTCTGCGCTCCCTTACCTTGCTTTCGGTCGTTTTACTGGCCGCATGTGCCCAGGCGCCCGTTCAGCCCAGCCCTAACGAAGGCCGTGGCTCCACTCAGAAAGACGCCCTGCGCCAAGCGCAAGGCAGCAGTACCGCCCGTGCCCCCTCACAAATCAATTTGGGGTTTGGCAACCAGGAAGGCCTGCACGCCATTACACCGGCCCGCGCTGAACAGCCCGCCGTCCAGGCAGATCGCAGCGTTCCCGAACTGGCTGAACCCAAAACCTTCCTGGGCACCCTATCCTGCCCGCCACAAAGCGGCGCTTGCGAGCCCTACAAAATCAGCGTCACCCTGGCTCCCGCAGGGCAATGGCGTATGCGTGCCACCCCAGTCGGCGCGGGTCAAGAACACCACAAGAGCGGCTGCTGGGTTCCAATCGGTACACAACCCACCCGCATCGCCCTGTTGGCCGATAACGACTCGACGCTGGCAGACCTGAGCTTTGTGAACAACAACGTCTTGCGTATCAACACCTTCAACCAGCAGCGCCCCACACTGGAAAGCCACTTGACTCGCCAAGCCGACATCGACCCGGTCAGCGAACTGGACGGCCAGGCCAACCCAGCTTGCCGCTAAGCTAAGGCGCAGACAGGCCGCCCATCAAGCTGGGCGGTAACACATCCCGCAGACCTGGCTCGCTGAACACAAAACGAGTCAACTCAACCGCATTGCGCACGCGTAACTTCTGGAAAACGCGTGCCCGATGCGCTTCAACCGTACGCTGGGAAATCTCCAATTCAGCCGCAATAACCTTATTCGCCTTACCAATAGCGATATAAGACAATACGTCGCGCTCGCGCGGAGTCAGGCTTGCAAAAAGCACAGAGGCGGGAAGGTGACTATTCAATACCATGTCAGTCTCGTATATCTGTACCAGGCGAACAGGCCGCCTGCGAGGTGAAGAATTAACCATAGACAGAGTTTGTCATTTTAGGCAGGGACTACACGACTGTTAACTTATACGGGATGTTTTTGTCACAGGACTAATATAAAGACAAGAATTTCAATGTGTCGGAAAACAGCCATTTCTGCCGATAAATTAGCGATAAGCCTAGGCAAAACCAGCGCCCTACCGCCCACCACAATCAAATTACTCACCTAGGTCAAAATTATTAAGCGGGCAGGCACGAGCACAAACCCCACCCATCAACAGCCATCAGAGATGCCGACTCCACGGCGATGAGCCCCTCTGGCGCGCGGCTCAGGGGGACGGCGATTCAGACTGCGCCCGGAGCTATCTCTGGCCAAGGGCACCGGTGCACAGCACCGGCAAGTAGTCCGCCTTCCCCCTGAGCCTCGCGCCAGAGGGGCGACGTACTGAGTCCACCTATAGTTTGAAGGAACAAAGACCGCTACTACCCACGACCAGAAAAGCAGGCACAGACAAAGACAAAGACAAAGACAAAGACAAAGACAAAGACAAAGACTACAAAATCAAACCACACAGGTATAAAAAAAGCACAGCAAAAGCTGTGCTTTTCTCACCAAATAACACAAGAAATCAGGCTTTAACCATTTCCAGGTTGTCGATCAAGCGCGTCGCGCCCAACTTGGCCGCGGCCAATGCCACCAAAGGCTCACCAGCTGCGATTTGCTCTTCAGTTGGTTCCAGCAAGTCCGACTGACGACGCAAGGCCATATAGTCCACCTTCCAGCCCAGATCCAACATCTTTTTGGTCGCATAAGCCTCGATCTGCTCGCGGCTTTGACCTTGCTGCAAACGCTCATTCATCTCCTGCAGCGTGCCATAAATCTGCGGGGCCTGAGCGCGCTCTTCGGGACTCAAATAGCGATTACGCGAAGACATGGCCAAACCATCCTCTTCCCGCACCGTCTCGTGAGCCAGAATCTCTACCGGCAACTGGAACTGGCGCACCATCTGGCGCACCACCATCAACTGCTGATAATCCTTCTTCCCGAATACGGCCACACGCGGCTGCACACAGGAAAACAACTTCAACACAACCGTACAGACCCCTTCAAAGAAGTCCGGACGGAAGTGGCCTTCCAAAATTCGACCCAAATGATCAGGCGGGCTGACACGGAAACTTTGCGGCTCCGGGTACATCTCGCGCTCCGAGGGAGCAAACAAGACGTAGACATCGCGCTCTTGCTCCATCTTGGCCGCATCATCCTGCAAGGTACGCGGATAACGGTCAAAATCCTCGTTAGGACCAAACTGCAGACGATTGACAAAAATACTGGCCACCACCGGATCGCCATGCTGGCGAGCCATCTTCATCAAGTCCAGGTGGGCTCGATGCAAATTCCCCATGGTTGGAACAAATGCCACGCGTGTCTGACCCTGGAGCTGATCGCGCAGTTCTTGGATGTTATGGACGACTTTCAAAAAATTCTCCGCTACGGAATAAGATCAGGCCCATCGGCCTGCGCTCGAATATAGGTCAGGCGCAAATAAATAGGAGCGTAGGGCTCGGCCTGCGTGATTTCAAGCAGTGACTCTCGTGCCAATTCCAGCATGGCCAGAAAATGCACGACAAGCACCGCCGCTGGATCACCCTGATCCAGACGTTCATTAAACAGCTCAGTAAACTCCATGAAGCGCACGTGCTGCAAACGTCGCAGAATCTGGCTCATGTGATCGCGTACCGACAACTGCTCGCGCGTAATCTTGTGACTGGCATTAAGCTTGGCGCGCTTCAAGATACCCAGCCAGGCCTGGCGCAAATCATCCGCACTCACTTCGGGCGGAATGGCTTCCACAACCAACTCGGCCTGAGCGTTAGCCAACAGATAATCGCGTCCCATCAGGGGCAACTCGTCCAGACGACGCGCGCCCTCCTTCATGCGCTCGTATTCCAGCAAACGACGCACCAGCTCTGCACGCGGATCCTCAACTTCCTCACCCGTGTCCGCGCGCCGCACCGGCAACAACATCCGAGATTTGATCTCGATCAGCAGCGCCGCCATCAAAAGATACTCGCCCGCCAGCTCCAAATTCGTGGCGCGAATCTGCTCGACATAAGCCAAATATTGCCCAGTGACCTGAGCCATCGGAATGTCCAGCACATTGAAGTTCTGCTTGCGAATCAAATACAGCAACAGATCCAGCGGGCCTTCAAAAGCGTCCAGAAACACTTCCAGCGCATCAGGCGGGATGTACAGATCCTGGGGGATCGCAAACAGCGGCTCACCATAAAGACGCGCCAGCACATCCTCGGGCTGAGGAGCTGGCGTATCCACAACGGGCTGCTGTGCAATCTCAGTCACAGGCGCAGGCGTACAGATTTAGTTGTTTTCGTAGTACACGTAAGGTTTTTGAGGCGTACGAGCAGCCTTGTAACCATCTTGCAGTTCCTGATCAATCTGCTTGTCCCACAGACGATAGCGGCCTTCACGCTGCCGTGCTTCGGTATCCGCGTTCTGCTCTTTATACTGTTTAAGAAACTGGGTAATTTCGGATTCGAAATTCTTTGCCATAATACCTGTACGCCTAAAATAAATTGGATAACAGAAAAGTTTGAGTTTACTGCACCGCACACCAGAGAGTTCGCCGCATGGCATCTGAACAGACCGAAGCCACCAAACCGGCAACCCTGTCCCCTCAAGAGCGTCGAGCCATACGCATTATTCCCTACATTGTGGGATGTGCATTGTTCATGCAAATGCTGGACTCTACGGTTGTCGCCACTGCTCTGCCCACGATGGCCTTATCGCTGGATACCAGCGTCATCCGCATGAATACCATCATTACCAGCTACCTGCTGGCCGTGGCTGTATTCGTTCCTATCAGTGGGTGGGCTGCAGACCGCTTTGGTGCGCGCAAGGTGTTCCTGGCCGCCATTCTACTCTTTACCGCCAGTTCTGTTGCATGTGCCCTGTCCCAGACCCTGTCACAACTGATCATTTCCCGCGTGATACAAGGCATGGCGGGAGCCATGATGGTTCCGGTAGGTCGCATTATCTTACTGCGACGGGTGCCTAAAGATGAGCTTTTAAGCGCCATGGCGGTGCTGACTTTACCCGCCTTGCTGGGCCCTATCATCGGTCCGCCTGTGGGTGGCTTTTTAGTCACCTATGCCAGTTGGCACTGGATTTTCCTGATCAACATCCCCGTGGGGGTACTGGGTATCGCTCTGGTACTGCGTTACATCCGCGAGGACTACCCCACCGAGCGCCCGCCCCTGGACTGGCTGGGCTTTATCTTGAGCGCCATCTGTCTGGCCACGCTGGTAACCAGTTTCGAGAACGTAGGCCACGGCACCATTAGCTGGGCCACCCTGGGCTGGCTGACTTTGGCGGGTCTGGTCGCGGGGGCATGGTACATCTGGCATGCACGGCAAGTAGCTTATCCCATTATTGATTTGTCCTTGCTACGCACCAAGACCTTTGCCATTTCTGTATTGGGCGGCAATCTGTGCCGCTTCTCGCTAGGGGCCTCACCATTTCTGTTAGCGATCATGCTGCAAACCAACTTTGGCATGAGCGCATTGTCGGCGGGTCTGATCACCTTCACCGGGGCGATTGGCGCTCTGGGCATGAAACTGGTGGCTCCACCCATCATCCGACGCTACGGTTTTCGCAAAGTCCTGATCGTCAACGCCTGGCTGACAGGCTTGTTCATCGCCCTGTGCGCCATGTTCCAGGCCACTACACCCATGTGGCTCATGATTGCCGTCCTGACTGCAGGCGGCTTTTTCCGCTCCCTGCAGTTCACCGCCGTCAACACCCTGACCTACGCCGACCTGGAATCCGAAGCCATGAGCCAGGCCAGCAGTTTCGCCGCCATGGCGCAGCAGTTGGCTATCAGTCTGGGCGTGGCATGTGCGGCGGTAACGCTGAATGTCAGCATGGCATTGCGCGGCGCCAGCAGCGTAGAGACCCAGGATACGATCTGGGCCTTTCTGATTCTGGGCGCGATTACGGCGATATCGAGCCTGTCTTTTGCCCGGCTGTCAGCCAGTGATGGTGAGTCGTTGCAGAAGAAGTAGGTCTACTTTTCTCACATCAAGTGCAGACCGACAAAACTACAGGAGCAAGTCAAGAAGCTCTTAAACCGGCTTATCCTCATCTTCCAGCAACATCACCAGCTTGCAGTCCGGGCGTATTGCCAGGCGAAAGGTAAATTGCTGAAAGCGGCGCACGCCCTGGCTGGGGTGTCGAAAATCTCGCAAGCCCCCTTCCCGCTCCACCACGGTCTGGCGTCCCCACCAGAAAGCGAATACCTGGCTTTGATGCGCCAGTTCCTGGATCAGAGCCTGTACATCGGCTTCATCGGCATGGGCACCTACGTCGGCGCGGAACTCGGCCACGACGCGGCTGGCGCGCTGCTCCCAGTCCACCACCAGCTCACGCGCTGCCGGGTCCAGGAAGATATAGCGCAATAAATTGGGCTGTTCGCTACGATCGGGCCAGCCATCGAACAAACCCAACAAGGCTTCGTTGCGGGCCAGTACGTTCCAACTACGATCCAGAATGTAAGCTGGGGCGGAGATGCTATCGACGCAGGCGCTCAGGCCTTGCGGCAAGGGTTGAATATCACCCTGCCAATGTTCGGGGTCGGCGCAGTCGGCCAGCTCAAACAGGTAGTGGCGCTCGGCTCGGGCCAATTTCAGGACCGTTGCCAGACGGGCGCAGACCGTGGGGGATACGGTCACGTCGCGACCCTGCTCGATCCAGGTGTACCAAGTGGTGCTGATATCGCACAGTTGAGCCACTTCTTCGCGACGCAAACCAGGAGTGCGACGGCGCACACCAGGGGCCAGACCCAGGTCTACAGGCCGGATACGTTCTCGCGCATGACGCAAGAAACGTCCCAAAGCCTGACGCCGGGTTTGGGACGCGCTCTCGGCACCTCCCGGATTAGGCCCCGTCGTTCCCATATCAGCCTAATACGCCCGACAAGGTGCGACGTACGTCTTCTTCCGTACGACCACTGCGCTGGATATAGTCTTGCAACTGGTCTTCACCAATATTGCCCACGTTGAAGTACTTGGACTGCGGGTGGCTGAAGTAGAAGCCCGACACGCTGGAAGCCGGAATCATGGCGTAGCTGTCGGTGATGAACATCTCGATGTCTTCACACTGCAGGACACGGAACATATCGTGCTTGACCACATGCTCCGGGCAAGCCGGGTAACCGGGTGCAGGACGAATGCCCTGGTATTTCTCGTCGATCAGCTCTTCGTTGGACAGGCGCTCGTCGGTGACATAGCCCCACAAATCCGTGCGGACACGAGCATGCAGACATTCAGCAAAGCCTTCGGCAAAACGGTCACCCAGCGCCTTGATCATCAAGTCGGAGTAATCATCGCCAGCAGCCTGGAACCGCTCGGACAGTTTGTCCACGCCAATCCCGCCAGTCACCGCAAACATGCCGATGTAATCAGCCACGCCGCTTTCTTTGGGAGCAATGTAGTCGGCCAGACACTTGCTATCGACGCCTTCACGCTTGACGCCTTGCTGGCGCAGGTTGCGCCAGGTGAACAGAACTTCGCTGCGCGATTCGTCCGAATAGACCTCGATATCTTCACCATTGACGGTATTGGCGGGGTAGAACGCAATCACGCCGTTTGCCGTCAACCAGCGACCTTCAATGACTTTCTTCAACATAGCCTGCCCTTCGGCAAACAAGGTCTTGGCCTGCTCGCCCACCACCTTGTCTTCCAGAATGGCCGGGTACTTGCCAAACAAGCTCCAGGTCTGGAAGAACGGCGTCCAGTCGATAAACTGGGCAATATCGGCCAAGTCGTAATTCTTGAAAGTACGGCGACCAATGAATTTGGGGCGTGGCGGCACGTAGGTGGTCCAGTCGATGGCTGGCTTGTCTTGGCGCGCTTTTTCCAGCGAGATCAACGGTGTGGCTTTGCGATTGGCATGGCGCTGGCGCACTTGTTCGTACTCCTCGCGCACCTCGGCCAAGAACTCGTCCACGTTATCTGACACCAACTGAGTAGCCACACCCACGCAGCGGCTGGCGTCCGGCGTGTAGATAACCGGGCCGTCGTAATGCGGGGCAATCTTCACCGCCGTGTGTACACGACTGGTGGTCGCGCCACCAATCATCAGGGGGATGTTGCGCTCACGGAAGTAGGGGTCACGCTGCATCTCAGACGCAACGTAGGCCATTTCTTCCAGGCTGGGGGTGATCAAGCCGGACAGGCCCACAATATCGGCGTCCACTTCTTTGGCCTTGGCGAGGATCTCGGCACACGGCACCATCACGCCCATATTCACCACTTCAAAGTTATTGCATTGCATCACCACGGACACAATGTTCTTGCCGATATCGTGTACGTCGCCTTTCACTGTGGCAATCACCATGCGGCCTTTGGAACGCACGTCACCACCTGCAGCCTCAATCTGGCGTTTTTCTTCTTCGATGAAAGGAATCAAGTGGGCCACGGCCTGTTTCATCACACGCGCAGATTTCACCACCTGCGGCAGGAACATCTTGCCCTGACCGAACAGGTCGCCCACCACGTTCATGCCGTCCATCAAGGGGCCTTCAATCACGCTGATAGGGCGACCACCCTGGGCGTCGATCTTCTGACGAACTTCTTCCGTATCTTCCACGATGAAGCTGGTAATGCCATGCACCAAAGAGTGGATCAAACGCTGCTCAACCGTGGTTTCGCGCCAGCTCAGGTCTTCCTCTTTCTTGGCGCCCGAGCCTTTGACGCTCTCGGCCATTTCCACCAGCCGCTCGGTGGGGGTGCGTTCGTCAGCCGGATCGGTTTTGCCTTTAGGCTCGGCCCGGTTCAGAACCACGTCTTCGATCAGATCACGCAGATGCGGTTCGATATCGGCATACACACCCAACTGACCGGCATTCACGATGCCCATAGTCAGGCCTTCCTGAATGGCGTAGTACAGGAAAACCGTGTGAATCGCCTCGCGCATGGCTTCATTGCCACGGAAGGAAAAACTGACGTTGGAAATACCACCGGACAGACGCGCATGCGGCAGATTCTTGTGAATCCAGCTAACGCCCCGAATGAAGTCCAGGCCGTAATTAGCGTGTTCGTCCATGCCAGTTGCCACGGCAAAGACGTTGGGGTCAAAAATAATGTCCTCTGGCGGGAAACCAACCTCGTCCACCAGCAAGCGGTAAGCACGTTCGCAGATTTCCACCCGGCGCTCGTAGCTGTCTGCCTGGCCTTGCTCATCAAAGGCCATGACCACTACAGCGGCACCGTATTTACGGCACAAGCGAGCATGCTCCAGGAAAGGCTCAATGCCCTCTTTCATGGAAATCGAGTTCACGATGGCCTTGCCTTGTACGCAGCGCAAACCCGTTTCGATCACGTCCCATTTGGAGCTGTCGATCATGATGGGCACGCGGGCAATGTCCGGCTCGGAGGCAATCATGTTCAGGAAGCGGTGCATACAGGCTGCCGAGTCCAGCATGCCTTCGTCCATATTGATATCGATAATCTGTGCGCCGTTCTCCACCTGCTGACGGGCCACCGACAAGGCTTGTTCGTAGTTTTCTTGCTGAATCAGGCGCAAGAAAGCCTTGCTGCCCGTTACGTTCGTCCGTTCGCCCACGTTCACAAACAAGGTATCTTCGTCAATATTCAGTGGCTCCAGACCCGACAAACGGGTTTTGACAGGAACCTCGGGAACAACGCGTGGAGGCAACTTGCGGCACAGCTCGGCAATGGCGGCAATATGCTCGGGCGTCGTACCACAGCAGCCACCGACCATATTCACCAAGCCGGCTTGCGTGAATTCCTGCAGCAGGCTGGACGTATCGGCTGGCGTTTCATCAAAGCCGGTTTCTGCCATGGGGTTGGGCAAACCAGCGTTGGGGTAGACACACACATAGGTGTCACAAATCTTGGACAGCTCGGCCACGTAAGGACGCATCAAGGCGGCGCCCAAGGCACAGTTCAGGCCAATCGTAATGGGACGGGCATGACGCATGGAGTTCCAGAAGGCCTCTACCGTCTGACCTGACAAGATCCGGCCCGATGCATCCGTAACCGTGCCCGACACCATCACTGGCACGCGCTCACCGCGCTCATCAAAAACCGTTTCCAGCGCAAAAACAGCCGCCTTGGCGTTCAGCGTGTCAAAAACGGTTTCGATCAGCAAAATATCGACGCCACCATCGAGCAAGGCACGAACCTGCTCCGTATAGGCCACACGCAGTTGGTCAAAGGTGACGTTACGAGCAGCCGGGTCATTCACATCCGGGGAAATAGAAGCCGTCTTGGGCTGCGGGCCCAAGGCACCAGCCACAAAGCGCGGCCATTCAGGTGTGCTGAAGGCATCACGTGCCTGACAGGCCAGTTGAGCCGAAGCCAGGTTCAGGTCATAGCTGATGCCCTGCAAATCGTAGTCACCCTGGGCCACATCGGTTGCACCAAAGGTATTGGTCGTGATCACATCGGCCCCGGCCGCCAGGTATTTCTCGTGAATTTCACGAATAATGTCGGGTCGCACCAGCGACAGCAATTCGTTATTGCCCTTCACATCCTTGTGGTGATCCGCAAAACGATCGCCCCGAAAATCAGCCTCACCCAATTTGTAACGCTGAATCATGGTGCCCATCGCACCGTCCAGAATCAGAATTTGCTGCCCCAAACGGTGCGCAAATTCAGCACCACGCGTATAGGCAGAGATCGGATAAGGCAAAGCAGGATAGGACACTAAAAAGCTCCGTAGCACGAAACGGGACGTTGACGGCATCTGACAGCAAGAGCCGCGAGAATGGTGGATTGGCGCCACAATTGTAGCGCCTTGTACGGCAAATCCACCCCAAACACTTAACCTTTGCGCCAGCGGCATGTAACATTTTCCGCTCGGAAAGAGGTGCTTTCCGGCCCATGCAGCCGTGGGCCTGGGAAAGTCAAATGGGAAACGTGAGCGGTTCCATCCTGGAACTGCCAAACGTGCTGCCCCCGCAACGGTACCTGCTACACGCAAAGCCCGACACCAGCCTGCTTCTCGAGCCTGAATTCATGGCCGTCCCACGGTGGGCGGCTTCGCTTATTGATGTGCGGGGACGCACATCCCACAGGAATCTCCATGACTCTACTGTCCATCAGACCTTTGATGGTCGCCCTGGCGGGCGCCCTGCCTTTGATCGCCACGGCCCAAACTGCCCCTGTCACCAAGCTGGATCAAATTGTTGTTACCCCTAGCCGCATGGCTCAATCACTGAAAAACGTGGTGGGTGACGTGACGGTGATTGATCAGGAAACCTTGCAAAAAGCGGGTCAAAGCAGTGTGGCTGAGATTTTGCAGCGTCAGCCTGGGGTGGAGATTTACAGCAGTGGGGGTCCGCAAACTACGACTGGCGTTTTTTTACGCGGTACTGACCCCAAACATACCCGCGTCATGATCGACGGCATGCGTATCAACAGCCCCACCAGTGGTTCGGTGAACTGGCAGGCGATTGACCCTGCCCTGATCGAGCGTATTGAAATTGTGCGTGGCGCAGGCAGCAGCCTGTATGGCTCGGATGCGATTGGGGGTGTCATTAATATCATCACCAAAAAAGGTGGCGGCGACCGTGCCTTGAGCGCCTGGGGAAATGTGGGCCTGGGTTCGCAAGACACCTTCAAAGCCAGCGCCGGTTTTTCAGGGGCGTCTCAAGGTTGGGACTACAGCCTGGCCTCCAGCTACAGTACCAGCGATGGTTTCAATGCGACCAATCCACTATTGGACTGGGCCTATAACCCCGACAAGAATGGCTACACCCAGCATGGTCTGAGTGGATCGCTAGGATATGAGTGGGCACAGGGCCAACATCTTGGACTGACAGCTATCAACACCTATATGGACGGCCAGTTTGACAACGGTTCAACCGAACCTCGCACACCTAGAGCCCTGACCCGTCAGCAGGCCTATGGCCTAACCAGCACCAACAAACTGTCCGACTTCTGGATCAGTCGTTTAAGCGCTTCTTTGAGCAAAGAGGCAATAGATTCACGCACAAAAGCCCCGTCCATCTTCTCGTCTATCCAACGCCAATATAGTTGGCAAAATGATCTCACTCTCGCTCAGGGGCATACTGTCTCCTTGTTGGCTGAGCGCCAGGAAGAACGAATTACTCATTCGACTATTCAGCAACAGGATCAACGCAACACCAATGCTTTTTCCCTGATTTACCGGGGCGACATTAATCAGCATCACCTTCAGGCCAGCGTCCGCAATGACAATATCAGCGGCTACGGCAACAAAGTCACTGGTGGCTTAGGCTATGACCTGGACATCAGCGATAACTGGACAGTTGGTCTGGCTGCCAATACTGGTTTTCGCGCCCCGACCTTTACAGACCTGTACTGGCCAAGTGGATTTGGATACCAAGGAAATCCAGACCTGAAACCAGAAAAATCACGCAATATCGAGGGCCATATCCGTTATACCGACGACACTACCGAATTAGGTCTGGTCGTCTACCAAAACCACATCAAAGACTTGATCAGCACCGGCCCGTACGATGCAGCGCTTGGTTACAGCATGCCTATCAATACCAAAAACGCTCGTATCACTGGCGTAACCTTGACGGCAATAAAGCAACTTGGCGACACCACTCTGAGCGCCAGCGCTGACTTTACCAACCCAAAAGATCTGGACACAGGCAACCGTCTAATTCGCCGCGCCAAACAAAACTACAAAGTGGCTGTTGAACAACGCTTCGGAGCGCTGAAAACAGGGGCTGAATATCAATTTGCGTCCCATCGATTCGAAGACCCCGACAATAGCCAGCGTCTGGGCAGCTACGGCCTGTTGAACCTGACCGCCAGCTACCCGCTGACTTCCAGCCTGGAAGCCCAACTGCGCTGGAACAATGTGTTCGACAAGGACTACACCTTGGCTCGTGGCTATAACAACGCCGGCTCCAGCGTGTTCCTGAACTTTGCCTGGCGCATGTAAGCAGTAAAATCAGCTTTGCTTGATTCTGGCGCGGCTCTTGGGCCGCGCCATTGACTTAAAGGCGCATGATGCCCCCTTTGCCTGCGACTTATCGCCTTCACCACCCGAAGCGCTCTGTCTGGAGCGGATTGGGGCTATGGGGTTTGCATTCCCTGTGCGTCCTGCTTTTGGGATTACCTATCCTGACGCAAGCTCAGGAGCAAGACTCCCTGCAATCACAGGCGCAGATTCAAGCACAGCCCGAAGCACAGACACAGACACAGACACAGACCAGCACAAAGCAAAGTACTCAAGAAGTACAGAGTCAGCAGCAAGATAAAAAAGCACAAAACGCCGCAGCCGAACAAGACGCCCCCCCCACAACAACTGTCGCTCCAGCCCGTGCGATTAGCCTTGCTCCCCACATTACCGAGATCCTGTTTGCCGCCGGTGCTCAAGACCACTTGATCGCCGTAGACAGTTCCAGTGACTACCCCCCTGCCGCCAAGGATCTACCCCGCGTTGGGGACGCCTTGCGCGTGAACCCCGAACGGCTGCTGGAACTAAAACCCGATCAAGTCTGGGCTTGGCAAGCCAACCAGATCGGGCCTGAATTACAGCGCCAGCTACAGCAAACCCATATCAGCCTGATCTTTGCCGCCCCTGAAAAACTGGACGACATTCCCGCCTTTGTCCGTCTGGCAGGAGACAGCCTGGATACAGCCGATGTCGCCGTTCCCATCGCTGCTTTGCTGGACAATCAGATTGCCGCCCTGCGCCATAACAGCCGCCTGGGCGAGACCGTCAGCGTGTTTCTGGAAATCGGTTCCGAGCCTTTATATACCTTGGCACGCGATCCTTTGATTCAGGATGTGCTGAACACCTGCAAGGCACAGAACATCTATGCCCACCATGCTGCCGTCGCCCCCACCATCAGTCTGGAAGACGTGCTGCACAAGCGCCCGCAGGTGGTCATCATGGCCTACCGTGATCCGGCCCAATTGCGCGCCCGCCATCTGTTCTGGGAAAAACATCTGGGGCTAAGCCCCCACGCCTTGCTGAACCTGAACCCGGATGCGCTGTACCGCCCCGGCCCCAGGCTGATAGAGGCCACTCGCGAGCTGTGCGAGCAACTGGATCGCTATCGAGCCCAGGTATCCTGAACGGCTTTCTACTCCAGCCTAGAACTGATACTTCACTGCCAGCATCATGTTGCGCGGCTCGCCCCAGGTATACGTGCTGTACCAGGAGAACATAGAGTAATAGCGCTTGTCGAACAGGTTATTGACGGTAAAGGTGGCCGACAAATTCTTGTTGAAGCGATACCGCGCCATCGCATCCACCAGCCAATAGCCCGCAACGGTATGCTGAACCTTACCCGGCGATCCGGGTCGACTGACATCACCCCAGGTTTTGCTTTGCCAACGGGCACCGCCCCCCAAGGTCAGGCCATTCAGGTCACCCTCAAAATCGTACGTGGTATAGATGTTGAACTGATGCTCGGGCGACAAGGTAGACACTTTATCGCCATCCTGGCGCGATAGCTTGTAAGCGTAACCCGCATGCATCTGCCATTGCGGCGTCAACTGCCCAGCTACTTCCAGCTCTACGCCATGCGTGCGCACACCTTGAGTCGCCTCATACGCGATACCTCCCGATGGCGTGCGCCCCCCCGTTTCCTTGCCGAAGTTATCCTGACGCAGTTGGAAATAAGCCAGGCTGGACGTCAAACGCCCCCCCATGAATTCGCCTTTGAGACCGACCTCGTAGTTATCGCCACGCAAGGGGTCCAGAGTACGGCCTCCCTCGTCTTGCAAGCTCTGAGGCTGGAAAATGTTGGTGTAACTGGCATAGACGGAGAAATTATCGTTCAGGTCATACACAGCCCCAAAGTAAGGCACCCATATGCCTGTCTCACGCATCTCAAGCTTGTTGTAGTTGGCGTAGCGTGTACCCAGTAGCAACTTCAAATCATCGCGCAGGTTCAGACGTGTGCTGACATATAGACCATTTTCGCGTGTCACTTCACGGTCGTCGCCCAGGTGCTGCCAGTTCATGCGCGGCCAGCGACCATCCCATTCGTAGTAATTCGAGACATCGGTATTGCTGTTTTCACCGTAAGACGTGTTAGTCCAGCGACGGCGCGATACACCTGCGCCAACCACCAGCTCATGCTCACGGCCGAACAGCTCAAAAGGACCAGTCGCATAAAAGTCAGCCGTATTGGAGACTGTCTTGCCCACGTAGCGTCCAGACCATAGGGAAGTACCTTTGCCGGTTAAAGGATCGGGATTGCCAGCCGCTACCGAAGCCAGCTCAGAGTCATAACCATTGATCAAGCGATTGAGCTGCACCTTGGCCATCCAACCGTTGTCGAATTCGTGCTCCAAGGTGGCAAAGGCCGAACGGGTGTACTGGTTCCAGCGACTCCAGCGCGTACCGTTATTAAAAGAACGGTCCATCTCGTTGAAGTTGCCCTGTGCGTCATAAATCGGTATACCCCCCCAGGTTGATCCTTTGGGATCGTTGTCCTGCAAATCAGCACCCAGGGTCAAGCGGGTATCCGGTGTCAGGTCGGCTTCAACAATGCCGTACAACACCAAAGTCTGACGTTGGTAGTGGTCCAGATGGCTTTTCTTGTCCTGATAGGCGCCGACCAGACGGCCCCGTAGGGAACCTGACTCGTTCAAAGGGCCGGAGAAATCCGCTTCACCACGGTAATTACTCCAAGAGCCCAAGCCCGCACTGGCATACCCCTGAAACTCGCGCGTCGGCTTTTTGCGAATCATATTGATCGTCGCGCCTGGGGTTCCACTGCCAGTGAGCAAACCGGAGGCGCCTTTCAATACCTCGACACGATCGTAAATCGCTGTATCCGTGAGCGAATGGCCAGCCGAGTACGGTGAATCACGCAAGGTGGGGATGCCGTCATATTGAAAGTTCTGAACACCAAAACCGCGTGCTTCGTAAGCGGTACGCTCACTGTCATAAGTAATGATGCTAAGGCCAGGAGTATGACGCACTACGTCATCGATACTGGTCAGGTTAAAGTCGTCCATCTGCTTGCGTGTAGTCACGCTGATGGCCTGCGGCGTCTGGCGTGGTGTCAAGCGCAAACGGGTTGCCGTGGCAATTGTGCCCGCCGCATACGTGCCTGAACCTTCGGTGATGTCGCCCAGCGCATTGCGGCGTACCTCAATACTGGCCAAAGACTGCACACCGGCGCCGTCAGCCAAGGTGTCACTATCGGGCAGGGCAATCAAGATATAGCCCTGATCCCGGCTTTGAACCTGAAACGGCTGCCCGGCCAGCAAGGCAGCAAAGCCGTCCTGCACGGAATACTGTCCTTGCAAACGCGGTGCGCGCAGACCTTGCAGTCGGGAAGAATCCATCACCAGCGCCACCCCGGCCTGTTGAGCGAACTGGCTCAAGCGGCTAGCCAGATCCCCGGCTTCCAGCGCATAAGCTTGGGTCGTCTGGGCCGAGGCCGGTGCCACATTCAGCATCAAGGCCCCTACAAAAGCCAGACCCAGCAAGCGGCGGCAGATATTGGGCATGAACGACGTTTTCACAAGCGCCAAAGGCGGCGCATTCTTCGGGACCATGAAATCTCTCCTTCTTTGGCAAGGTCTATCTGTTAAAGACGCACGAGCCCAAAAAAGCGGCAATCAAGGCCTGAAATTAATCGTCAATCCTTCGTTTGGCGTGTTTTGCACCTGCAATCGGGGATACAAATTCTTCAACAACGCCAAGGCCGACAAAGGTTTGTCAGCAGGCAAGACAGCACTAACCGTCAAGCCCTCCATGCCATGCGGATTGATCTGTGTTTTGCCGGCATACTGGCGGGTGATCTGCTCCAGAGCCTGCGTCAAAGGGACATGCTCCAGAAGCAGTTGCCGCTGGTCCCACGTGCGTATGACGCTGTTCACATCCGTCTGGCGGTTTACCCCCAGGCCTTGCGCATTGATCTGCACCTGATCGCCCGGCCCCAGTTCGCGAGCCGCTTGTGGGCCTTGGGTACGCGGATACGCCAGAACCCGAGAGGACAGCACGGTCAGCAAGGTGCCTTGAGGCTGCTCCTGCACGATAAATTCAGTGCCCAAGGCTTGCGAGACGGCCTGGCTGCTCAAGACCCGCAACAGTCGATCCGGCTGCTTGGCCACCACCACACGAACCTGCCCTTCCAACAGCTCAATATCCCGGTACTGCTTGCTATATAAAATCTTGACTTGCGATGCCCCAGCCAGCTCCAGACGAGTGCCATCCTCCAGCACCACACTGCGCCATTGTCCAGCGGCAGTAAGGACGGACTGATTGGACCAAGGCAATACAAAGGCCAGAATCGGCAAGATAAGCACCACGGCCCAGAGCAGGAGCATCGTGCCCTGACGCCAATCGCGCAAAAGCTTGGGCCGCGCTGACAATCCTGCATCCAGCGCACTGCGCCCAGGAGGGGTATTAGCCTGTACGGCCAGTTTTCTTACCCTGCACAGCACCGCCTCCATAGCCGCAGCCGCTGCTTCATGACGCGGGTCCAGCACGCGCCAGGCCATGAACTCGGCCTGGGCCTGTTCGGTAAATTGTTCGGGATCGGACAAGAGCACAACCCATTGGGCGGCTTGTCGCTCTATTTCCTCGTTGGACATGGGGTTCAAGCTGGAATCAAGGTCTGAACATGGAGCAAAGCCTGCACCAGATCATTGCGCACGGTGCGCTCACTGACACCCAAGCGCTTGGCCACCGTGGATTGCGTTTCCCCGTCCAGATAGCAGCTCAGGAACACCATGCGAGCCCGCGCGGGCAATTCATCCAGAGCCTGGGCCAACAAGGCCAGCACTTCCAGCGTGTGGGCGCACTGCTCGGCCGAGGGTGCTTGCACCCCTTGGGCCAAGGTCGCCTCTAAGGCTTCCAGATAAGCTTGTTCGACAGCCATGCGTCGGCTGCGATCAATTAGCAGCCTTCTGGCCGTGGTCGCCAGAAACGCACGGGGGTGGCGTAAATGATGAACGGCACAGGGGGCCAGCAGCAAACGCACAAACGTGTCCTGAACCAGATCTTCTGCCGTAAAGCTGCAATGCAAACGCGCGCGCAACCACCGCAACAACCAGCTACGGTGATCCTGATAGAAATCTCCCATCCCGATGGGTGCTGACGGATAGTCCATAGACCCTGAATGCACTAATCAATAATCATTCTCATTCCAAAATTATGACATGAAAAGACAAGGATTCTGACGGCGAAGGCCGCAAGCGTCGTCTGGCCACGACAGATCACCACTAAAACAGCTAACCACCCTGCAAGGGTCATCTAAAACAAACAAGGAGCGGATGCGGGCTGAAATCAAGAAAACGGACATAGCCAAAAAGGCCACGCCCGCCCAAGGGTCAACACAGAGAAGCTTGCAGCGGCGCGGATCACTCCCCAAACTTCAGGGGCATCTACGACGCTGCAAAACAACCCTTACATCACAAAGGACGGCAGGGTCAGCACAGCGTGAGTGGGTTGGCAGCGCAAGCCTTCCACATCGTTCAGACGGGCTTTGGCACGACGGGACAGATGCTTGAGGACCTGGCTGCGCTCCACGGCAGGCAGTGTGGACAGTGCGTTTTCAATGGTGCGACCGGACAGGTCGTTAAGAGCATAGGCAAACTCGCGCGCACCGTGGGTTTGCAGCAGCTCCAGCAGGTAGCCCTGGCGCTGGCGGGATGCAGCCAGGCGCAGAGCGTCTTGCAGCGCATTATTGTGTGGAGTAGAACGGAACAGGTTGAGGCGGAACATAGCATTCTCCTTCGGACACGAGGGCCCAGAAAGAGTGCTCACCTCATCAGAGGGGCCCGCTTTGTGGTCCAGCGTCCAATTGACAGATCATTAAGGAGGCTTGCCCTTTACAGGAACAAAGCCATAAAGAAGGATCAGGGTCCATTTACTTTTAAACGTGAGTAGTTAAAAAAAGGGCAACGGTTTTTGCACCAACGATATTTTCGCACCTGACCCAAGGCTTGTCCGTCAGGCATTGGCACACTTTCCATCACCTTGTGGACATCAAATTTATACTTAGGGATATGTGATTTTGCAGGGCACCCACAAGCCCCCCGACTAAAGAGGCTTTACTGTCTGCTACTCACGCGCCCTTCCCCCGAACACCAGCAAGCTTATATAAGGGTTTTCCTGCGAGTACCGGCCAAATGGATTATTCTTGCAGTGTTTGCCCAGCAAAAATCACTTATCTCTCCGTCACCAAAGACGGATGCGCAACAAAGCACCACCATGACCCAAACAGTGAACAACGACCCCTTTATCCTGGCCGGAACCAGCTACCAATCCCGGCTGTTGGTAGGCACCGGTAAATACAAAGATTTTGATGAAACTCGTCTGGCTATTGAAGCCAGCGGCGCTGACATTGTGACCGTGGCCATTCGCCGCACCAATATCGGCCAAAACGCCAACGAGCCCAATCTGCTCGATTACCTGCCCCCCTCCAAATACACCCTGCTGCCTAACACTGCGGGTTGCTACACCGCCGATGACGCCGTGCGGACCTTGCGTCTGGCCCGCGAACTGCTGGACGGTCACAAGCTGGTCAAACTGGAAGTGCTGGGCGACTCCGGCAATCTGTTCCCCAATATGCCCGAAACCCTGAAAGCCGCCAAAACCCTGGTGGATGAAGGTTTTGATGTGATGGTGTATTGCGCTGATGATCCTATCCAGGCCCGTATGCTGGAAGATATTGGCTGTGTGGCCATCATGCCTTTGGCCTCCCTGATCGGTTCGGGCATGGGCATTATCAACCCCTGGAACTTGCGCCTGATCATCGATCAGAGCAAGGTGCCGGTGCTGGTGGATGCCGGTGTCGGTACGGCCTCGGATGCCGCTATTGCCATGGAGCTGGGCTGTGATGGTGTCCTGATGAACACCGCCATTGCCGGTGCCCGTCAGCCTGTAATGATGGCCAGTGCCATGAACCTGGCAGTACAAGCCGGTCGCCAGGCGTATCTGGCTGGCCGTGTACCCCGCAAATACTACGATGCCGACCCCAGCTCCCCTACCGAAGGGCTGATTCACTCCCGTACCTGATCGAGACATGATTCCCAATACGCTGACCATTGCCGGAGTTGACCCCTCCGGCGGCGCCGGTATTCTGGCTGATGTCAAAGCCATGAGCGCCCTGGGTGCTTATGCCACCGCTGTCATTGCCGCTTTGACGGCACAAAATACCCAAGGGGTCACCGGCATCAGCCCCGTTCCTGCCGACTTTGTGCGCCAGCAGATTGATACGCTGTTTGCCGACGTGCGCATTGATGGCGTCAAGATAGGCATGTTGGGCCAGGAGGCCGTCACCACTGTGGTGGCCGAACGCATGGCTCACTTCAAACCCAAGCATCTGGTGCTGGACCCGGTGATGATCGCCAAAAGCGGCGACCATTTGCTGGAAAAGTCGGCTGTCCATGCCTTGCGCGAGCAACTGGTGCCCCAGTGCACCATGATCACACCCAATCTGCCCGAAGCCGGTGTTCTGCTGGACGCCCGCCCGGTAGAAACCGTCAAGGAAATGCGTCAGGCCGCCGAGCGCCTGCGTCGCCTGATGAGTCACAGCGATCAGCGCTGGGTATTCCTGAAAGGGGGCCACCTGCCCGGTTCGGACTGCATAGACCTGCTGCACGATGGCGACAAGATGATCGAAATGCCCGCCAAGCGTATTGATACGGCCAATACACACGGTACCGGCTGTACCTTGTCAGCTGCGCTAGCCGCCCTGCTGCCCCAATACAGCAATGTGCCTGACGCCGCCCTGGCTGCCAAAAAGTACTTGTACGAAGCCATTGCCCGCTCGGGTGAACTAACCGTGGGCAACGGACACGGTCCGGTGCATCACTTCCATAAACTGTGGCCATCGTCCTGATACGTGCCGTTTGATCGGGTCGCTTGAAGGCCCCTGTCTTATGCCTACACTTGGAATTATTGTCGCCATGCGCGAAGAGCTGGAGATTGTGCTGGAACGCTTGCAAGAGCCCCAGACCCTCCAGCGTGCCGGCATGGACTTTCATCGCGGCAGCTATCTGGGTAAACCTGTGGTGGCCGTAGTCTGCGGCGTGGGCAAGGTCAATGCCGCCGCTTGCACCCAGATGCTGATCTCGGAATTTGCCGTGGGCAGCATCATCAATATCGGTATTGCCGGTGCGGTTGAGCCCAGCATCCGGCCAGGCGACATCGTCATTGCCGATACGCTGGTCCAGCACGATGTGGAGCTCAAAGCCCTGGGTCTGGCGCCAGGACAGGTTTTCCGTCTGGATACCTTTGATTTTCCGACAGACCCCGCCTTACTGGCCATTGCCCAAACTGCCGCCCAACAAATTGAAGGGCATCAGGTCCACACGGGCCGAATTGTTACCGGCGACCAATTTATCGCATGTAACGATAAAATACAGTGGTTAAGCGCCACCTTTAATGCCTTAGCCTGCGAAATGGAAAGTGGCGCCATTGCCCAGGTGTGCTATCTGAATACCGTGCCTTTTGTCTGCATACGCAGCATTTCAGACAATGCCAACAACGACGCACACATGGACTTTGACACCTTCTTGCCCATTGCCGTCAACAACGCCAGCACCTTGCTTCACGCGATGGTGCCGTCCTGCTAAGCCCGACTGCGCCTCTTTATCGATGCGCTGGCTTATAATCGGCTCTTTGCCAAGCCTTTAGTTTTCTGGAAGCTATGAACCATATTGCGCTGTCTGAACTCGAACGTGCCCGTTACTACATGGTGGAACAACAGATCCGTCCCTGGAACGTATCCGACGAAAACGTGCTGCAAGCATTGGTCGAGGTCCAGCGCGAACGCTTTGTTCCCTCGTCTTTGCGCTCTTCGGCCTTTTCGGACACCGAACTGCCACTGATCATCAATGCCGTGGACACGCACGAGACCATGCTCTCGCCCAAAGTGGAAGCCCGTTTGGCTCAAGAGCTGCTTTTGCAGTCTAGCGACGGTGTGCTGGAAATTGGTACCGGCTCGGGCTATCAGGCCGCTTTGCTGGCTCACCTGTCCCAACAAGTCACCTCCGTCGAAATTGACAGCAAACTGGCCGCTTTTGCCCAGGAAAACCTGCAGCGCAACAATGTACGCAACGTCAAGGTTGAAGTGGGCGATGCACATGCCGGCTGGGGCACCACCGAGTACGACGCCATTTTGGTCACCGGCTCCGTGCCCACCATTCCTGATGCCTTGAAGTACCAGCTCTGTATCGGGGGCCGTCTGGTGGTGGTGGTCGGTCAAAACCCGGTCATGACAGCCGTGCGTATTACTCGCACCAGCGCCGCCAGCTTCGATACCACACCGCTGTTCGACACCTGGATCAAACCTTTGCGCGGCACGGCCGTTTCACAATTCCGCTTTTAAGTGCCTATGCGGTTCATGACCTCCTTGCGCCTGACGCTGCTCTGCCTGCTTGCCTTAAGCAGCACGGCCCAGTCGCAAGACCTGCTGCAAGCCTGGAATCAGGCCCTGGCTCGTGAACCGCAATTTGGCGCGGCTCAGGCAGCACATCAAGCCGACCAAGAACAAGTGCCGCAGAGTCGAGCACAATTGTTGCCACAGATCAGCGCCATCGGCACAGCCGAACTGCAAGAGCGCCGCCAAACCAGCAAGCTGTCCAATCAACACTCCAGCGACCGAGCCGCCTGGGCACTCACACTGAGCCAACCGGTTTACAACCGCAACGCCTGGGCTCGTTACGAACGCGCTCAGTTATTGGCGCAGGGTGCCGATATTCAACTGGCGCTGGATCGACAAGACTTGATGCTACGCGTCAGCCAACGCTATTTTGATGTGCTGGCAGCACAAGATGCGCTATCTACCTTGAAAGCCCAGCAAGCTGCCATTGACGAGCAATTGCGCGCCGCTGACCAGAATTTTCAACTGGGCGGCACCACGATTACCGATACCTACGAAGCCAAATCGCGTCTGGATCTGACACGAGCTAGCGTCTTGCAAGCGGAAAATGCCCTGCAAGTGGCTCAGGACAAGCTGGCGGCGCTGACGCTGGAGCGTTATGAAACACTGGCTCGCCTACGTGAGCCTTTGCGTCTGCCCGCCCCACAACCTGCAAATCTACAAGACTGGTTGGATCAGTCCAGCCAATCCGGTTTAAGTGTGGCACTGGCCGATATCAAGGCACGTGCCGCCCAAGAGCAGTTGAAAAGCACCCAGGCCCTGCACGAACCTACCCTGGCCTTGAAAGCCCAGACCGGCAGCGGCAGCGACCAGACCCTGTTTGGCCAAGCTGGCGGTGGCCCACGTTCTCTGAACAGCGCCGTCGGTCTGGAGCTAAGTATCCCCATTTTCCGAGGCGGCGAAACCAGCTCTCAAGTCCGTGAACAAAGCTCGCGCCTGCAACAGGCCCGCTACGATCACCAGTTCGCCATTGAGCAGTCCATCCAGCAGACGCGCCAGTACTTCTCCGGCGTCACCTCGGGTCTGGTCCGTGTGCAGGCACTGGAAGCGGCCACCAAGTCCAGCCAAGACGCTCTGGAGGCCAACAAGCTGGCTTACGAGGTCGGTGTGCGTGTGAATATCGATGTGCTCAATGCCCAGCAGCAGCTTTACGAAGCACAGCGCAGTCTGGCCCAAGCCCGTTATGACGTTCTGATGAACAGCCTACGCTTGAAAGCAGCCAGCGGCACGCTGAGCGAAAACGACCTGCGGGCCGTGAACGATCTGCTACAACCGGCGTCCTGAAGCGACCCAGGCAAGACTGCAGCAAAGCGCTCCCATTGAATCCTTGAGATTCTGAAAGCCCGAGATATACACGTCGCGCTCTTTGCTCACAGCAGCAATGTCAGATCCATCAGCAGCGCCATCCAAACGCAAACGAAACAACGCCAAGCCCTGCGCGGACAACTTCAGTGCTCATGTCCTTGTCTTTGTGTACAAGACACGATGCCTGGATCAAACAGACAAAAAAATCCCGGACTATGCCGGGATTCAATCCTTCAATACCGCTTGTTTAGTCACGCAGCTTTTTAACCAGGGCCGTGGTCGAGCGCTGAAACTCAAAAGGAATGGCGACCGCATCGCCTCCCCAGCTACGCACTAAAGCCGTTTCTGGCAAGGCTTCCATATCGTAGTCACCGCCCTTGACGATCAAGTCCGGGCGCAGTGCCGCGATCAAGGCTTCGGGTGTGTCTTCGTCAAACAAGACCACCGCATCCACACAAGCCAGCGCAGCCAGCAAAGCGGCACGATCCTGTTCAGGGTTGATGGGGCGCTCCGGCCCCTTGTTCAAACGTCGCACCGAGGCGTCAGTATTCACACCGACAATCAGCGAAGCACCCAATTGGGCCGCTTCGTCCAGGTAGCTGACATGTCCACGGTGCAGGATATCAAACACACCGTTGGTAAAGACCAGCGGGCGCGCCAGGCGCCCCTGTTCCATAGCCTCACGCAAGGCATCCAGACCCAGCACCTTAGCCTCGAAACGTACGCTCATATCAAGCCTGAACCAGAGTCGAGTCCGAGCCGACCTGGCGTGCCAGATCCTTGCGGTAGCGGTTCAACTCCTGCACGGTTTCAAAGGAGCTACCCATCAACAGCGACATATTGTGCAAGATGCGAGAGCTAACCTTGTGCTCCCATTCCTTGTCGAAGCGAATCTGCGTATCCAGCCAGGTTTCCAGCCAACCGGGCGATGGCAGCTTGGACTGCACCGTATCGTCCGGGAACATGGCTTTGTTCACATGCAAGTTGGTGGGGTGCAACGCTTGAGCGGTACGATGCGCCGAGGCCATCAGAACACCGATCTTGGAGAAAGCCAGACGGGCTTGCAGGCCAAATTCCTGACCCTTATGCACCAGAGCACGCTTCATGTAGCGCAGGTAAGCACCGGCGTGACGGGCCTCGTCCTGAGCCACAATCTTGTAGATGGCCTTGATCACAGGCTCAGTGTGCCAGTCGGCGGCACGACGGTACCAGTGATTCAGGCGCACTTCGCCGCAAAAGTGCAGCATCAGCGTTTCCATGGCTGGGGCCGGATCAAAGTCAAAGCGCACTTTATGCAGCTCTTCTTCGGTGGGCATCAGCTCGGGGCGGAAACGGCGCAGGTATTCGATCAAAACCAGCGAGTGCTTTTGTTCCTCGAAGAACCACACGGACATAAAGGCGCAAAAGTCGCTGTCATCTTTATTGTCACGCAGGAACATTTCGGTAGCAGGCAAGGCAGCCCACTCGGTAATGGCGTTCATTTTGATGGTGTAGGCCTGCTCGTCTGTGAGCTTGCTGCCATCAAAGTCATCCCACGGTATGTCATGCGCGAAATTCCAGCGCACCGCTTCCATGGATTTAAATAAGTCATGGTAAAGCATAACGATTCCTAAAAAGAATCAAGCGGTTCCTTGAGGGCGGCCATTTACCGTCCGGAAGGCGCCGGAAAGCGCCAGCTTAACAATCAGCTGGCGGACCTGCGTCTATCGTAGAACCTGCAGTTATCAGAAATATGTCAGCCACAAAAAAACTGACGCGTTGCGGAGAGATCACACTTATCGCCCCACCAAAGCCCAGATGGCCACACCGACCGCAAGCGCCAATACCGCACACAAGGCCGTCAGCAATCGGTTAGTCTGCTGCTGCGACTGGCGCAACAGCTTAAGTTCCTGGTTCAACGCCTGCCCTGTCTCCGGTCTATTCAAGCTGGAATAAACCAGACGCGGAAGCTGCGGCATGATCTGGGCCCACTGCCCGGCTTCCTGTTTCAAACGCGAGTAAAAGCCCGATGGACCAATACGCTGGTACATCCACTTTTCCAGATACGGTTTGGCGGTATCCCACAGATCCAGTTCCGGATCCAGGTCCCGCCCCATCCCTTCCACATTCAGAAGGGTTTTCTGCAGCAGCACCAGCTGCGGCTGAATTTCTACATTGAACCGGCGCGACGTCTGGAACAGGCGTAACAGCACTTGCCCCAGGGAGATCTCGGACAAGGGCCGGTCAAAATACGGCTCACATACCGCGCGCACCGAACCTTCCAGCTCCTCTTCGCGGGTTTCAGGTGGCACCCAGCCGGACTCAATATGCAATTGAGCGACCCGACGATAATCGCGCCGGAAGAAAGCCAAGAAGTTTTGCGCCAGATAGTTTTTGTCGAACTCGGACAGAGACCCCACGATACCAAAGTCCAGGGCAATGTAACGGCCCAACGATTCCGGTGCGTCCGAGACGTAAATATTACCGGGGTGCATGTCGGCATGGAAAAAACCGTCGGTAAACACCTGGGTGAAAAAAATCTCCACCCCTTTACGAGCCAGGTCTTTCAAGTCCACATTGGCGGCGCGCAAGCGGTCAATCTGGTTGACCGGAATGCCCTTCATACGGTCCATGGTGAACACGGTCGAGGCGCAATAATCCCAATGCACTTCGGGCACGATCAGCAACTCAGTCCGCTCTACATCTTTGGTGAAATTGCGGCGCAACTGACTGCAATTGGAGGCTTCACGGATCAGATCCAGCTCGTCATTCAAGTACTTGTCGAACTCGGCCACCACCTCACGCGGTTTCAGGCGACGGGCATCAGGGCCCAGGCGTTCCATAAACCCGGCCAGCACACGCATCAAGCGCAGATCTTTGTGGATGACCTCGCGCATACCAGGACGCAATACCTTGACGGCCACTTCGCGGCCATCATGCAGCTCAGCAAAGTGAACCTGAGCAATCGACGCCGAGGCGATGGGCTCACGATCAAACTTCTTGAACAGCTCATAAGGCGACGCACCCAAAGCCTTCAGAATCGTGGCCTCGGCCACCTCGGAGGGAAAGGGGGGCACACGATCTTGCAACAAAGCCAGTTGCTCGGCGATATCCAGCGGAATCAGATCCCGGCGGGTAGAGAGCACCTGACCGAACTTGACGAAGATAGGCCCCAAGCTTTCCAGGGCCAAACGCAAGCGCACACCGCGCGGCAGCTTGGGTTTGCGACCCAGGCGCACAACGCGCAACAACCGGTAAGCCCAGGGATGGCGGATACTCGACAGCACCAGCTCGTCCAGGCGATAACGGAATACAACCAGCAAAATGGTCAGCAAACGGCACAAGGAGAACATGCTCAGGACTCCCGCCGACGCGTATCAAGACGATTCAAACGCTGGTCCAATTTGTCCAGGCGCTGAGTCAAAACGGCTGATTGCTCGCGCAGCCGGTCAAGCTCGGGACGCGTCACCAGCAAGCCACTTTCTTCAGTCAGGTATTCGCTGGCATTGCCGGCCAGACGCTGGCCCAGATCCCGCAAGCCGGTAAACGCCCGGCGCGCACCGCTAAACAGACGCACTGCCATGACATCACCAACAATTTGGGCCAGATCGTGCTCGGCATCCCAACGCAGATTAGCGGCCAGGTCCGACACCAGATTGGCCAGACCGGCTTCACCTTGCACATGCATTAACTGCGTCACTCGGCTGAAATCGCCGTCTTGCAGGATTTGAGGCAATTCGGGCAGCTTGTTCTGAGGAAGAGTCAGCGTGACATCGGGCACCACGGCAGGATGGCCCTGCTCCAGCTTTCCCTGAGAACTGATGGTGTAGACCAGTTGCAAACGGCCCACAATCAGCGAGACGGTTTTACCTGCATAGCTGCGCAAACGCTCACGCGCCCAATCCTCGCGATCAAGCAAGGCGTTCAGCAAACGCACGCCCACGGCGCCAGGTTCTAGGAATGAAGGGATACCAAGCATGTCCATGCAAGTCTACTGCCGCAGCGAGTAAACCAGTCCAATTAAAACAGCCAGTTTAACCCGACACAGACACGGCCGGATGTACAGGACGACAGGAACACGGGCAAAGGGAATCACAGAGAAGCGAGAGCGCTCATAACAGAACAGCCGCCTGGATTAGAAGGCGGCTGTTTGTATAGACAAAGATCAAGCGTTGGGGTCAACCGGGATCTGCTGAATACCAGCCAGCAGCCAGCCTGCGCCATCGGCCTTGAACAGATTCCAGACTTCCTCAAAGCGGAAGGCTTCGGCACCCGCCTCTTCGCGCAACATACCGGAGTAGCGCACGCTGGCCAGATGGCCGTCGGCCACTTTCTCGATGCCCAGCAGCTCAGCATTGAGCAGAACCACTTGGGTCACGTTCTCGCCCTGGCGCTGAGCAATCTGAGGAGAGGCTTCTTTGAGCAAATCGTCGGTCAGGAAGGCACGCAATTGTTCCACATCACCCTTGTCCCACAGTTTCTGGATTTCCACGAACTGCGTCTTAGCATTGGCCAGGAAGGTCGGTGTGTCGAAATCACCGGGAATGAACCAGCTTTCGTCTACTGGAGGTGCGGGAACAGCGGCGGCAGCAGCGGGCTGAGCAGCAGGAGCGGCAGCAGGCGCAGGTGCTGGCGCAGCCTGTGGTTGTTGCCAGGGGCTCGGTGCCGGATCGGCATTACGCATCATGGACTGGCCACCGGCCTGTTGCATGGCAGGGCGAGCAGCCGAGCCACGGAAACGACGCACAATGAACAGAACAGCGAAGATAACCAGACCAATCAGCAAGAGGCTGGACATCATTTCCAGGAAAGCGCCGCCCAGACCCATGCTGGACAGCAAGGCAGCAATACCCAGACCTGCAGCGATACCGGCGATCGGGCCCAGGAAGCGGGACATGCCCGACTTGGCAGCGGTACCCGCTGCGGCCGTACCGGCAGCAGCAGCGCCAGCGGCAGGAGCAGCCGAACGAGTGGCATTATTCGCTGCAGCAGGAGGCGTCGCTGCCGAGCGATTGCTGGTGATATTGGAGGATTGGCGGCCAAAGCTGGATCCACCACCCATGCGACGTGCTTCCGCATCATAAGAAACGGTCAGCAAAGCGCCGGTGCTAAAGGCCAGTACAGCAGCCATGAAGTAACGAGAAAGCCGTCCAGACATAGTCACAAACTCCTGACCAGAACACGCGTTTAAGACACAGAGCTTTAAAGCCCGCGGCCAAGCCATCCCAGTCGAATATTCAAGAAAACTTACGATAAGCTGAACATTAACATGACAAGTTCTCATGCACCATGTTTTTTTTACCGTAAATGACAAGCCAAAAAACGAACGGCACCCAAAGGTGCCGCTATATATATATAGAGAGAGAGGGTAGGCCCGGCCTCAATCCAGGCGGATGCCTTCATGCAGCGCAGCGACACCGGCTGTCAGATTGAAATATTGCACACGCTCCAACCCCACTTCGCGCATCATGTCAGCCAGAGTGTCCTGATCGGGATGCATGCGAATGGATTCAGCCAGATAGCGATAGCTTTCCTCGTCCTTGGCGACGAATTTGCCAATGCGAGGCAGGATATTGAAGGAATACCAGTCATACGGGGCCTGCAAGGGCTTGGCCACACGGGAAAACTCCAGCACCAGCAATTTGCCGCCTGGACGCAACACCCGCTTCATTTCAGCCAGTGCGCGATCTTTATGCGTCATATTACGTAAACCAAAGGCCACCGAGACGCGATCAAAATAACCGTCAGGAAAAGGCAGGTGCTCGGCATCACAGACCGCAACAGGTGTGATGATGCCCTTGTCCTGCAAACGGTCACGCCCCACGCGCAGCATGGAGCTATTGATATCGGTATGCCAAACCTCGCCGTCGGCACCTGCCTGGCGCGCAAAGGTCTTGGTCAAATCGCCCGTTCCCGCCGCGATATCCAGCACTTTCATGCCGGGGCGTACAGCCGCTCGACCGATAGTGAAGGCTTTCCAGATACGGTGCAGGCCGCCCGACATCAGATCGTTCATAATGTCGTAATTGTTAGCCACCGAATGAAAGACTTGGGCAACTTTGCCCGCTTTTTCACTTTCAGCGACGGTTTGAAAGCCAAAGTGCGTATCGGCGTGCTGGGCGGTAGGGTGTTGAGGACGCTGTTTTTCCATAATGGCATAATCGTAACGCAGATTTCCCGGTACAGAAACGAAAATCCAGCTCGCTGAGCGCTGCCCTTTTTTACACATTCACAAACCTGAAACATTAACGCCATATGATGGCGTTATTACGTGCAGTCAGGGATTGAAGCGCCCCCTGTGTTTCTCTTGAGTCGCCTGACTACCAGTCGCTCAAGTGCAATACAAACAGCCTGCCTGACCATCTTTTATTTTTATCGGACCAGCCTGAAGCTAACAATGAGTACAAGCATATTAGTCGTGGAAGATGAGCCTGCAATCCAGGAGCTGATCTCTGTCAATCTGTCCTTTGCCGGCCATAAAGTGCTGCGCGCCTTCGATGCCGAACAAGCCCAGATCCTCATTCGCGCCGAGCTGCCTGATTTGATTCTGGTGGACTGGATGCTACCCGGCTCCTCAGGCATTAACCTGGCCCGCAAACTGCGCTCGGACGAACGTACCCGTCATATCCCAGTCATCATGCTGACGGCAAAAGGCTCGGAGCAGGACAAGGTCGATGGTCTGGAAGCCGGCGCGGACGATTACATCACCAAGCCCTTTTCGCCCAAAGAACTGATTGCCCGCATCAAGGCTGTGTTGCGCCGCCGCGCACCTCAGCTAACCGATGACGTAATCTCCATTGGCGACCTGCAGTTGGACCCCAGCACGCACCGCTTGTCCAGCCAGGGTATGGCACTGACCATTGGGCCTACCGAGTTTCGCCTGCTGCATTTCTTCATGACGCACACCGAACGTGTCTTCACCCGCTCCCAACTGCTGGATCAGGTCTGGGGCGACCACGTGTTTGTGGAAGAGCGCACAGTAGACGTCCATATCCGTCGCTTGCGCAAGGCGCTGGAGCCTAGCGGACACGACAAACATATTGAAACGATCCGTGGCTCGGGCTATCGTTTTGCCCTTTCTCCTCTGGAAAAGGCCCCAAGCGCCTGATCCCATGTTCAGCATATTTACGTCTATTGTTATCTGGGCCCTGTTGGGCAGCCTGATCGGCTGGTGGCTCGGGCCATTCACCGGTCTGGCCTTGTTTTGCGGCGGCCTGTTAATGCTGATTTTCATCAGCACCTTGCAGTTGTCCCGCGTTGAGCGCTGGACCCGTAACCTGAGTGATCCCCCTCCGCCCGCCATTGGCCCCTGGGACGCCATTCTGGCCCCCATCTATCGCCAGTTGCGCCGTGACCGGCAGGAAATTCAGGAGTTGAATCGCTACGTGGATGGCATCATGATGGCCGCCGAGGCCCTGCCCGACGGTGCCATCACCCTGAACGGGGAAATGGAGCTGCAGTGGTGCAATCAGACCGCCTGTGAGCACATCGGCCTGAATCTGGCCACGGACCGTCATCACAGCATCTTCAATATCCTGCGCGAACCCGAGTTCTCCCGTTACGCCCGCCAACCCCAATGGGACGGCCCATTGTTGCTGCACCTGAGCAAAGACGGACGCGAACGCTCCTTGCTACTGCAATTGACACCCTATGGCCTGGGCCAGTTCCTGATCGTGACCCGCGATGTCACCCAGGTTGAAATGCTGGAGACCACCCGCAAAGACTTTGTGGCCAATGTCTCCCATGAGCTGCGTACCCCCTTGACGGTCCTGCTGGGGTTTCTGGAAACCTTGCAGGACATGCCGGCCGAGAGCCTGCCGTTGGAGCAGCGTCAGCGTTACGAGCAAATGATGCTGGAGCAGACCCGTCACATGCAGTCGATTGTGTCCGACTTGTTAACCTTGTCGACACTGGAATCCTCGCCCACGGTGGAAGGGGAAACCGTGCAGGTCAGCCAATTGATTGAAAGCGCGCTGAAACAAGGCGAGGCCATCTCCGGCGGACAACACAGCTTTGTCACGGACATTGATCCGCGTATTGCCATTCAGGGCATGGAAACCGAATTAAGCTCGGCCGTCTCCAACCTGATTACCAATGCAGTGCGCTATACCCCCAAGGACGGCACCATCACTGTGCGCTGGTATTTGAATGACAGCGGCGAGGCCTGTTATTCCGTCCAGGACACGGGTATCGGCATTGCTGCCCAGGACATTCCCCGCCTGACCGAGCGCTTTTACCGCGTGGACAAGGGCCGTTCGCGCTCCACAGGCGGCACGGGCCTGGGCCTGGCCATTACCAAACACATCATCGTGCGACATAATGCCGAACTGCAAATTCAAAGCCGTCTGGGAGTAGGCAGCGTGTTTATGTTGCGTTTCCCCAAGAGTCGGGTTCGACTGCAGGACTGCTAGAACATGTGGGGCCATATTGGTCCTACAATAAACGGCTCTGAAGACCACGTTGGCGGATTTATGCCGCACAGGAGCCAAGCATGTCCAATACCCATGAGCTGCGCCCTTTCCACCTTGCTTTTCCGGTCCATGATCTGGCCGTTGCACGCCAGTTCTATGGCCAGACATTAGGCTGTCCCGAAGGCCGATCCTCTGATCAGTGGATCGACTTCAATTTCTACGGCCACCAGATTGTGGCTCATCTGGCTCCTTCAGAATGCGGCAGCAATGCCACCAGTGCGGTAGACGCTCACAACGTGCCCGTGCGTCACTTTGGTGTCGTGCTGGATATGCCCACCTGGCAAACCCTGGCTGACAAGCTGCTTGCCGCTGGCACCCAATTTGTGATCGAACCCTATATCCGTTTCAAGGGCGAGCCTGGCGAGCAAGCCACCATGTTTTTCATGGACCCATCGGGCAACGCCCTGGAATTCAAAGCCTTCAACAGCCTGGACTCCCTTTTCGCCAAATAAAGATGCACAAAACCTGGCTACTTACCGAACAAGGCGACCGCTGTTTGCTCGTGCAGTTCAGCGGTGAGCTTTCTTTGGAGACCGGTTTGCGCTGCACCCGCGCCGCACGCTTGCTGCGCGACCACGCGCCCGCCTGTGTCCGTGATCTGGTCCCCAGCTTTACTGCGGTTGCCATCCACTTTTATCCGGATGGCAGCAGCGACCAGCTCGCCCGTTTGCACAACTATGTTCACCAGGCACTGGCCGAGCTGGATGCCAGCCAGGATCAGGCTGCCCCCGGTGCCCTGGTGGATATTCCCGTCTGTTACGGCGGCCCCTTCGGCCCCGACCTGCCCGCCATTGCCGAGCAGTTGAGACTGAGCCAGGAACAAGTCATTGAACTGCACAGCAGTCAAGTACAACTGGTATTTATGGTGGGCTTTGCGCCCGGTGCCCCCTATGTGGGCATCTTGCCCGAACAACTGAATGTGCCGCGCCGTGCCACCCCCCGCACCGTACTGCCCAAAGGCTCGGTAGCCATTGCCAACCAGCAAACCATTATTTACCCCAACGAATCTCCTGGCGGCTGGCATTTGATTGGCCGCTCGCCAGTTAGCCTGTTCGACGCCCGGCGCTCCCCCGCTGCCCTGCTCGCCCCCGGTGACCAAGTGCGCTTTGTGCCCCTGCCTCATGAACAGTTTGATCACTGGACACCTGCATGACGGTACATATCCTCAAGCCAGGCATGATGAGCAGCCTGCAAGACCGAGGTCGGTATGGGCACCAACACCTGGGGGTTTCACCCAGCGGTGCCATGGATGAACGCGCACACCGGCTCGCCCATTTGCTGGCAGGCAATACCGTTGCACAAGACCTGGCCAGCCTGGAAATTACCGTACAGGGCCCAAGCCTGCGGTTTGACGCACCCGCCCTGTTTGTCCTGACCGGCGCGGAGATGAATGCCAGCCTGGACGGTCAGCCCGTGGCAGTGCTGCGCCCTACTCTGGCGCGCGCCGGACAGACACTGACCATGCAGTCCGTCAAACCCGGCCAAGGTGCCCGCAGCTACCTGTCTGTCTACGGCGGTTTTCAAGTCGAATCCTTGCTGGGTAGCCAAAGCACCCATATGCGCGTTGGTCTGGGTGGTTTTGAAGGTCGCGCCTTGAAAAAGGGCGATCAGATTCAACTGGCTCGGCCCCTGCCCAATCAGGAAGCGACACTAAACAGGCTGCAAGCCGTACTGGATGAGCTACGGATTTACATGCCTGCTGCACTGGCCTTGGCCCCGCGAGAACGCCTGCGTGTCATGTTGGATCAAGCCGATTTGTTCACTGACGAATCACTGGAACTGTTTCAAAGCCAAAGCTACCGTATCAGCCCCGCCTCGGAACGCATGGGCTATCGCCTGGAAGGTCAGCCATTGCAGCGTAAAACGGCTAAAGAGCTGCTCTCCGCCCCCACCTGCTTTGGAACGATTCAAGTCCCCAACGATGGCCAGCCTATTGTGCTGATGGCCGACCGGCAAACCACCGGGGGCTATCCACGAATCGGACAGGTCGCCAGCGTGGATCTAGCTCAAATTGCACAGCGCCTGCCTGGGCAGAATCTGGGCTTTGAAGTGGTAACGGCAGAACAGGCCCATGCGTTGTCAGTTCGTCAGGAACAAGCCTTTACACGGCTAAATGACAGCCTGGAACCGTTGCGGCAAGCCTTAGAGCAGTGTGTAGCACAGGTTTGACACAACAAGCGTAGACAGCGTGTCTAGGGCTGAACTACGCTTGCTTCCAAGCGGCCCTCAGGCCACAAACCAACAGCGCAACCTGGCACAAGCACCTCAATTAAGCGTGGCGATGGGCTGCCAGCTAATCCCCCCTTGTTATCAGGCAATACGCCGCTGCACCTGCAATCATCACGCTCAGGTTCCAAATAAAAAACACCTCGCCTTAACAAGCGAGGTGTTTCTGTTCTGACAACTCTGCACGACGCCATACTGGTAGGGCGCCATCCACTGACTTACAAAAACAGCTTGTAAGCCGGGTTGTCTGTCTCGTCCCAGTGCGGGTAGCCCAGATTGTCCAGGAAGGCCTTGAACTCTTTCTTGTCCGAAGGCGGCACCTGGATACCGATCAGGATATGACCGTAGTCATCGCCCTGATTACGGTAGTGAAACAAGCTGATATTCCAGTCCTGATTCATGCTGGACAGGAATTTACGCAAGGCGCCAGGGCGCTCTGGAAACTCGAAACGCAGCAGGACTTCGTTCGTAGCCTGGCTGGACACTCCACCCACCATGTGACGCACATGGGTTTTGGCCAGCTCGTTGCCCGTCAGATTCAAGGTACCAAAGCCTTTCTTGACGAAACGCTCTTCCAGCTTTTCAATTTCCGCTTCCGAAGAAATCGACATCCCCACAAAGACGTGCGCCTTTTCCATGTTGGACATGCGGTAATTGAACTCAGTCACCGAACGCGTCCCCAGGGCATCACACAGGCGACGAAAACTACCTTTGGCCTCGGGAATCGTCAAGGCAAACAAGGCTTCACGAGCCTGACCCACATCCGCACGGTCTGCCACCATACGCATACGATCAAAGTTCATGTTCGCGCCGGACGTTACCGCGATCAGTGTCTTGTTCTTGAGCTTGTTTTGAGCAGCGTAGCGCTTGGCGCCGGCCAAAGCCAGAGCGCCGGCTGGTTCCAGCACGCTACGCGAGTCCTGGAACACATCTTTGATAGCCGCGCAAATCGCGTCGGTATCCACAATGACAAAGTCATCTACATACTGGCGCACCAGACGGAAGGTTTCCGACCCCACTTGCTTGACAGCAGTGCCATCGGAAAACAAACCCACGTCCGACAAATTCACACGTCGACCCGCTTTGATACTGCGCACCATGGCACAGGAATCTTCGGTCTGCACGCCAATTACTTTGATTTCGGGGCGCAGGGCCTTGATGTACGTTGCCACGCCGGCTGCCAGACCACCACCGCCAATCGCGACAAAGACCGCTTCAATCGGGCCGGGGTGCTGTTGCAGGATTTCCATGGCCACCGTGCCCTGCCCGGCGATCACATCAGGATCATCAAAGGGATGCACAAAGGTCAGGCCTTCGCTCTTTTGCAGTTCCAAAGCGTGCTGGTAGGAGTCCGAGTAGCTCTCGCCCGCCAGGACCACTTCGCCGCCCAGATTGCGCACACCGTCAATCTTGACTTGCGGCGTGGTGGTTGGCATCACAATAACGGCGCGGCAGCCCAGCTTGCGCGCTGACATGGCCACGCCTTGTGCGTGGTTGCCAGCCGAAGCGGCCAGTACACCCCGTTTTAATTCTGCGGCCGACAGATTGGCCATCTTGTTATAGGCACCGCGCAGCTTGAAGCTAAAAACAGGCTGATAGTCTTCACGCTTGAGCAGTACCGTGTTACTAATTCGTGCCGATACCTGGGGAGCGGGTTCAAGTGGTGTTTCGATGGCAACATCGTACACTTTCGAGGTCAAAATTCGCTTTAGGTAATCGTTCGACATTTCTCAGGCTTCAATTAACAGCCGGTTTGCCACCAAGGCCAGTCGCAGGCCCCTGCCTGAGACTGCTCACCGGGAAAGAAAAACAGAATACCATAGGCAGATGCCCTAACTGGCGTCCATTACTCTCTTCAAACACCCATCCACTTTACTTATGCAAGCCTGGATCTCTGATCTTATTTCGTGGCTCTTGACCACCCTGTCTCTGCCCGAAATCGGTTTAAGTGCCATTTTCATCGTCAGTCTGGTCTCGGCTACTCTCCTTCCCCTAGGCTCGGAGCCTGCGGTGTTCGCCTATATCAACCTGGCCCCGGATATGTTTTGGCCTGCGGTACTGGTGGCCACGGTAGGCAATACGGCTGGCGGGGCGATCAGCTATGCCACTGGCCTGGCTGCCGAAAAAGCGTACGAAGCCTGGCGCGAAAAGCACCCGCAAAACACCGAGGACGGAAACACGCCCAAGAACAAGGCCGCTGGTCGCTGGCATGAACTGGGGCAACGCTGGCTGACCCGCATGGGCCCGCCCGCTCTGCTCCTGTCCTGGCTACCAGTGGTAGGTGACCCCCTGTGTGCCGTCGCCGGTTGGCTACGCCTGCCGTTTTGGCCCAGCCTGTTTTACATGGCGGTGGGAAAACTGGCGCGCTACATCACCATGACTGCGGGTCTGCTGTGGATTTTCCCCAAATTGGGTTGGTAATTTGCTGCAAACTGGCTGCAAAGCACCTCTTATCCCTGACTTGCCCATGTAGTAAGGGGGCAGCCTGGCTACGATTCGTATACACTTGTCTTTTGCCTATCTGCTCCTCGCTGAGCCGCCCTTGACGGGCCTTGCCAACTATCGCCATGAACGCCCCCATTGCAAGCAAGCACCTGGCTGCCCAGGCACGCAACACCGACACGCCGCGCCTGCGTGAAATCCCCTACAACTACACCTCTTACTCGGACCGGGAAATTATCCTGCGACTGCTGGGTGAGGAAGCCTGGGAAAAGCTGTCTGAGCTACGCTCTGAACGCCGCACCGGCCGCTCCGCACGCATGCTGTTTGAAGTGCTGGGTGACATCTGGGTTGTCAAACGCAACCCTTATTTGCAGGACGATCTGCTGGATAATCCCAAGCGCCAACGTCAACTGATCGAAGCCTTGAATCATCGCTTGAACGAAATCGACCAGCGCCGAGACAGCGCCGTACCCGATCGCGATGCCAAGGTTTTGCGGCTGTTGCACGCTGCCCGTGGCGCCGTGGCCGCATTCGAACAGGAATTTACCGATACTCGCGAGCTACGCCAGAAAATCGTGCGCTCCCTGTCGCGCCTGACCGCCAAGGACAACATCAAGTTCGATGGTCTATCGCGCGTCTCGCACGTCACTGACGCAACCGACTGGCGCGTGGAATATCCCTTTGTCGTGCTCACCCCAGACCACGAAAACGAGATGGCCGCGCTGGTCCGTGCCTGTATTGAATTGAAGCTGACCATTATCCCACGTGGGGGTGGTACGGGTTATACGGGCGGTGCTATTCCACTTAGCTGGCGCTCGGTGGTGATCAATACCGAAAAGCTCGATGCCATTGGCAAGCCCGAACAAACCACGCTACCTGGCATGAACGAACCCGTCACCACCATCCTGACCGGTGCTGGCGTAGTAACACGCCGTGTGGCGGATGCCGCCGAAGCGGCTGGTGCCGTTTTCGCAGTGGACCCGACCTCGGCCGACGCCTCCTGTGTCGGTGGCAACATCGCCATGAACGCGGGCGGAAAAAAAGCCGTTCTATGGGGTACCGCGCTGGACAACCTCGCCTGGTGGCGCATGGTCGATGCCCAGGGCAACTGGCTGGAAGTGACCCGTCTTGAACACAATATGGGCAAGATCCACGACGTGGAAATGGCTCATTTTGAAGTCAAATGGTTTGATGGCCGTTACGCCCCTGGTGCCCAGTTGCTGCGCAGCGAAACCCTGCATATTGAAGGCCGGCGCTTTCGCAAGGAAGGTCTGGGGAAAGACGTCACCGACAAATTCCTGGCTGGCCTGCCCGGTATCCAGAAAGAAGGCTGTGATGGTCTGATCACGCAGGCCCGCTGGGTACTGCACCGCATGCCTGCGCATACACGCACCGTCTGTATGGAGTTTTTCGGCCAGGCCAAACAGGCCGTGCCCTCCATTGTGGAAGTCATTGACTACCTAAACGGCGAAGGCAAGCGCATCGGCGCGATTCTGGCCGGTCTGGAGCACCTGGACGAACGCTATCTGCGTGCCGTGGGCTATGCCACCAAGAGCAAGCGCGACGGCCTGCCCAAAATGGTCTTGATTGGCGACATCGTAGGCGACGACCCTGATGCCGTGGCCACCGCTGCCTCCGAGGTAGTGCGTCTGGCCAATGGCCGCTCCGGTGAAGGGTTTGTGGCCGTCAGCGCCGAAGCCCGCAAGAAGTTCTGGGCCGACCGTGCCCGTACCGCTGCCATTGCCCGCCATACCAACGCCTTCAAGATCAACGAAGACGTGGTGATCCCCCTGCGCCGCATGGGTGAATACACCGAAGAAATCGAACGCATCAATATTGAGCTGTCCACGGACAACAAGCTGCGCTTGACCCGTGAACTGGAAGACTTCCTCCAGGGCGATCTGCCCGTAGGCAAGATCGAAGACCACAACGACGCCGAGCACACACGCGAAGAGATCCTGAACGAGCGTCGTCACGATGCCCTGCAAATCGTACGCACTGTACGCCAGCGCTGGCAGTGGCTGCAGGACAATCTGGACAAGCCGCTGAAGGACTCGCAAGCTGAGCTGGCCGAGATTGGCGTGCCGCTGGAAAGCACCGCTATCGACGCGCGTTTGCAAGAAGACCCGAACACCTCGATTTTCCAACTATTGCAGGATCACACGATCCGCACGTCCTGGAAGAGCGAGATTCGTGAAAACCTGGAACACATTTTCCCTGGTGCCGACTGCGCTGCCGTACTGACCGAACTGCAGGCTATTCACGACCGTGTGCTGAAAAGCCGTGTGTTTGTGGCTCTGCACATGCACGCCGGTGACGGTAACGTACACACCAATATCCCCGTGAACTCGGACGACTACGGCATGCTGCAGCAGGCCAATGTCACCGTGGCTCGCATCATGCAAATTGCGCGTGGTCTGGACGGTGTGATCTCCGGTGAGCACGGTATTGGTTTGACCAAATACGAGTTCCTGACGCAAGAAGAGCTGGATCCCTTCCAGAACTACAAGCGCGAAGTGGACCCGAACAACCACTTCAACGCCGGCAAGCTGATGCCCGGAGCGGATTTGAGCCGCGCCTGGACGCCCAGCTTCAACCTGCTGGGCCACGAATCGCTGATCATGCAGCGCAGCGAAATCGGCTCCATTTCCCACGCCATCAAGGACTGCTTGCGTTGCGGCAAGTGCAAACCAGTCTGTGCCACCCACGTGCCACGGGCCAACCTGCTGTACTCGCCCCGCAACAAGATTCTGGCCACCTCTTTGCTGATCGAAGCCTTCCTGTACGAAGAGCAAACGCGTCGCGGGATCAGCCTGAAGCATTGGGAAGAGTTTGAGGACGTGGGCGACCACTGCACCCTGTGCCACAAGTGCTACAACCCCTGTCCGGTGGATATTGACTTTGGCGATGTATCCATGGAAATGCGTTCCTTGTTAAAACGCATGGGCAAAAAGTCCTTTAATCCGGGCTCGGCAGCGGCCATGTTCTTTTTGAACGCCAAAGATCCACGCGTCATCAAAGCGACTCGAACCGCCATGATCGAAGTGGGTTACAAAGCCCAGCGTGCTGCACACAATCTGCTGGCAGCTCCCGCCCGCAAACAGGTCAGCGCCCCGCCTGCCACCATTGGCAAGGCCCCTATTCGTGAACAGGTCATCCACTTCATCAACCGCAAGATGCCTGGTGGCCTGCCCAAGCAGACGGCTCGTAAATTGCTGGATATCGAGAACTCGGATTACGTGCCTATCATCCGTAATCCTGAAGCCACCTCGGTGGACTCAGAAGCCGTGTTCTACTTCCCCGGCTGTGGTTCGGAGCGTTTGTTCTCACAAGTAGGCCTGGCAACCCAGGCCATGCTCTGGCATGTAGGCGTACAGACGGTTCTGCCTCCTGGCTACCTGTGCTGTGGCTACCCGCAGCGCGGCAGCGGTCAAAGCGACAAGGCCGAGAAGATCATCACCGACAACCGTGTGCTGTTCCACCGCATGGCCACCACCCTGAACTACCTGGACATCAAAACCGTGGTGGTCAGCTGTGGTACCTGTTACGACCAGTTGGCGGGCTACGAATTCGACAAGATCTTCCCCGGTTGCCGCCTGATCGACATCCACGAATACCTGCTGGAAAAAGGCTTGAAACTGGAAGATGTGCAAGGCGTGCGCTACATGTACCACGACCCTTGCCACAGCCCCATGAAGCTGCAAGACCCCATGAAAACGGTCAAATCCCTGGTGGGCGACAGTACCATCAAGGCAGACCGCTGCTGTGGCGAGTCGGGCACGCTGGCTGTGTCGCGTCCGGATATCTCCACGCAAATCCGTTTCCGCAAGCACGAAGAACTGCAGAAGAACCAGGATGCTGTTCGCGCCGATGGCTTCCAGGGCGAAGTCAAAGTGCTGACCTCCTGTCCGTCCTGCCTGCAAGGTTTGTCCCGTTACGAGGACGAAACCAAGATGGATGCGGACTACATCGTGGTGGAAATGGCCAAGCACATGCTGGGCGAGAACTGGATGGCGGACTACGTACGCCGTGCCAACGATGGTGGTATTGAGCGCGTTCTGGTGTAAACCACGCGCATCACTCCCCCTGAACAGGCCGGCTTTATGTCGGCCTGTTTTATACGTGGTGTGTGAGTATTTTTTACCGCTGGGCCGATTCCAAGGTAGAAGCGCCCCTCGGGGAGCCGCAAACCGAAGGCGCAGCATGAGGGACTTTTTCCTGGCTGGGCTATTCTCAAGGGTACTCTTCGGATGGCAGCTATGCGAAGGTGCCACGTTGAGCACTTTTCTACGGGGCAACCCAAGCAACGCCCCCTCGAGGCACATGTAGCCCAAAACGCAGTATGGAAGCTTTTTCAGAATAGGGGTTTTATGTCTGTTGATGATCCATTGCTAATCAGCCTGCAGGCCCTGCTCCAAAGCGAACGCACTGCGTCTTTAGGCACACTCAGCAATCAGGGATTGCCGGTAGTCTCCCGCGTCCCCTTTGCGATCTGCCCCGAACAAGCCAGCATCATCATCCACATCAGCGAAATGGCGGCTCACACCCGTTATTTGCTACAACGCCCCGATGCCAGCCTGATGATCAGCCAAAGCGAACACGGTCAGGATGCCGTCCATGACCTACCCCGCGTCACCTTTCAGATGCTGGCTCGCAAACTGGAGCGCGAGCAGCCCGACTGGGAACAAGCCAAGCAGGCCTATACCGCCCGCTTTCCCGATATGGAGTTTCTGAGCAGTTTCACGGACTTCCATTTCTTCGCGCTGGACCTGGTCAGGGTGCGCCATATTGCCGGGTTTGCAGCGGCACGAACATTGAAACCAGAA
Organism: Alcaligenes aquatilis; assembly: GCF_003076515.1. Classification (NCBI taxonomy): domain Bacteria; kingdom Pseudomonadati; phylum Pseudomonadota; class Betaproteobacteria; order Burkholderiales; family Alcaligenaceae; genus Alcaligenes; species Alcaligenes aquatilis. The sequence continues at coordinate 3,425,724 of NZ_CP022390.1, read as the reverse complement.
CTGGTACGCACCTTGCTGGCAGAGCCTGTGGCCAATTAAGGTCCCTGGGTTTGAAATCACAGCCACCCTTGGAAGCGCTGAAATCCCGCTCCGGTCATCACCACGTTAAAGCACCTTAAAACAGCAGCAAACAGGGGTACCTTCACCCCTTCCAGGCTCCAGTCAACATCCCAAATGTTGCAACCCGTGCAACAAAATCATCACTAACTGGTTTTCAGACACAGAAACCAGATCATCAATTAAACGCCTTGTTCACAAGAAGAATCGCCACTCTCTATCCAGGCTCCCCGACTCAGTCGCACGTTTTCGCATGTTTCAAACGCTAAACATGACAAAACGTAAATTTGACCGCTATAAGATTCAACAGATACGACGTTAAATAGCACGCATGGACCCGACAACACGACCTCACAACGAGTTGCCGCCACGCATAGAAAAACACCCTGGAGAGGAAGAGATGTCGAACAAGAGACGCAGCACCTATGTGCTGGTGCAAATGGCCTTATTGAGCCTGGTTTTGCCTGGCACCGCCCACGCGGAACCAGATAGCTCGCTGCAACAATGGCGGACTAAAGAATACAAACGTCAGCCTGGCCTGGACATGATCAACGCCGCCCAAGCCTATTCGCTGGGTTTTACCGGCAAAGGCGTCACGGTCGGCTATCTGGACTCCGGCATTGCAGGCAATCATCCCGAATTTGCCGGTGCCATTGCGGGTGGCTTTGATTTCAACACCAATACCCCCTACGCCAATGGCCAAGGCATCGACTCTGACCCTCCATCAGGTCACGGCAGCCACGTTGCGGGCATTATGGGCGCACGTCGTGATGGCGTTGGCATGCATGGTGTCGCGTTCAACAGTCAGCTTTTTGCCGTCGCTTACGACGGCGCGGATGAGGACGACGACATACTTGGCAATGATCCTTATGAACCAGACCCACGTGAAGCGGCCGCCGCCTTTGATCGCGTTGCCTCACAAGGTTGGAACTATTTGGCCCAGTTCAAGCTGCCCATCATCAACAGCAGCCTGGGAGTCAATGGTTGCAACAATGCCAGCTCCCCACCACCCTGTAATGTCGTGGACTACGGCTCACCCGAAGGCGTGCTGGATTGGCAGCCACTGGCTATCGAGGCTTTTCACAACAGCGTAGATGCAGGCTCCCTGATGGTATTTGCCACCGGCAATGAATCGCAGGACCACCCTGACCTGCTGGCTGGCTCTCCCTACTGGTTTCCTGAGCTAAAAGATAATTGGCTGGCGGTAACGGCTCTGGGCGAGGATGGATCTTTAGCCTCCTATGCGAACAAATGCGGCGTGGCAGCCGAGTGGTGTCTGGCCGCCCCAGGGGGGGACGACAAGCCCGGAATCAATTCAGTCAATTCCTCGGGTGGCTATATCGCTTTTAGCGGCACCTCTATGGCCTCCCCGCATGTCGCGGGTGGAGCGGCTTTGGTGAAGGAGGCTTTCCCCTATTTCACCGCTTACCATTTGCAGCAAACCCTGCTGACCACCGCAACCCCTCTGGGCGACCCCAGCACGTACGGCTGGGGTTTAATGAACGTGGGTAAGGCCGTGCAAGGCCCCGCACAATTTACCCGCCTGTTCGATGTAGACACGCTGGGCTACCACTCCACCTTCGCCAATGACATCAGCGGTATCGGAGGCTTGCACAAGCGCGGTTCCGGCTCTTTGGAGCTGACGGGCAATAACAGCTATACCGGTGACACCACCGTCAGCGGAGGTCGTCTGGCCGTCAATGGCACGCTGGCCTCTGCCGTAACCGTCGAGCGTGAGGGAACGCTGGGTGGTTCCGGTACGGTCGCACAAGTCGATAACTACGGCACCCTGGCCCCAGGTAATTCGGTAGGCACCTTGACCGTCAGCGGCGACTACACGGCTCATGCCGGTTCGGTGCATGAACTGGAAGTTGGTCCTGCTGGTGCGACAGATCGTCTGGTGGTTGGCGGTGCAGCCCATATCGACGGCACCCTGAAACTGGCCGGTGGTCCCTTCCGCCAGAACGTGGCCTATTCCTTTCTGGATGCGGCTAATGGTGTGACAGGTCAGTACAGCCACATCACTTATGACATGGCTTTCCTGTCGCCCACACTGCTCTACGGCCCCAGCCTGTCCTTGATGATCAAACGCAATGACACGCCGTTCGCTGCGTTTGCCAATACAAGTAACCAGAAAGCCGTGGCCAATGCCTTGGATACCGGCTCGGACCAACCGCCAGCCGCTATGGCTGAACTGTATGACACGGTGCTCAATGCACAATCCGGCAGCGTGGCAGGCTACATGGAGCAGCTACAAGGTCAGATCCATGCCGGCACCACCTCGGCGCTGCTCAGCAATGGCGACCTGCTGCCGCGCACCTTGGGCAAACAAGCCTCAAGCGCACGTAATACAACCGGCAAAGAGACCGTCCTGTGGGCTGAAGTGATCCATCAACAACGAGATCTGGACGGTGACGACAATAGCCAGGATGTACGCCACAAAGTAGGCGGCCTGTTCCTGGGTGGCGATACGGCTATCGGCGAACAAGGCTGGCGCATGGGCGCCTCTCTGGGCTATCTGGAAAACCGCATCAAGCTGGATGATCGCCGTCAGACCTCGCGCAGCAATAGCTACAGCGCAGCCCTATACGGGACGCAGGCTTGGGAAATGGGCTCGGGCAGTCTGAACCTGCTGGCTGGTGGTGCTTACACACGCCACAGCCTGGACAGCGAGCGCTCCATCTCTGTTCACCAATACGAAACACTAAAAGCGGACTACAAGGCGCACAGCATTCAGGCCTTTGCCCAACTGGGTTACCGCATGCCAGTCAGCCCACGCTCCAGCGTAGAGCCTTATGCCAGCGTCAATTGGCACCAACTACGCCACGGCTCCTTCAGTGAATCGGGTGGCCAAGCCGCCTTGCGTGGCGACTCGCAACGCCAGAACCTGAGTACCGTCACATTGGGTCTGCGCGGCACCACGGAACTGGACCTGTCCAAAACCACCTTGTCCCTGAGCGCCGGTTTGGGCTGGCGTCACGCCCTAGGTGACACCACACCCGAGCGTGAACTGGCCTTTGCGGCTTTGCCCGGCAGCAGCTTCCGCGTAAGCGGCGCGCCTATCGCCAAGAATGCTGCTGTTGCCGAATTGGGCGCCGAGCTGAAAGCCGGCAAAAGCACCTCCTTCGGTCTGAACTACCAGGGTCAGTTTGGTCGTAATCAGGATCATGCGGGCTCTCTGTTCATGAAGGTGCGTTTCTGATTTAAGGCCCCGAGGCGGGGTTGGCGTTCCGCCGATCCCGCGGCAGGCATAACAGACCGCCATCAAGAATCCCTGCGATGCGCGTGCATGACAGGGGCCCCACAAGAACACGATCTCGACAATACAGCAGCCCATAACTGCCGGATTAAACGGCTATGCCGTTAAATGACAGATGCCTTGAGAACCTCCACGGCAGGTTTTCACAACGAGTGGCCACCCTCCTTAGAAAATCCAAGTAGATAAGACATGTCGAACAAGAAACGCAACACCTCTATGTTGGTGCAGTTGGCTTTGTTAAGCCTGACTTTACCTGGCATCGTCCATGCCGATTCTGAGAGCTCACTGGAACAATGGCGCACTAAAGAATACAAGCGTCAACCCGGCCTGGACATGATCAATGCAGCCAAAGCCTATTCGCTGGGCTTTACCGGCAAAGGCGTCACGGTCGGTTATCTGGACTCGGGCATTCAGGCAGATCACCCTGAGTTTGCCGGCGCCATTGCTGGGGGCTTTGACTTTGCCAACAATACCCCCTACGCCAATGGCCAAGGAGTCGATACTCAGCCTCCTGCCGGACACGGGAGCCATGTTGCCGGAATCATTGGTGCGAGACGCGACGAAGCAGGCATGCACGGCGTCGCCTTCAATAGCCAGCTTTTTGCTGTTGCCTACGGCATCAATGCTGAGGACGATAACGACGATGATGATGCTGGTGGTGATGATGACGCTACCCCGACTCCAGACGATATAAGGGCCTTTCAAGATCGAATGCTCTCTAATGGCTGGAACTATCTCGCCCAGTTCAAGCTGCCTATTATTAATAGCAGTCTGGGGCTCAATGACTGCCGCGACTCATATGCCCCACCCTGCCATGTACTGGACTACGGCTCAGCTCAAGGCGCTCTAGATACGCAGCCTCTGATTATCCAGTCCTTTAAGAACAGCGTACAGGCCGGCTCCCTGATGGTATTTGCTACCGGCAATGAGTCTCAAGACCACCCTGATTTTCTGGCCGGCTCTCCCTACTGGTTTCCCGAACTGAAAGACAACTGGCTGGCCGTAACGGCAGTCGGGGAAGATGGTTCTTTGGCCGTCTACGCTAATAAATGTGGTGTTTCCGCCGAGTGGTGTTTGACCGCGCCAGGGGGAGAGTGGGCCCCTGGCATTAACTCCGTCAACTCGGATGGAGGCTATATTTATAAAAGCGGCACCTCCATGGCATCGCCACACGTGGCCGGAGCCGCAGCGTTAGTTAAAGAAGCCTACCCCTACTTCACCGCCTATCATCTGCAACAAACCCTGCTGACCACCGCAACCCCTCTGGGCGACCCCAGCACGTACGGCTGGGGTTTAATGAACGTGGGTAAGGCCGTGCAAGGCCCCGCACAATTTACCCGTCTGTTCGATGTGGACACGCTGGGCTACCACTCCACCTTCGCCAATGACATCAGCGGTATCGGAGGCTTGCACAAGCGCGGTTCCGGCTCTTTGGAGCTGACGGGCAATAACAGCTATACCGGTGACACCACCGTCAGCGGAGGTCGTCTGGCCGTCAATGGCACGCTGGCCTCTGCCGTAACCGTCGAGCGTGAGGGAACGCTGGGTGGTTCCGGTACGGTCTCCAAGGTTGATAACTACGGCACCCTGGCTCCAGGCAACTCAGTTGGCACCCTGACCGTCAACGGCGACTACACCGCCCATGCCGGTTCGGTGCATGAACTGGAAGTCGGCCCCGCAGGTGCGACAGATCGTCTGGTGGTTGGCGGTGCCGCTCATATCGACGGCACCCTGAAACTGGCCGGTGGCCCCTTCCGCCAGAACGTGGCCTATTCCTTTCTGGATGCCGCCAACGGTGTGACAGGTCAGTACAGCCACATTACGTACGACATGGCTTTCCTGTCGCCAACGCTGCTCTACGGCCCCAGCCTATCCTTGATGATCAAGCGCAATGACACGCCGTTTGCCACATTTGCCAATACCGGCAACCAGAAAGCCGTGGCTAACGCTTTAGATACCGGCTCGGACCAGCCACCAGCCGCGATGGCTGAACTGTATGACACGGTGCTTAATGCCCAGTCCAGCCAGGTCGCAGGCTATATGGAACAGTTGCAAGGCCAAATCCATGCGGGCACCACCTCGGCTCTGCTGAGCAACGGCGACCTGCTGCCTCGCACCTTGGGTAAACAAGCCTCGGGCGCACGTAATACAACCGGCAAAGAGACCGTCTTGTGGGCCGAAGTGATCCATCAACAACGAGATCTGGACGGTGACGACAACAGCCAGGATGTACGCCACAAAGTGGGCGGTCTGTTCCTGGGCGGGGATACGGCTATCGGTGAGCAAGGCTGGCGTATGGGCGCCTCCTTGGGCTATCTGGAAAACCGCATCAAGCTGGATGATCGCCGTCAGAGCTCGCGCAGCAATAGCTACAGCGCGGCCCTGTACGGCACACAGGCTTGGGAGCTAGGTTCAGGCAGTCTGAATCTGTTGGCTGGTGGTGCTTACACCCGCCACAGCCTGGACAGCGAGCGCTCCATCTCCGTTCATCAGAACGAGACACTGAAGGCAGACTACAAAGCGCACAGCATTCAGGCCTTTGCCCAATTAGGTTACCGCATGCCGGTCAGCCCTCGCTCCAGCGTAGAGCCCTATGCCAGCGTGAACTGGCATCAACTACGCCACGGCTCCTTCAGTGAATCGGGTGGCCAAGCCGCCTTGCGCGGCGACTCGCAACGCCAGAACCTGAGTACCGTCACACTGGGTCTGCGCGGCACCACGGAACTGGACCTGTCCAAAACCACCCTGTCCCTGAGCGCCGGTTTGGGCTGGCGTCATGCCCTGGGTGACACCACACCCGAGCGTGAACTGGCCTTTGCCGCCTTGCCAGGAAGCAACTTCCGCATCAGCGGCGCGCCTATCGCCAAGAATGCCGCTGTTGCCGAACTGGGCGCCGAGCTGAAAGCCGGCAAAAGCACCTCCTTTGGCTTGAACTACCAGGGACAGTTTGGCCGTAACCAGGATCATGCTGGCTCTCTGTTCATGAAGGTTCGTTTCTAAGCAGGGCAAAAAGGCACGGGGCCAAGGTACTGTCAGTCCCGTGTCTGATCAAACAGACAGGCATGAAAAATCCCTGCGATGCTCAAAAGGCATGACAGGGACTCAGGCTAAAAAACCAAACCGGCACACGCCGGTTAATAGCAATTAGCGGTCAGATTCGTTAAAGCTACAGACGGTGTATACCGACAGGCCAGAATCCTTAACGGCTTGAGAACCACCCAACTCAGGCAGATCAATGATCGCAGCAGCTTCCACCACATTGGCACCCAGGCGCTGCAGCAAACGTGCGGCAGCCAGCAAAGTACCACCGGTCGCGATCAGGTCGTCGATCAGCAAGACACGCTGACCAGGGCGCACGGAATCGGTGTGCATCTCGACGCTGGCATTGCCATATTCCAGGGAATACTCTTCGGCCACGGTATTGAAAGGCAGCTTGCCCTTTTTACGCACTGGCACAAAACCCAGGTTCAACTCATAGGCCAGAACCGAACCTACGATAAAGCCGCGTGCATCCACACCCGCCACCAGATCCAGTTTTTGTCCCATGTAACGATAGACAAATAAGTCAATCAACACCCGAAAGGAACGCGGGTCTTGCAAAACCGGGGTGATATCGCGGAAAGTCACCCCTGGCTTAGGCCAGTCCGGCACATTGCGAATGATTTGACGGATGTACTGGGTGGGATCAATTTGCATGTCAAAGCTTCTACAACAAAAAATCCGGACGCGAAGGGCGCTCTTGGATACGTTGCAAGTGTACACAATTGGGCAGCAGCAACAAGGGCTTACCCGGCTTGTGCCCGTCAGTTGTACTAATACGACGCGATTGGGGAAGAATCCCTGCAGACTTGACCCAAAGCGACCTTTTAGTTTGGCTCTAAAGTATTTACTAGAGTGCCGGATTGTCGCTGCAAACGACCCGCTTCAAAGTGATAAACGCTATCGACCAAAGGCAGCAAACGGGTGTCATGCGTAGCCATAATCACGGTTTTTCCTCGCGCCGCAGCCAGAATATCCTGCATCAAAGCCTGACTGGTCGGGCCATCCAGACTGGCTGTAGGCTCGTCCAGAAACCAGATATGGGCGGGTGACAAAAGTACCCGTGCCAGACACAGGCGACGCTGTTGCCCCAAGGACAACTGCTGCCCCCCTTCACCCAACCAGGTATCCAGCCCTTGCGGTAAATCGCGTACCACACTGTCCAGTTGGGCATCGTGAAGAACCTGCCAGATTTGTTGCTCAGAAGCGGTCGGTTCAGCCAGCAAAAGGTTATCGCGTACCGAGCCAAGAAACAGCGGCGAGTCCTGCGCCAGCAAAGCGCAATGATCAAACCAGCTAGCGCGGCTCCAGTCCTGGGCCGCTTCACCCTCTATCAGATACTGCTGGCCCGAGACTGGCAACAAGCGCATCAGCACGCCCAGCAAGGTGGACTTGCCCGAGCCGCTAGGCCCAAAAATGGCAATATGCTCTCCGGCTTGGACTTGCAGCGACAAGTGATCCAGCACCGGCTGCGAACCATAGGCAAAGCTCAAGTCCGTGATTTCCAAGCTGGCTGGTTTATCCAGCACAATGGCCTGCGCTTGCTCCTGATCGGTCTCTTCAGGCTCGTCCAGAATCGTCAGCAAACGATTGCTGGCCGCCTGCACCTCTCCCAGGCGAGATGCGCCGCGCATCATGGGGGCCATGATCTCAAACAAACCTAACAGAGCCAAAACCAAGCCTACCCATAAGGGGCCGCTCATCGCTTCCAAATTGACTTGCTGTGCTCCTACCAGCAGGCAGATCATCAGGGCCACACCCATCAAGACCTGCTGGGAAAACTGCCCGACAATACCCCAGCCATTGCTGCGCAAACGGGCTTGCCCCAGTTCCTGGCCAAGCTTGTCCACTTGCTCTTGCACGGCATCCGCAGCTGCAAACACCTGAATATCGGCATAGGCGCGGATCGCCTGATGCACCAGAACACGCTGGCGGTTCTCCAGTTGATGCACCTGCTGGGCTGCACGGCTGGCACCTCGGGCACAGATATACGGAATCAGACAAGCAGCGATTAGCAAGCAGGCCAAAATCAACCACGCCCACCAGGACAGCCAGGTTTGCAGCACCGCGCTAAATACCAGAGCTGCCACGACAGCAGTAGTCAGCGGCACCAAAATCAGCAGAAGGACCAGATCCAGCACAGCAACGTCGGAAGTCAAGCTTGAAGCCAGTTCCCCATCCCGGAACTGGGCCAGGCGCGACTGACTGAACCGGCTCAATCGTCCAAAAACCAGGCTACGAATACGTACCTGCAGATCCAGGGTCAGGGCATGTCCAACCACTCGCTCCAAATAGCGTGAGGCGATACGCCAGAAAGACAGGCCACGAATCATGGCCGAAGGACCGAACAGGTTGAATACGATACCCATAGCGGCCAGGAAGGCGCTGCTCAGGAACCAGCCCGCCACTCCCAGAAGGCCCACACCCGCCGCTACTGTGCTGATCGCCAACAGAACCGTAAACAATACGGCACCACGTCGTGCGCGCAGGCTGGAGCCTAAAAGACGAAACCACGCTTTCATGTCGTCAGAACTCCTTGGGCGATGTGCAGTTGATTCGAGCACATTGCCGCCAGCTCCTGGTCATGCGTGGCTACGACCAGACAGCGTCCCTGACAAAAACGCAGAATATTGTGCATAACGCGATCCCGTGTCGCCGCATCCAGGCGGGAACTAGGTTCGTCCAGCAAAACCACATGCGGATCGGTCAAAAACAGGCGGGCCAATGCCAGGCGCTGAATCTGCCCACCGGAAAGACCAAATCCACCCTCACCCAGAGCCGTTTGCAAACCATCAGGCAAAGCGCGCACGAACTCGGCCGCACAGGCTTGTTCCAAGGCTTGCCACAACTGATCATCACTAGCTTGAGGGGCAGCCAGACGCAGGCCGTCAGCAATCGTACCCATGGCTAAAAAAGCCTGCTGGGAAATCAGCACAACCCCATCATGGCGCGTCAGCAGGCGCCCGGCCGTATCACTGTTACGCAGCAGAATTTCGCCCTGTGCCAAAGGGCGCAAACCAATCAGGCTTTCCAGCAAACTGGTCTTGCCCGAACCACTGGCCCCCAGCACCGCGTAAGACTGATTGATATAGAGTTGCAGACCGGGCACTTCCAACAAGGTCCCCTGCCCGCCCAACTGTGGCAAATGCAGCTGCCGCAGCACCAAGACCGGCAAATTCGGAAAAACAGTTTTAACGTCTGCACTGGTGGGAGCAGCAGGAATCAAGTCTTGTCCCAGGTTCGCCCACAGTCTGTCGACCTCTACCGCAGCGGCACGTGCTGCCGCCCGATCGTGATAATTGGCGGCTAATTGGCGCAAGGGCTGGTAAGCCTCTGGAGCCAGGAGCAAACAGAACAAACCCTGCTGCAAGCTGACACCGGCAAAAGACTCACCCAGATAGCCCAGATAACCCAAACCGATATAAACAGCGATCCCAGCCACACCCAATGCCGCAAAAAACTCCAGCACGGCCGATGACAAGAACGCGATGCGTAGCACTTTCATGGTGCGTGTGCGTAGCTCCTGACTAGCCAGCTCCACACGCTGCAGCTCGTCCTGTCCGCGCCCCATCAGGCTCAAGGTAAAAATTCCGCGCAGCCGGTCGGCAAAAAAGCCAGACAGGCGCAAGGTTGTTTGTTGTTGCTCCCGGCTGGCGGCCTCCGCCCCCCAGCCAACCAGGGCCATGAACAAAGGAATCAGAGGCGTGCTCAACAAAAGAATCAAGGAAACAATGCCATCGACCGGCAAGACTGCCAACACCAGTGCCAAAGGCACCAGTGCGGCGGCCGCCATGCAAGGGATATAGCGCGTCACAAAGCCATCCAGGGCTTCGATTTGCGTGATCAAACTGGTAGAGAGCTCACCGCTGTTGCTGGCCCGTAAACGAGGCACCGTACTCCGGAACAAGCGGGCAAACAACTCAGAGCGCAGCCCTTGTTTCAGTTGCTCTGAAACCTTTTGCGCACGACGCTCGCCCAAAGCGGAAATGGCGGCGCGCAGCAGCAAGAGTGCGGCCACCATCAGGATAGAAAAAAGCTGCCCTGTCCAAGGCAGACCATCGACCACAATTGCCTGCACAATCTTTGCCAGCAACCAGGCCTGGGGGATCAGTAAAGCGCCCGCCAGCACCGGGGCCAGCATAGAGGCCCGCAAAGCCGTGCGGGCTCGGCTGGAGAATTGCCCCAGCCACTGTTGCGCCGTTGGACTTTGCGGGGTCAATCAAACCTCGATATCTGCATTAGCTTTGGAAGATGTCGCGTTCTGTAAAGCCGTGTTCTCACGCAACTCGAACCACATCGCATTCAGAATGGAAAATGCGCAGGCCAGACCCAAGCCGAGAATCCAAGAGAAGTACCACATATGCGCTGGCCTCCTTAGTAAGAATGAGAAGAGTCTTTCATGCTGGCAACCGACACCTTGCCACGCATTACGCTATACACCCAGGAGGTATAGAGCACGATGATGGGCAAGAACACCAAGGTCACCAGCAACATGATCCACAAGGTCAGATGACTGGCCGAGGCATCAAACAAGGTCAGGCTGGAGCCGGGGTTCAAAGACGAAGGCAGCAAGAAAGGAAATACCGCAAAACCAAAGGTTAGGATAATGCCCGCCAAGGCCAGGGACGAGAACAGCAAAGCCAGCAAGCCACGACCACGGCCAGCCAACAAGGCGCCCAGCAACAAACCTGCAAAGCCGACAATGGGCGCCGCCCACAAGGCAGGCCAGGTCCGGTAGTTGGCCAACCAGGCGCCTTCGACCATTTCAACCGTTTTGCCAATGGGGTTGGACATGGCATGGGCCACTTCGGGCCAAGGCATGCTGTAGCCATTCATGGCGCTAATCCACCAGCCACCGACCGCAAAAGCCACGATAGACAGCAAGCCCAAAGGCTTGGCCCAGGCACGCGCACGGCGAGCCACATGATCACTACCCTTCCAAGCAACCACTACCGCCCCTTGGAATGCCAACATCAAGACGCTGAGCAACCCGCACAGGATGGCGAAAGGCTGGAACAGACCGAAGAAATTGCCTTCGTACATCGGGCGCAACGTTGTTTCATCAAAGCCGAACGGCACGCCCAGCATGACATTACCAATTGCCACACCAAACACCAGGGCACAAACCAGACCGGAAGCGGTCCAGACCGCGTCCCAGTTACGCCGCCAGCGTGACGAGCTGAGCTTGCTGCGGTACTTGATGGCAACCGGGCGCACAATCAAAGCCACCAAAAGCAGCATCATGGCCAAGTAAAAACCCGAAAAAGCCATGGCATACAGCAAGGGCCAGGCCGCAAAGGCCACACCACCGGCCACGATCAACCAGACCTGGTTACCTTCCCAGACCGGGCCGATCACGTTGTACAGCGTGCGCCGCTCATCATCACTGCGAGCAACCAGTGGCAGCACCATCGCCACCCCAAGGTCAGCCCCGTCCATGATGGCAAAGGCAGCCAGCAAAACGCCCAGCAGCAACCACCAGATGATGCGCAAGGTGTCGTAATCGAGAAGAATCAGATTATCCATGATGGTTCCCCCTCCTTAACCGCGCAGCAACGGAGCGTTGCGCGAACCATAAGACAAAGCGGAAGGTGTGGCGGCCTCGCCAGCCTCGTCCGGACCTTTGCGAATTGAATGCAGCATGACCTTGATACCAATCACCGCCAAGGTGCCGTAGAGCAACAGGAAGATCGTCATACTGATCATCAGGTCTACAAAGGACAGGCCAGAAGCTGCGTAGTAAGTCGGCAAGACACCTTCAATCGCCCAGGGCTGACGTCCAAATTCGGCCACAAACCAGCCACACTCAATCGCAATCCAAGGCAGGGGAATGCTCCAGACCGCCGCTTTGAGCAGGCGCGGGTGACGTTGCAGACGGTCACGCGATGCCAGGAAAAAGGCCACCCCAAAGAACAGGATAAAGTACAGACCCAAAGCCACCATGACGCGGAAGCTCCAGAACAAAGGCGCAACCTGCGGCACCGTGTCCCAGGCGGCCTGGGCGATGGTATCGGTATCGGCCTTGGTGATGTCATCTGTATAGCGCTTGAGCAACAAGGCGTAGCCCAGGTCTTTCCAGTTATTGTCAAAGACGCGGCGAGCCTCGATATTGCCCGCATCAGCGCGAACTAACTGCAGAGCTTCATAAGCGCGCAAGCCATTGGCAATACGGATCTTGGCATGCTCGACCAGCTCATTGATACCCAGCATAGGAGTGCTGACTGAGCGCGTCCCGATCAAACCCATCACCCACGGAATTTCCACGGCAAAGCGGTTCTCACGGGCTTCCTGATCAGGCCAGGCCAGGAGATTGAAACTGGCCGGCGCTTCCTCGGTTTCCCACATGGACTCCATGGCCGCAATCTTCATTTGCTGGTGTTCAGTGGTGAGATAACCGCTTTCATCACCCAGCACCACCACGGACAGGGACGCCGCCAAGCCAAAACTGGCCGCTACCGTCATCGAGCGCTTGGCCAGATCTATATGGCGACCACGCAGCAGGTACCAGGCACTGATGCCCATGACGAACATGGCACCGAGCACGTAACCGGCACTGACGGTATGAACAACTTTGGCTTGTGCGACAGGATTGAGAATGACCTCGGCAAAGTCGGTCATTTCCATACGCATTGTGTGGGGGTTGAAGATGGCGCCGACCGGGTTCTGCATCCAGCCATTGGCGACCAGAATCCACAAGGCCGACAGATTGGTGCCGATAGCAACGAGCCAGGTAACGATCAGGTGTCCCAGTTTGGAGAGACGATCCCAGCCGAAAAAGAACAGGCCGACAAAGGTTGCTTCCAAGAAAAAAGCCATCAATCCTTCAATGGCAAGTGGCGCTCCGAAAATATCGCCTACATAGTGACTGTAATAGGCCCAGTTCATGCCGAACTGAAATTCCATCACAATCCCGGTGGCCACACCCAGGGCAAAGTTAATGCCAAAGAGCACGCCCCAGAATTTGGTCATGCGGCGCCAGATGGCTTTGCCCGTCATGACATAGACGCTTTCCATAATGGCCAGCAAAAAAGACAGGCCTAGCGTCAAGGGAACAAATAAAAAGTGAAACATCGCGGTGGAAGCAAACTGCAACCGCGATAAGGTAACAACATCCAGATCAATCATGACGATCCCCAGTTTGATCAGCTTTGCGAATCTTTCCGGCGAAACCCAGCACTTTCTGAACTTTGCTACCTAAACGCATCAGATTTTGCAGGGTCTCAGGCGGTAAGTGATGAACCTCGTCAAACCAACCACAAGCCAACTCGATCAATTCCAGCATTTCATTAATGCGTTGCTGCCCGTATGCTTCTTCGTCATTGACGGGAGCTTCCATAAGGATACTTCGCAATAAGGTCAATGTGGGATCAATCTCGCGCTTGCGCTTTTCTTCCACCAGAGTACGAAAAATATCCCAAACATCATTGGGAGATTCAAAGTATTCGCGGCGCTCGCCGATCTTGTGCGTCATGTTGACCAGTCGCCAGGACTGCAATTCGCGCAAGCTCATGCTGACATTGGAACGGGAGATGCCGAGCGTTTCAGCAATCTCGTCGGCGTGAAGGGCTTCAGGGGCAATGAACAGCAAGGCATAGATCTGGCCTACCGTCCGGTTGACCCCCCAGCGCCCGCCCATCTCCCCGAAGTGCAGAATAAAACGCTCTGCCTGTGGTCCTAAATTCATGGCTTCCTGAATTTTCAGTAATTACTGAAATTACAATACAAGACGTATCTTAACCCTAAACTAATCTGTCTGCCACTGGTCAAAGGGCATCTGGCCTTACAATTTGCCTCCTGCAAATCTGCATGCCAAGCACACACTTCACGTTTACAATTTCGCCATGAATACATCGGCACTTTTAGATCCTGCACATATCCTGTCTTCAGCACAACGCACCTTCGCCATTGAAGTTGACGCGTTACAAGCGCTGGGCGGACGTCTGGACCAAAGTTTTGTAGAAGCCACCAAGCTGCTGGTGCACTGCCAGGGTCGCGTGGTGGTGACGGGCATCGGCAAGTCCGGCCATGTGGCACGCAAGATAGCCGCTACGCTGGCCTCAACCGGCACCCCCGCTTTTTTCATGCACGCTGCCGAAGCCCTGCACGGTGATTTGGGCATGATTACCAAGCAGGATGTAGTGATTGCCATCTCCTACTCCGGCCAGGCCCAGGAGCTGGTCACGGTGCTGACTGTGCTGCGTCGCATGGGAGCCAAGCTGATTGCCATTACCGGCAACGCCCAATCCGAACTGGCGCAAAATGCTGACCTGCATCTGGACGCACATGTGGAGCACGAAGCCTGCCCACTCAACCTGGCTCCTACGGCCAGCACCACGGCCGCTTTAGTATTAGGCGATGCACTGGCCGTTGCCTGTCTGGAAGCACGTGGCTTTAGCCGTGAAGATTTCGCTCGCTCCCACCCCGGTGGCGCGCTGGGTCGTCAATTACTGACGTTTGTGCGCGATATCATGCGCAGCGGCGAACAATTGCCCATTGTTTCCCCCGAGACCCTGGTTCCCGATGCCCTGATAGAAATGTCCAGCAAAGGCATGGGCATGACCATTGTCACTGACTCGCAAGGCCATCCCGTGGGGATGTTCACTGATGGCGACTTGCGCCGCCTGATTGCACGCGCGGGCGACATACGCAAGCTGCCCGTGTCCGAAGGCATGTCACGCGAACCGCGCAGCATTGCTGCCGACGCCCTGGCCATTGAAGCGGCCGAGCAAATGGATGCCTTGCGTATCAGCCAAATGCTGGTATTGGACACAAACGGGCTACTATTGGGAGCTCTGCACATGCACGACCTGTTGGCTGCAAAGGTAATCTGATCATGATGAATACGCCCACCATCCCGCTCCACCCCGCTGAAGCTCAAATCCTGGCCAAGTTGCCCGAGAACATACGCAGCCAATTACGTCAGCTGCGCATGATGGTATTTGACGTGGACGGTGTGCTGACCGACGGACGCCTGTGGTACAGCGCTAACGGCGAGGAATTCAAGAGCTTTCACGCTCTGGACGGCCACGGTTTGCGCATGCTGGGGGAAAGTGGCATTCATGTAGCCCTGATTACCGGACGCGAAAGCGGTATCGTGTCACGTCGCGCTGCCGAGCTGGGCATTCCTTTTGTCCATCAGGGCGTACGTGACAAGATTGCTATCCTGACCCAACTAGCCCAGGAAAACGGCTTATCGTTAAGCGAAATGGGTTATATGGGCGACGATTTGATCGATTTGCCGGCCATGCAACGCGTGGGATTTTCCGCCAGTGTGCCCGAAGCCCCTTTCTACATTAGCCAAATTGCCAGCTGGGTGGCCACGCAGCCTGCCGGCCACGGTGCCGTGCGTGAATGTTGTGATGCCATCCTGGCCTCCCAGGGCCGCCTTGCCGCCTTTATTACCGGTGGCCCCTTAAAGACGACAGGAGTCATTCAGTAATCATGCGTGACCGTCTGCCTACCGTCATTTCCCTGCTGTTGCTGGCCATGCTGGTGCTGGCAACATTGTGGGCGGTCGACTACACCCAACGCTCGGTTGCCATTGATCCGCCGCGCCGTGTGACCCACGAGCCCGACTCCTGGGCGCGCAACTTCACCATGATCAGCTCTGACCAAACCGGGATGGCCATCAGCAGGCTAGACGGCAAGATTGCTTACCATTACCCGGATGACGACTCGCACGACATTACCTCCCCGCGTGCAGTCAGCAACCGAGCGAACTCGCCGCTGACCATTGCCACCTCCGACACCGCACATATGAATGCAGGTGGTGATGTGATCACGATGAAAGGCAATGCCCACATCCACCGCCTGGCCACACCCGAGGACGAGGCCATGGATGTGCGCAGCGAAGTACTGATCATCCTGCCTGAAGAGGATGTGGTCTACACCAACGAACCTGCATTGGTCGTCAACGGCCAGTCCACCATGCGCGGTACCGGGATGCGTTACGATAATCGCGTTCGTCAATTGAACGTCATGTCGGAATCCGACGTTAAAATCTCGGGCCAACAAACACAAAAAGCGCGTTCTTCCAATAGCTCTAAGGATTCCCCTCCATGACCACGCCTGACAGCGCCCGCCTGAGCCACAAGCCCATGCTCTCTTTTAGCCTTTTGCGTGGTGCTTTGGCCCTGTGCCTGAGCACTGTAACCCTGGCTTTGCTGCCCACGGCCCCGGCTCTGGCACAAGCAGCGGCCTCTGCTGCTGCCGAACCGGACACCTCCGTGCTGTCCGACACCCTGACTTACGACGATATTGCCAAGCAGACGATCTACAAAGGCAATATCATCCTGACCCGTGGCGCCATGACCTTAATGGCAGACCAATTGGCCATCGAGCAAGATGCGGAAGGATTCCAGCATGGCACGGCCACGGTCAGCGAGCGCGCCCGCGTCACCATTCGACAGGAAGACCCGGCCAAATTTGAATTGATGGTCGCCGAAGGTGTCCGAGCTATTTACAACGGTAAAACCGAAGAGGTCGAACTGATTGGCAAGGCTGTCGTCAACCGTTATGTTTGCGGCAAGTTGCAAGACTCCGTCCAGGGCCAACGCATTATCTATCGCCAAAAAGATGGCACGTACCAGGCCTTTGGTGGCTCGGACTCCGCCACCCGGGATGGCCGGGTTCGCTCCGTGGCCCGCCCACGCGCCAATGCCGACGCTGCTCTGGCCGAATGCCAACGCAAGTCTTCCCCCCGCAAATAGTCCGGACACCTCTGAATTATGGTTGCTCCTAACAACCCGTCTACCCCTACCCGCGCCAGCCACTCAACCAAAGGCAGCCTGATTGCACAGGGCCTGCGCAAAACCTACGGCAAACGTACGGTCGTGCAGGATGTTTCTCTGAACGTGGAAAGTGGTGAAGTCGTCGGCCTGCTAGGCCCGAACGGGGCTGGCAAAACCACCAGCTTCTATATGATTGTGGGCATTGTGCCCGCCGATGCAGGTCGCATTGAAATTGATGGCACGCCCATTACCGCCATGCCCATGCACAAGCGGGCAAGGCTGGGCCTGTCCTATCTGCCTCAGGATGCCTCCGTCTTTCGCCGCCTGACGGTCGAAGAAAACATCCGCGCCGTGCTGGAGCTGCAACTGGACGATAACGGTCGCAGCATCAGCAAGAACGATATCAACGAGCGCCTGGAAACCCTGATTAGCGAACTGCAAATTGCACACATCCGACAAAATACCGCCCTATCCCTGTCTGGTGGCGAGCGCCGCCGCGTAGAAATTGCCCGCGCGCTCGCCAGCAATCCCCGTTTTATTCTGCTAGACGAACCTTTTGCCGGGGTAGACCCGATCGCCGTGATCGAAATTCAGCGCATTGTGCAGTTTCTAAAAGGTCGCAATATCGGCGTGCTGATTACCGACCATAACGTGCGCGAAACCTTGGGCATCTGCGACCGCGCCTACATCATCAGCGAAGGCACAGTACTGACAAGCGGGCACCCATCCGAGATCATCGACAACGAAGCCGTGCGCAAGGTTTATCTGGGATCGAACTTCCGAATGTAAGCCGATTTTTGGCCCTGTAACGGGGCCAATCAAAACAAGGGTTATCCAGCACATCACAGATTGATTCAGGTCATGTTATCTGACCCACATATAGGTATACTGGAATATCCAGAATCAGTAGTAAGGAGGCTAAAGACGATCAACCTTCCCCTTCTTGAACACGTTGTTTGACTACTACGGAGAGCCTATATGAGCCTTAATATCACTGGCCGTAATCTTGACATAACTCCTGCCATTCGCGACTACGTCAAAAGCAAAATTGGTCGAATTGAAAAACATTTCGATAACGTAGTTGACTCGCAGGTTATGCTTTCCATTGAACGTCTGAAGCACAATGCCGAAGTAACCGTCCGCGTTCCCGGCAAAGATATACACTGCGCCTCTTCAGACGAAAACTTGTATGCTGCTATCGATCTGCTGGCCGATAAAATCGACCGCCAGATTCTGAAATACAAGGAAAAGGCAAACAGCCATGCGCATGAGCCCGCCAAGCGGCTCGAAGTTCCGGCAGCCTGATCAGGCCGACCTGTTACAGCAGGGATAACCTGCCAACAAACCCCGTACTTTCAAAAGTTCGGGGTTTTGTGTTTCTTGGCACAGTGTCCGCCTGTTGTTAGCCATCCAAAAAAAGTTTAGCTAAAAAACATTCCCCCCTATAATGGCCGTCATGAATCTCTTGTCGCGTATTTTGCCTTTGTCCAACGTGGTTCTGGATCTTGCTGTTACCAGCAAGAAGCGCGCTTTTGAACAAGCCGGATTGATTTTCGAGAACCATCACGGCATTGCTCGGACAGCCGTTTTCCATAGCCTGATCGCGCGTGAGCGTCTGGGCTCCACAGCGCTTGGCCACGATGTCGCCGTCCCGCATGGTCGCATCAAGGACCTGAAAGAGCCTTGTGCCGTTTTCATGCGCTTGGCCGAGCCGGTACGCTTTGACGCCAGCGACGGCCGTACCGCCAGCCTGCTATTCTTTTTGCTGGTTCCCGAAACGGCGACTCAAATCCACCTGGACCTGCTGGCCGAGATCGCCCGTTTGATGGCCGATCAGGACATCCGCCAGGCGCTTGCTCAGGAAACGGACCCTGTTCAAATTCATCAGATCCTGACCCAGACCCCTGATCTCAACGCGGAACATCCCGATGCTGACAGTTCAAGAACTGGTCAATGACAATAACGACAAGCTCGAGGTAAGCTGGGCAGCCGGAAAACACGCTGCTCAACGCCCTATCCCCGATCTTGGCGCCTCTGCGGCAGACCTGGTCGGTCACTTGAACTTGATCCACCCTGGCCGCATTCAGGTTTTCGGCCCTGAAGAACTCTCTTTCTACCACCGCTTTGATATCAAGCGTCGCCTGCATCATCTGGATGATCTCAGGCAAGGTGGGGTTCCCGCCCTGTTCATTGCCAACGATGCCGTTGCACCCGATGACTTGATCCAGTTTTGCGAAGATCAAGGGATCCCGCTACTCTACACCCCTATCGATGCGGCACAGCTGATTGATCTGCTACGCATCTATCTAGGCAAACGTCTGGCCCCCAAAATCACCATGCACGGCGTGTTCATGGATGTCCTGGGTCTGGGGGTACTGATCACTGGCGAGTCCGGTCTGGGCAAAAGCGAATTAGCGCTGGAGCTGATCTCCCGCGGCCACGGGCTGGTCGCAGACGATGCGGTTGAGCTCTCACGCACCGCACCCAACATGATCGACGGACAATGCCCACCCCTGCTGCAAAACCTGCTAGAGGTACGTGGCTTGGGTTTGCTGGACATTCGCACCATTTTCGGCGAAACCTCCGTTCGTCGTAGAATGAAGCTTAAACTAATTGTGCACCTGGTTCGTTCCAACCCCGACAGCTTCGAGCGTCTGCCTACTCAAGACCAGACCCAGGAAGTACTAGGGGTCGATATCAAACGCGTCATGCTTCAAGTGGCCGCCGGCCGAAACCTGGCCGTGCTGGTAGAGGCCGCCGTGCGCAACACCATCCTCGCCTTCCGCGGCATTGATACCATGGGCGACTTCATCGAACGCCAGGCATTGGCTATCATGAATAGTCGCGAAGACTAGGCACCTAAGGGTCTGTTAGCATTAAACGGCCCTGACGGCTTTGTCCTGTTTCACCTAACCGCTGCCCAACGGGCAGTGACTCGGAGCCCTTTGCCACGATGCTGAAAGTTGTATTGATTACCGGCATATCCGGTTCGGGAAAATCAGTTGCCTTGCGCCTGCTGGAAGATACCGGCTATCTGTGCATCGACAACTTGCCACCCCGATTTCTGGCCGAATTTGTCGAACGCTCTGCTGAGCAAGGGCTCGAGCGACTTGCCGTTGCCATTGACGTGCGCGGCGCTGGTGATCTGGACATCCTTCCCGGCGTTATCAGCAAACTGAACGAAGAAGGCTACGCCCTGCGCGTGCTGTTTTTGAACGCCAACGATCACACCCTGATGCAGCGGTACTCGGAGTCGCGCCGCCGCCACCCACTGACAGACCGTTTACGTCAGGATGGCCGCTCGCCTTCCTTGCAGGAGTGCATTGAAGCCGAACGTGAAATGACCGCCCCTTTGCGTGAACTGGGCCACATTATCGACACCTCCGACCTGACCCCGGGTCAGTTGCGTGCCTGGATACGCGATCTGGTACAGGCTGATCGCGCCAGTGTCGTGTTGACTTTCGAGTCCTTTGCCTACAAGCGTGGCGTACCGGGCGATGCAGACCTGGTTTTCGACGTGCGCTGCCTGCCAAACCCCCACTACGACCCGGAACTACGCCCCATGACGGGCCGCGATGAGCCAGTTGCAAAATGGCTGGCCCAGTTCGGCTCTGTAGAAACCATGGTGGATGATATTGCGGGCTTTGTACGCCGCTGGTTGCCTTTGTATATGCAAGACACCCGCAATTACCTGACGGTCGCCATAGGCTGCACGGGCGGGCAACATCGCTCCGTGTACGTTACTGAACAACTGGCACTGCGCTTTGCTGATTACGCCCCTTTGCTGGTACGCCATCGCAATCAACCTCCCATCAATCCCGTGCCATGAGCCATCCGACCTTACTGAAATTAGGTGCAGCCTTGGGCATCTTGGCCCTATTGGCTGGATGCACCTCCAGCCCAAAGCGCGCCAAAACCAAACCAGGGGCTACGGTTTCAGCACCGCGCGGAGGGGGGTATTACAAAGATGACGGCCCCCACGATCGAATACCCGTCAATCTGCAGGCCACCCCCGACGCCGTTCCCCGAATAGAACCTATCGCCCGCAGCAATACCCGTCCCTACACCGTGCTCGGCAAAAGCTTTGTTCCACACAAATCACACAAAGCCTTTACCCAGACCGGCACAGCTTCTTGGTACGGGCGCAAGTTCCACGGCAAGAAAACCGCCAATGGCGAAACCTACGATATGTACGCCATGACAGCGGCACATCCCACCTTGCCTATTCCCAGCTACGCCCGTGTCACCCGCCCTAAAACCGGCAAATCGGTGATTGTGCGCATTAACGACCGCGGGCCCTTCCACAGCTCACGCATCATCGACTTATCCTATGTTGCCGCCGCCAAACTGGATCTAATTGCGCCCGGCAGTGGCACCGTGATGGTGGAATCCATCACTCAGGAAGAAATTCGTAGTGGCAGTTTTAGTCGTGAACAGGTCAATGTCGTTGAAGCCCCCGCTGCCCGCACGGCGCCGGCTCCCGCAGCGCCCAAATCCAGTCTGACCATCACCGAAACACTGGAGCCCACCCCTGACGCCCTGGCTGCTCTGCCCCCGGAAGAATTGACTGTTGAGCTGGACGATACACCCAGCTGGAGCAGCGATGCGAACGATCAGCAACTGATCGTGCAATCTTCACCCACAACTGCCAGCAAACCCCTGGCCCCGTCTGGTCAGAACCGGGTCTATCTGCAATTCGGTGCGTTCTCCGCACGCGAAAACGCCGCCGCATTGGCGCAGCAACTGAACCGCCAGATTTCGCAAGTGGAGTACCGAGACGCCCAAGTTCAGATGCACAACGATTTGTACCGCGTGCAAATTGGTCCGTATCAAAACCGGACCGAGGCTATCAATGCCGCTTACCGCATCCAACAAAAAACCGGCTTGAGCCCCTCGGTCGCCGTCCGCTAAGCCACACCCAGCTCACCACAACATCCCCTTCATGAACGGCAGCCCCAAAGTTGGACATTGATCCACGCTTTGGGGTGTTTTTCATGGCGAAATACGATAGCCAGTTCAAGCTGTCCGTTGTTCATCGTGATCTATCGGAGCAGCATGAAGGCCTGAAACCCAATCATCCTAGTCCTTGGGCGAATTGGCCAAACCCCAGGCATACAGAACATCACGAGCAATTCCGGTCGCCTGGCTGGCGATCCGGGCAGCGTCACGCAGCGAGACCTGTTCCAGCAACGCCTTCATCCAACGCTCTGTAGTGGCATCCAGCGCAGGCGCATCCTCGTCCACTTCTCGCACCGCATCATGCAAAATAAGAACAAACTCGCCCTGCTCTCGATGGCTGTCTTCATCTAGCCAGGCCAAGGCCTGCCCCAAAGGCACGGTATGAATCTGCTCGAAGCGCTTGCTCAGTTCACGTGCAAACGTCAGCTCACGCTCCGGCCCACACACCTCTTGCATATCACGCAAACTGGCTCGCAAACGGTGAGGGGACTCAAACATCAATACCGGCATACCCAGGCTGGACCAATGCTGTAGCCACTTGCGACGCGCCACCGTTTTAGGCGGCATGAAACCGGCGAAGGCAAAAGCGGGGTTCTCATCGCTGGTCGCGCCACTGCCCATCAAGGCGGTAATAACAGCCGATGCTCCGGGCAGCGGTACTACCTGAAAACCTGCCTCACGCACCGAGCGCACTACGCGGGCGCCAGGATCGCTGACAGCGGGCGCGCCTGCATCCGACACCAAAGCCACTCGTTGCCCTTGCTCCAGACGCTCGATAATGGCTTGAGCCGCCTGCGCCTCGTTATGACGATGTGCAGCCATCAAGGGTGTTTGTATGCCCCAGGCCTGCAAAAAAGGACGCGTAGCCCGCGTATCCTCTGCCGCAATAATGTCGCACAGTTCCAGCGCCTGCCAGCCGCGCAGGCTAAGGTCTCCCATATTGCCAATGGGCGTGGCCACTACGTACAGGCAAGACTGCGGCCAGACCTGGCCTTGCACCTTGTCCATCATGCTTTGCCAGACGCCGGCATTCCCTGTTCGGTTTTCGGTATCGCTCATGCTCGATCCTGCTTGTTCATCTTCATGTGTTCCTATGAATCCCTTTGAATACGCTCGCCAGGCTCAAAACCGGCAATTGCGGCGCAGGCGGCGTAGTCGTCCTGCCGCCAGAAAGGAAAAACCACTGCGTTCGTCCAGCCAGGAAAGCGGCGATCAGGCCGAACAACGAGCCTGCGATCATGTCACCGCCCACGGCGCCCGCGTTCTGGCTCGTCAACTGGGTACTCGCTTTGGGGAAATTGACCTGGTTCTGTGGCACCAGAATCATCTTGTCTTTCTGGAAGTGCGCCAACGCAATCACAAGGGCTACGGAGGGGCGCTTGCCAGTGTAAACCGGGACAAGCAACGGCGCTTGATCCTGACAGCACAACAATGGCTGCCAACACTATGCCAGCGCTATTTCCAGGGCAAGCTGCCCGCTTGCCGTTTTGACGTCATTGCCATTGAAGACGACACCCTGACCTGGATCCACAATGCCTTTGAGCAAAGCTAAGTCACGGGACAGCGGCCTGGCCTTGGTGAAACTCTCCAGCAGGCACACAGTCTCATACAGAAAAACACCAACTACAGCCTCCTGATTCGGCCTGCTTACAGCATCTGGTTTCAATACCGTGGCGTTTTTTTCAACATGACACGATCTGCCTGCCCCACAGGGAAATTCTCCGTGCGATAATGCGCGCTATGGACCTTATCGCCTTAATGACTTCGCATTTCGACGATTCCGTCGATACTCTCAAAGCCAGCACACGCGAACTGGCCGAACCTTTGGCCGCCGCTGTAGAGCTGTTGTTTGCCACCTTGGCCAACGACGGCAAGATTCTGGCTTGCGGAAACGGCGGATCAGCAGCCGATGCCCAGCACTTTATTGCAGAGCTGGTGGGCCGCTTTGAGCGCGACCGTTTGCCCTTGGCTGGCATTGCCTTGAATACCGACACCTCTATCATGACGGCAGTGGGTAATGACTATGGCTTTGACAGTATCTTTGAACGCCAGGTCAGCGCCTTGGGCCAGACTGGCGATATTCTGGTCGCCATCTCAACCAGCGGCAATTCGCCAAACGTCATCCGTGCCATTGAGGCAGCTCGCGAACGCGATATGGTCATTATTGCCTTGACCGGTAAAGGCGGCGGACAAATCGCTGAGTTGCTCTCGGATACCGACATCCATCTGTGCGTACCGCACGATCGAACCATGCGCATTCAGGAAGTACATATTGTTCTGTTGCACGCCATGTGCGATGGCATTGATGCGCTGCTGCTCGGAGATCCACTATGAAACACCGTTTGATTCTGGCCGCCTTACTGGCCAGCACCACCCTGACCGGTTGCGGTCTGCTGGTAGTGGGCGGCGCCGCTGCCACAACCGCCGTTGTCGCTACCGACCGCCGTACCACGGGCGAACAAGTCGAAGACAAAGCTATTGTCATGAAAGCGGGCGCAGAAACACGCCGCCTGCTGGAAAACAAGGAAGGCCGCATCAACACAACGTCTTACGCCGGAGTGGCCCTGCTGACCGGTGATGTCCCCACCCAGGCGGACAAGGAAGAAGCCGCCCGTCTGGTGTCCAAAGTCGATAAAGTGACACGCGTGGTCAACGAACTGCGTGTCGGCGAACCAACCCCGCTGAGCGTACGCTCGAACGACTCGTGGATCACCACCCGCGTCAGCACGGCTTTGCTAAACGCCAAAGACGTACCCAGTCGCACGATTTCCACCACCACCGAGCGCGGCGTGGTCTACCTGCTGGGCCGTGTCACACGCGAAGAAGGTGAGCGTGCTGCGATTGCAGCCTCCAGCGTGCCTGGCGTGAACAAAGTCGCCAAGCTCTTCGATTACATCAGCGCTGAAAGCCTGGCGCAGCCCTTGAGCACCAATACACAGCCAAGCACCAGCTCTGGCACAGAGGCCTCTGAAACGGCCCCTGCACCCGCCTCTTCTGTAGAAGTTATGCCCGTCCAATGAAAAAAGTAGTCATCATTGCCTTTGTTGTGGCCATCGCCGTGGGTCTGGGCGTCTGGACCATGTCCGGTAGCAGCTCCAAGGCCAGCGCTCCCGATGTCGCCTTTACCGACCTGAATGGCAAGCACTTTGAAACCAAAGACTTGCAGGGCAAAGTCGTCCTGGTGAAATTCTGGGCCACGGACTGCACCACCTGTGTGGCGCAAATGCCCGACAACATCGAGAACTTCAATGCCTTGTCCAGTAAAGGCTTTGATATTGTGGCTGTGGCCATGAAGCACGACCCCATTAATTACGTGCGCAACTTCACCCAATCCCGCCAACTGCCGTTCACGGTTGTCCATGACGACAAGGGCGAAATCGCCAAGGCTTTTGGGGATGTCCGTCTGACTCCTACTGCCTTTTTACTCGACAAACAGGGCCACATCATCAAGCGCTACCTGGGTAACTACGACAAGCAGGAATTCATTGCCACCGTCGAAAAAGCCCTGGCCAGCAGCTAAAAACCTGTTTCTGCCCCCAGCCACATAACCCCGGGTACCAGCAGTGGACCCGGGTTTTCTTCAAGTGAGCGCATCAATGAGCACCACAGATTCGCAGAATTACTCCTCGACCGTCAAAGCAGAAGTTTTGTCCGAGGCCCTGCCTTATATTCGTCGTTTCCACGGCAAGACCGTTGTCATCAAATACGGTGGCAATGCCATGACAGAAGAAGCGTTGCAGCGCAGCTTTGCCCATGACGTCGTCTTGCTCAAGCTGGTTGGCCTGAACCCCGTTGTGGTGCACGGTGGCGGTCCCCAGATCAATGACGCTCTCAAGCGGGTGGGCAAAGAAGGTACCTTCATTCAAGGCATGCGCGTCACCGATGCAGAAACCATGGAAGTGGTGGAGTGGGTGCTAGGCGGGCAAGTACAGCAAGACATCGTGATGATGATCAATGAAGCCGGTGGCAAGGCCGTAGGTCTGACCGGTAAAGACGGCGGTATGATTCGCGTCACCAAGAAAATGCTGCCTGATGCCGAGCATCCTGGCGAGCTGCTGGACATTGGCTTTGTGGGCGATATTGAAAGCATCCAGCCTGAAGTAGTCAAAGCATTGCAGGACGATCAGTTCATCCCTGTGATCTCATCCATTGGTTACGGCGAGGACGGCCAAGCCTACAACATCAATGCCGACGTGGTGGCCGGCAAGATGGCTGAAGTGCTTAGCGCTGAAAAACTGGTCATGCTGACCAACACCCCCGGTGTGCTGGACAAGGCTGGTCAACTGTTGCGCCGTCTGTCGGCCCAGACCATTGATGAACTGTTTGCTGATGGCACGATCTCCGGCGGCATGCTGCCCAAAATCTCTTCGGCCCTGGATGCGGCGCGCAATGGCGTCAACTCCGTACATGTCATCGACGGCCGTGTCCCCCACTGCCTGTTGCTGGAAATCCTGACTGACCGTGGTGTTGGCACCATGATCAGCTCGCACTAATCCGTGCGCGCTCCTATCCGTGCCCATTCCTGGGCGCGGCCTTTGTCAGCCTGCCAGCCAGATGAAACCATCTGGCTGTTTGATCTGGATAACACCCTGCACAATGCCTCCAAAGGCATTTTCCAGGCGATTGATGGGCGCATGCGCATCGGCGTGGCGCAAACGCTGGGTGTGAATATGGACGAGGCCGACCGCTTGCGTCTGGAATACTGGAAGCGGTACGGCGCCACCATGATTGGTCTGCAACGTCATCATGGAGCAGATCCGGCCACTTTCCTGAAACACGCTCACGACTTTGATGTACCGTCTCTGATCAGTGCTGAACCCGGTCTGGCCCATCAATTGCGTCGTCTACCGGGCTATAAGCTGCTGCTGACCAACGCTCCGCTGGAGTACGCACAGCGTGTCTTGAAAGCCTTGAATCTACTGCCCGTTTTTGATGGGTTGTGGGCTATTGAACATATGCAGCTACAAGGCCGCTATCGACCCAAGCCCTCCCAGGCGCTGATGAAGCAGGCGCTGGCCGTGCTGAAATCCCAGGCCCGTGACATCGTGTTGGTCGAAGATACGCTACGCAATCTGAAAAGTGCCCGCCAGCTAGGGATGCAAACCATCCATATCTATAACGCGGGCACCCCGTTCAGCGCTCTGTATCATGGACGCAGCCCATATGTAGACCATCGCATCAACCGCATCGCGCAACTGGTCAAGAACTGGCCACGCCTCTGAGGTGACTTAGAACGCCAGTTGGCGCTCCCCTTGCTGGATAGTGACCCACTTCAGTTCCGTCATGTCCGCAATCGAGTAGCGGCCATTTTCCTTACCGTAGCCACTGTCCCTGAAGCCACCAAAAGGCGCGTTCGGATCATCATCAAAGGAATTGTCATTGATGTGAACCGAACCTGCCTCGATGCGTTCGGCAAAATCCATGGCCTTTTGCAGATCATTGGTCAGAATTGCGGAAGACAGGCCATAGGAAGTGTCATTGGCCATTTCCAGGGCATGCTCGTAGTCACGAGCCTTGTAGATGGCAGCCACAGGGCCAAAGGTCTCTTCGTAGTACAGGTTCATGTCGGGAGTGACATCGCACAAGGCGGTGGGCTGAATCACATTGCCTTCCCGGCCACCACCTGCCAGCAAAGTTGCGCCCTTGGAGACGGCATCCTGAATATGAGCCTGCACAAAATCGGCCTGTTCAGAACTGATCAACGGGCCAACGGCCGTTTTCGGCAAAGCGGGATCACCAGTAGGAATGCGGGCAACCTGCTTGGCAAAGGCTTCGCAGAACGCATCGTAAATGCCCTGCTCCACAATAATGCGCGAGTTCGCCATGCACACCTGGCCCTGGTTGAAATAAATGCCGAAAGCGGCGGAACGCACGGCGTAGTCCAGCGTGGCGTCGTCCAGCACCACCACCGGGCTTTTACCGCCCAACTCCAGCACAATACGCTTTTGATGACGGCCAGCCAGATCTGCCAGGATACGGCCCACACGAGCCGAACCCGTGAAGGTCACCAGCTTGACGCGCGGATCGGAGAACAAGGTATCACCCAAGGCTTCGTCCGTAGTCAGCAGCACAGTCAACACACCTGGGGGCAGGCCCGCTTCTTCCAGAATCTCTGCAAACATCAGCGCAGCCATAGGCGTGTGCGGCGAAGGCTTCAGAATGAAACTGTTGCCCGCAGCCAGTGCAGGAGCCAGTTTCTTGCCATTGAGCAACAGAGGTGCATTAAAAGGACCAATCCCGGCAACCACCCCCAAGGGGCGACGAATGCTCATGGAAATACGGCCAGGCAGGTCCGAAGGCATGGTTTCACCCCGAATATCGCGAGTCTGACCTGCGGCAATACGGAAGGTACTGACGATGTAATCGCACTCGAACATGGCCTTACCAAAGACGTTACCGCCCTCCTCAATCAGCACACGCACGATGTCGTCGCGGCGGCGTTCCACAATGTCGGCCGCACGGCACAAGATGGCTTCACGTTCACGGGCCAGCATCTTGCCCCAGACACGCTGTGCACGTTCTGCACTGGCCAGCGCTTCTTCAATATCCTGCTTGGTCGCAAGGAAAACACGTGCCAGCGCTTTGCCCGTGTAAGGATTCACCAGATCCTTATGCAACTGACCTTCTGATTGCCAGGCCTGTCCGTTGATGTAGGGGTAGATCTGCTTTAGCTGCTCTGTCATGACTGCTCCTTTCCTGTATTGTCTCCAGGTGCGCTTTGGGCACCCTTCATGGTTAAACCCGATAGCCACCGAGGTGCGCCATAGCTCACCATGCAGTACTGTCTTAGATACTATTCTTGAGCCGATTGCCTCTCTGTGTCGTGGACTGGGGCGCAGCCCAATCTGGACAATGACGCAGAAGACGGAAAAAACCGCATGAGCACGAACTATCACTGGGACACGCAGGCTTTGCCTCCCGGACAAAGCGCCAAGCTCTGGACCCAAGCCATTTCGCAGTCTTTCCAGCACGTGCAAACACAGTGTTACGGACAGAACTTTCGTGGCACCTTGCGCTCGCAACGCCTGGGGGAAGTGGCGATCAACCGGCTGACCGCGCAACCTTATCGGGTCAGCACGGGCAGGCCGCAAACGGACCAGCCCTGGTTGTTCTTGAATGTGCATCAGCAAGGCCACTGCCGCCTGATTCAGAACGGGCGCGAACAGTGGTTGCCGGCGGGCAGCTTAAGCTTGAATGTGGGCAACAGCCCCTTCACACTGGATTTTGTGGACGAGGTCACCATGACTACGCTGCGCTTGCCACTGGATGGGCTGCTGCCCTATACCGGCCCTTTGAATGATGTGGTCGCCCAGCCATTGGCCCCTGGCGCCAGCCTGCACTTGCTGGAGCACTATCTACAAGGCTTTTTGCTATCTGCCGACAGTTTGCGGGCAAATCAGCATAATCAGGCCTGGCGTTGCCTGCGCGACTTGCTGGTCATGAGCATTAACGAAAGACGCTCGGCCCCGCTTGATCCAAGCACGGCACGGTACGAAGATGCGCTGGCCTACCTGTCTGACCGGCTGAGCGATTCCACCTTGAATATTGCGGCCTTGTCCGAACACCTTGGCATGGCGCCGCGCACCACCCAGGCGCTGTTCAAAGCCAAGGGGACCACTTTTACCGCCCAATTGATGCAACTGCGGCTGGAAGCAGCCGCACAACTGCTGCGCCAGACACCATCCAGCACGGTGGCGCAAGTAGCATATTCAGTGGGTTTTTCGGATCTGTCCTACTTTCACCGCCAGTTTCGACGACGCTTTGATATCACGCCAGGCCATTTTTATGGTCATGGCCTGGAGTCGTGAAGCAGCGATCAAAAACAGATCAGGCGTGATCAGTGTGCTCAATGGCCGCTGAACCGCATACCGGGCATGCCGGGTCTTTGCGGAAACGTACGGTATGCCAATTCATATTGAAAGCATCCACACTTAACAAACGCCCCACCAAGGGCTCTCCGAAGCCACCTAACAGCTTCAAGGCCTCCACCGCCTGTGCGCTACCCACCATGCCCAACAAAGGCGACAGAACGCCTGTGGTGGCGCAGCGCAGTTCTTCGACATCATCGGCTTCGGGAAACAGACAGTGGTAGCAAGGAGCCTCGGGCTGACGCAAGTCATAGGTACTGACTTGGCCCGAAAAACGAATCGCCGCACCGGACACCAAAGGTTTACGCAGTGCCACGCAGGCACGGTTGATGGCATGGCGAGTGGCGAAGTTGTCGCAGCAATCCAGCACCAGGTCCACTTGCTGAACCCAATGCATCAAGCCCGCTTCGTCCAGACGTTGAACGACAGGCGTGACCTTCACTTCGGGATTGAGCTGCTCGATATGCAGCTTGGCGGACTCAACCTTGTCCCAGCCCAGGCGATCCGTGGTGTGAGCAATCTGACGCTGCAGATTGCTCAGTTCCACCTGGTCATCGTCCACCAGAATGATGGAGCCCACACCCGAAGCAGCCAAATAAGCCACCACGGGGGAACCCAGCCCCCCGGCTCCAACAACCAGGATGCGGGAAGCCAGAATCCGCTCCTGCGCTTCTACCCCGAATTCATCGAGCAGAATATGCCGCGCATAGCGCAGTAATTGCTGATCTTCCACGTCAAGAACCTGTGTTTACGGGTTTACCGGTTCGAGCCCCTTGGGGGTGATTCGGAACCGCTCAACGCTGGGTTGCTGATTCAGGGGACTTTTTTTTTCTGGCGACTCGGACTCTACTTCCTTTTCACGCTTGGCAGCCGCTTGCTTGGCCGCAGCTACTTTCGCTGGATCATTTTTGATCACAGGACGGCCAGCCAAATGATTCAGTGCCTGTTGCAACTGGAAGTCGTCGTCACCGCCAAATTCAAACATTTTGAACTCTGGGCTCATGCCCAGATCAGGCTGATCTGCTTCGGCGCTTTCGTCCACCTTGCTGTTGAGCAGGTGGCGCTTCAAGTCCACTTCACGCGGCAGACGGAACAAATTACCCTGAGCGGTATCGTCCACCACCACATCTGGCTGTACGCCCGTTACCTGAATGGACGTGCCGTTAGGCGTGTAGTACAGGGCAGTCGTCAGTTTCAGGCCCGACTCCTCGGACAGAGGAACAACACTTTGCACCGAGCCCTTGCCGAAGGTGCGGTTACCAATAATGGTGGCGCGTTTGTGGTCTTGCAACGCCCCGGCCACAATTTCCGATGCCGAGGCCGAACCTACGTTCACCAGAACCACAATCGGCACGTTCTTGAGCCAATCCAGCTTCTTCAGAACATCGGCGTCCGTATCCAGCTCGCCCAGTACGGATTGCATGGATTTAACGTAATACTCGCGATTGGACGAAGGAATGCGACCCTTGGTCGACACCACCAGGTCTCCCGAGTCCAGGAAGGCGGAAGACACGCCAATGGCGCTTTCCAGCAAACCACCGGGGTCGTTACGCAGATCAATTACCAAGCCTTTCGGTGCGCCCGGGCCTTTGTGGACTTCGGACAATTGCTTGATCAGATCCGCAGCCGTGCGTTCCTGGAACTGGGCAATGCGCACGTAGGCTACGTCATCAGCCAACATCTTGGAGCGCACGCTGCGCACCTTGATGACATCGCGCACCAGGTTGAATTCCAATGGCTTGTCGCGGCCAGCACGGCGTATCGTCAGCTTGATCGATGTTTTCGGCTCACCACGCATCTGTTTGACGGCATCGTTCAGGCTCAAATCCTTGGTGGGTTTGCCATTGATGTGCGTAATGATGTCGCCCGCCAGAATACCGGCGCGCGCGGCAGGCGTATCCTCAATAGGCGAGATGACTTTGGGCATCCCGTCCTCGCTGCCAATCTCAATGCCCAGGCCGCCAAAGCCGCCTTGAGTCATGGCTTCCATTTCCTTGAAAGCATCGGCATCCAGATAGGCCGAGTGGGGATCCAGATCGGTAAACAAACCTTTGATTGCGTTATTGACCAAGGTCTGATCCGTCAAAGGCTCCACATACGTGTTCTTGATGGCAGCGAACACATTGGCGAACTGCTGCAGTTCGCGCAAAGGCAATGGCTCGCCGCGTTGAGCGACCGCAGTAATGCCCAGGCTGATCAAAATACCGCCCACAGCACCTGCTGCCACTAGACCAATGCTGCCAATCCTTCGAGTGCTCATGCACATTCCCATTATTTTCAGATTCAAGACGGGGCCACCTCCCGGAGCTGACCCGACCATGCATTATAAGAGTAGCGTAAAGTGGCGACCAGCGTGAACTGGGCTGGAGTCGCTACCCGGCGCAACAAATGCGAGCAAAAGTAAACGCCAGAAAAAAAAGCGGCTCAGGAACCCAGCCAAACCTGCGGATTAATGGGCTTGCCTTGATGGCGCAACTCAAAGTACAGGCCGGGTTCAACCTGCCCGCCAGTGGCTCCCACCCGCGCAACAGGCTCTCCACGTCCCACAATATCGCCTACTTGCTTAAGCGTGCTCTGGTTATAGGCATAGACGCTTAAGTAATCACGACCATGATCGATAATCAGCAAATTACCAAAGCCGGTCATCCAGTTGGCAAAGACCACACGGCCCGGGGCCACCGCACGAACGGTGGTGCCTGCCTGTGCGCGCAACACAACGCCGCGCCAAACGCCACCATCGGGGCGCTCTGCCCCGAACTTGCCTTGCATTTCACCACGTACCGGATAAGGCAAACCACGTTTCAGACCCTGGAAGCCACCTTCTGGTTCCAAAGCTGGGGCAGAAACCTGCTCGGCAGGCTCTTCAACGACCTGAACTTCACGCACTTTTGGGGCGACCGGTTTGCTGATCGGTTCACTAGGCTCGGACGAAGCATCCAGACTATCTGACCATAAACGCTCGTTCGCAGTTGGCGGCGTATAGGTCAGCGGTGGCCGCGGAATGACGGGTTCTGGCTGTTGTGGCTCGGCAGGTTCCGGTTTGCTGCGTGGCAAGGCCGCAGGCAGAGGCGGTTGTGTGGCCCGAGCCCGCTCCAACAACTCCCGCTCGCGTTCCAGGCGCGCCTGTTCACGGTCAGCCTGCTCTTGCTGGGCTTTGCGCTGCAACTCTTGCTGACGTGCCAGCTCGGCTTTACGCGCTTGTTCTGCACGGCGCGCGGCTTCACGTCGGCGTTGTTCTTCAGCGCGACGGGCCAACTCAGCCTGTCGCGCAATTTCAGTTTCCAGACCGGAGATCAAATCCCCCAGCCGTTTGTCATTACTTTGCAGATTCGCAGCCTGACCACGCTGCCGTTCCAGTTCAGCGCTGATATCAGCCACCACCTTGGCCCGTTTTTCTTTCTGCTCTTCTAAGGCCACCTTTTGGGCAGCGGCTTCTGTGGCCAGCTTTTCCTGCTCTTTTTCACGCGCCGCAACCTGGGTCTGCAAGCGGTCCAGGCGCTCTACGGTGCGGCGTACCTTATGAACCTGTTCAGTCTGCTGACGCGAGACATAACCCAGATAATGCAGTTCGCGGTTAATGGCGTTGGGATCATCGCCCGACAGCAGGGCGGACCAAGGCGAGACGCCGTTGGCATATTGCGCGCGCAATTGCTCGGCCAGCTCCTGCTGACGTTGCTCTTTGATCACTTGCTGTTCGCTGATTTGTTTGCCCAGTGTGCCCAGTTGCTGGTGCAATTGCTCTTGCCGCTGCTCGATCTGAGCCAACGTGCGGTCGATATCGGAAATAGCCTGCTCGGATTCGCGCAAGGCATTGGCAGCATCACGACGCGAGCTTTCGCGGGTGTCGATCGACTTACGCAGCGATTCAATTTTCTGGCGCAGCTCTGCCTGCTGCTTTTGAGCCTGGGCCTGACGGGCAGCCAAGTCCGGATCCGCAGCCAGGGCCGGTAAGGCCCAGGCTGCCAGCAACAGGCAGACGCTGTAGCGCCACATTATTTACTGCGCCTTGCCCTGATTGGCAACGGCTTGCATCTGAGCCGCAATCGCTTCCTGGTCGCCCAGGTAGTAATGACGGATCGGACGCAAGTTTTCATCCAGCTCGTACACCAGAGGTTGGCCGGTAGGAATGTTCAGATGAACGATATCCTCGTCGGAGATTCCATCCAGATGCTTGATCAGCGCGCGCAGGCTGTTGCCGTGAGCCGTGACCAAAACGCGCCGGCCGGAGCGAATAGCAGGAGCGATGGACTCCTCCCAGAAAGGAACGACGCGGGCCACGGTGTCTTGCAGACACTCGGTGCGCGGCAGTTGATCGGCGGGTACACGGGCGTAGCGGGCATCAAAACGCGGGTTGCGTGGATCGTCCTCAGCCACTGGATCAGGAGCAATCGCGTAAGCACGACGCCAGACCAAGACTTGATCCTCTCCGTACTTTTGTGCGGTTTCGGCTTTATTTAAGCCTTGTAAAGCACCATAATGGCGTTCGTTCAGGCGCCAGCTCAAACCCACGGGGGTGTGCATGGCGTCCATCGAATCCAGGGCGATCCACAAGGTACGGATAGCGCGCTTGAGGACCGAAGCGAAAGCCAGGTCGAACTCAAAACCGTTTTCTTTAAGCAGTTCACCGGCCTGCTTTGCCTGTTGACGCCCGGTTTCGGTAAGATCGACATCGGTCCAGCCAGTAAACCGGTTCTCCAGGTTCCACTGGCTTTCGCCGTGCCGCATCAGTACAAGTTTATACATGGTAAAAACAGCCTCGAGGTTGAAAAATTGGCGCCACTCTATAATCGTGTGATCTTGCCCTTTTTTCTTGCTTTTCTTGGTAATCAACAGGATTTAACGTGGACTTCATCTTAAGTCAGAACAATCTTCTAATTTTAGCAATTGCGGTGCTTGCCGGCATTATGCTGTTAATACCCAGCTTTTTCAAAGGCCGTGCGGGACGCGCAGTTTCAAGCTCGGAAGCGGTACAAATGGTAAACCAGAAAGACGCCATTTTGATTGATCTGCGCAGTGCCGATCAGTTCAAGGCCGGGGCAATTGCACAATCTCGCAACATTCCTGCGGCTGACCTTGACGCCAAGGCCGGCACGCTGCCCAAAGACAAGCCCGTCATTCTGGTGTGCGATACCGGGCGCAGCGCCCCGCGCAGCGTGGCCGTCCTGCGCAAGCACGGCATCACCGAAGCCTACACACTGCAAGGCGGCATCCAAGGCTGGCTGCAGTCCAGTCTGCCCGTCAAAAAATCGTAAGCTCCCCCTTCTACGAGGCTCTCATGGCAAAAGTCACGATGTACTCCACAATGGTGTGCCCTTATTGTGTGCGCGCTGAAATGCTGCTCAAGCAACGCGGCGTCACTGAAATCAATAAAATCATGATTGATCGTGAACCCGAACAGCGCGCTCTCATGATGGAGCGCACCGGTCGGCGTACCGTTCCCCAAATCTACATTGGCGACACCCATGTAGGTGGCTACGATGATCTGGCCGCTTTGGACCGCGAAGGTGGCCTGCTGCCTCTGCTGGCTGCCTGATTTTTTTTCTAACAATTTTTTTACCCCATAGGATCACCCATGGCCGACCAGAACACCCCAGCCGCTGAACAAGAAGCTCAACAACCCAGCTTCAGCCTGCAGCGCACCTACATCAAAGACCTGTCCATCGAAATGCCCAATGCGCCCCAGATCTTTCTGGAGCAAGAGGCCCCTTCCGTGGAAGTGTCCATCAATGTGGGTGGCCAACGTCTGGCTGACACAGTCTACGAAAGCACCGTCACCGCTACGGTGACCACTCGCATTGGCGACAAGGTCATGTACCTGGTGGAAGCCACCCAAGCCGGTATCTTCGAAGCTGCCAACATTCCTGAAGAACAGCTCGAACCCTTGCTGGGCATTGTGTGCCCCACCATGCTGTACCCCTACTTGCGCGCTGCCATGGCTGACGCCATCAACCGCACTTCCCTGCCTGCCCTGCACCTGACTGAAGTGAACTTCCAGTCCCTGTACGAGCAGCGCCTGGCGCAGCAACAAGGTGCCGACCAAGCTGACGGCCAGCCTTTGCAGGCCTGATGATGTCAAGCGCGCACACTCCTGTTCGTGTCGCAGTCCTGGGCGCCGGCAGTTGGGGAACGGCACTGGCCGCCCTGGCCAGCACCCAGGCTCCCACGATGGTGTGGGCGCGCAAGGCAGCAACAGCACAAGCTATCGGGCAGGAGCATCGTAACCCTGCCTACCTGCCTGATGTCGTGCTGCCCGACTCGTTGCAGGCTAGCGACAGCCTGCAGCAAGTCATGGAGTTTGCCCTGGCTGATGACACCGGCCCTGCCCTGCTGATTCTGGGCGTGCCTGTACGTGGTCTGGCGCAAACCTGTGTGGATTTGGCGCAGTACCTGCCTGCCACACGCCGCCACCCCGTCTTGCTGGTCTGGACGTGTAAAGGTTTCCATCAGGAAAGCGGCTTGTTACCCCACCAGATTGTGCGTGAAAACCTGCCCGACCATCCTTGGTTAGGCCGTGCCGTCCTCTCTGGCCCCTCGTTCGCCCTGGAAGTGGCCAAAGGCCTGCCTGTTGCCCTGACACTGGCTTGCGAACCTGCTGATATGGCTGGCATTGCCCTGGAGGCCTTGCATGGCAAACAAGCGCGTCTTTACACCAGCACCGACATGATCGGCGTGGAAGTGGGCGGCGCTGTCAAAAACATCATGGCCATTGCCTGTGGCATTGCCGACGCACTGGGCCTGGGCCACAACGCCCGTGCTGCCCTGATTACCCGAGGTCTGGCTGAAATGCAGCGCCTGGGTGTTGCGCTGGGCGGACAAGCAGAGACTTTTTCCGGGCTGGCAGGTCTGGGAGATCTGGTCCTGACAGCCACGGGCGAATTGTCCCGCAACCGCCAGGTGGGACTGGCGCTGGGTGCCGGTCAAAGCCTGGACAGCATCCTGGCCACCGGCATCACCGCTGAAGGAGTGCGCTGTGCTCGTTCGGTTCTGGAAATGGGCCGGGCGCACAAGATTGAACTGCCGATTACCTCAGCGGTCTGTCAAATCCTGTTTGAGCAGTTGCCTCCAAGCGAAGCGGTCCACGCCTTGTTAACCCGCGAGGCCAAGCCAGAAGGCCACTGATACCGTCCGCCTGCCGATCTGGCATCCTACCCACGCGGTCAGACCTGCGGTCAACCGTCTCTTACTCAAAATCAAAACAATGTCATTGCTTGCTCGTTCTCGTGATCTTCTAATCCGCTCCGTTCTGGGGCTGGCCTGCACTGGTTTGCTGGCACCCTCGGCTCTGGCCCAATCCAGTTGGCCCGAGCGTCCCATTCAAATGGTAGTGCCCTTCCCAGCCGGCTCCTCGCCTGACGCGCTGGCCCGTGCCATTTCCGAGCCCCTGTCTCAAGCATTGGGCCAAACGGTGATTGTTGACAACCGTCCTGGCGCAGGTGGCAATATCGGCACACGCTTTGTGGCACATGCCAAACCCGACGGCTACACCCTGCTGCTAACCATCAATGGCCCCATGGTGACGGCCCCCACCCTGTACAAGAGCTCGCTGGGTTACGACCCGCTGAAAGACTTACAGGCTATCTCCATGATTGGCACCAGCCCGAACGTACTGATCGTTCCTGCTGACTCACCCGCCAACACAGTAGAAGAATTCATCGCCCTGGCGAAATCTCAGCCCGGCGAATTGAACTACGGTTCGGTGGGCCCCGGGAGCTCAGCCCACCTGGCTATGGCCATGCTGGAACATGCTGTTGACATCAAGCTGGAACAAATCCCCTACTCGGGCTTCCCACAAATCCTGACCGCCATTATTGGTGGTGACATTGACGCTGCCTTCATGGTGCCGGGCATTGCCATGCCCCAGGTTGAGGCCGGCAAAGTGAAAGCCCTGGCCGTGACATCCCTGCAACCCAGCGAACTGTTACCCGGTCTGAAGACCATGACACAAGCCGGTTTGGCAAACTTCGAGGCTATCTCGTGGGATGCTTTCTTCGTCCCCCACAACACCTCGGATGATGTGGTCAAACGCCTGAACCAGGAAATTACAACGATCTTGCAACGCGAGGATATCAAGGCCAAATTGAACGCCTTTTACTTCTCATCCGAGCCCTCCACACCGCAAGCGCTGACGGACAAAATCATTGCCGACAAAGCCCGTTGGGATGAAGTGATTGAACGTCTGAATCTATCGTTGGAATAACACTGGTAACGGGATTCAAAAAAAAACGGCCCTGCGAACTCATCGTTTGCAGGGCCGTTTGCTTTGAAACTTTCAACGGAAAACCGATACGCATAAATCAGCGTTTTTCGTGACAAGCATCCGCTTGTTTAAACACCACCTTCATAACCCGCTTGCCGCCAGGCCTCAAAAACGCAAATCGCCACGGCATTGGACAAGTTCAAGCTGCGTTGCCCCGTCAACATGGGCAGACGAATTCGTTGTTCGTTGGGAAACAGCTCTAGTTGTTCTGCAGACAAGCCTGCAGTTTCACGGCCAAACACAAACACATCACCTGGCTGAAAGCATTGCTCGGCCAGCAAATGGCTGCCGCGTGTGGTCAGGGCAAACGCACGATCAGGCGCAGAGCCCGTGGCCTGCAAGGCTTCTTCCAGGCTGTCATGTACCTTCACCTGCGCCCACTCGTGATAATCCAGCCCGGCACGACGCAGTTTGCTGTCTTCCAGCTCAAAACCCAAGGGCCGCACCAAATGCAGGACACAACCCGTATTAGCCGCCAGTCGAATGACGTTACCCGTGTTGGGGGGGATCTCGGGCGAAACCAGGACGATATGAAACATGAAAAACCTAAAAAGTGCAGAAAAGAATGCCGAAAAAGCCGCGCATCAGCGGCGCAGTATACAGGGCTAGGGGAGCTTCAATTTCCAGGGGGCACGGGCAGCAACCAAGGCATAAACTGACCGTGCACCAGCCACCCGGCAAGCTCGCGCCAGCGCATCCAAGGTCGCTCCGGTGGTGAGCACATCATCCACCAGCAGCACGTCCCCCCCTTGCAGCGGCTCCAGCACCCTAAAAGCGCCTCGCATGGCCTGCCTGCGAGCCTGTCGTCCCAAAAACTTCTGGGCTTGTTCAAGCCGTGGCTGCGCCACGACAATATGCAAACGGGCTGACAAGCCCAAAGCATGCGCCACACGCTTGGCCAACACAGCGGCAGGATTGAAACCACGACGGCGCAAAGCACGACGTTGCGAGGGCACTGGAATTACCCGACAATCCGGCCCCAGCCCAGGACCGTAACGGTGCCATTGCTGCACCATCAGCTCAGCCAGTACCGCCGCCATTTCCAGCCGACGGGAAATTTTAAACGCATGTATCAACATATCGCCAGGATGTTCATAGTCAAATCCGGCAACCGTCGCTTGCAGGGACAATTGCCCTGCTCCGCAATCCGGACAGGCCAACAAGGCCAAGGGTGGCAACGCCAAGGCGCAACGCGGACAGCGTAAATCCTGGGCAGGTGTTGCCAGCGCATGTCGGCAAAAACGGCACAGTGCGCCGCTTTGTGAACGTAATCCACACAACACACACGGTCGTGCCAGCAATGGAATCCCTACAAGGCGATGGGGCGACTCGCGCCGAAACAGGGGATGCGCCATAATAGATCATTACCTTTGAGAGTCAGGCTGATCCGATCACAGCACATCCCGCTGAGCCAGGCCAGCAACGTCCGCGCAACTATGTCCCAGTTACCATCTTTACCAATCAACTCCGCCCACGTAGAGCAGCAATTCAATCGCCGCGCTCCTCTGGATCACGCTCAGTTTCTTTATGGTGAAGTCGCGCAACGGATGTTGTCACGGCTGGCCCTGGTACGTTTGCAACCCACTCATATTCTGGATGCTGGCTGTGGCGCCAGCCACGCACTGGAGCCCCTGCGCTCTCGCTACCCGGACATGAGCTATACCGGTCTGGATCGCAGCGCCAAGCTACTAGAGGTCGCCCGAGAGCGTTACCAATCCAAACCCAGCCTGTGGCAAAAACTGCGTAATCAGCCCACACCGGCAGCTAACTGGGTTCAGGCCGATATGGCCCATAGTGGCCTGCCCGCAGAAAGCCAGGAGCTGGTCTGGTCAAATATGGCGTTGCACTGGCATCCGGAACCGCATCGGGTTCTGGCCGAATGGAACCGTCTGCTAAAACCCGAAACGCTGGTCATGTTCTCCTGCCTGGGCCCCGGCTCTTTTTCCGAGCTGCGCAGCGCCATGGAACAAGCCGATTTAGGCACCAAAACGCTGGAATTCGTGGACATGCACGACTTTGGCGACCTGCTTCTGGAAAACGGCTTTGCTGACCCTGTGATGGATCAAGAAGTCGTGACCCTGACCTATCGCAGCGCTGAAAAACTGCTGGATGATTTGCGTCTGTTGGGCGGCAATCCACACCCTCAACGCAAGGCCAGCTTGAGCACGCTGCCCTGGCGTCAACGCCTGCTCAATGCGCTGGAAAAACAGCGCCATATGGATGGCACTTTGCATCTAAGCCTGGAAATTGCCTACGGACACGCCTGGCGCGCCCGCAGCCGTCGCAGCACCTTGGGCGAGGTCAGCGTGCCAATCTCCACAATCAGCCGCCGCCCCAAACCCCAGGAATAAATTCCGCTACCAGGCATATTCCAGTAGCACCCCATCTATTTCAGACCTTCTCTGACAAAGAAAAGGTTTAGGGGTACACTTTTGCGGTTGGCCAAGCTGGCTAACTATGTTCTCAGGGCGGGGTGCAAGTCCCCACCGGCGGTAATGGCACTAGCCTAGCCCGCGAGCGCCTGACC
Source organism: Alcaligenes aquatilis (assembly GCF_003076515.1). NCBI lineage: Bacteria > Pseudomonadati > Pseudomonadota > Betaproteobacteria > Burkholderiales > Alcaligenaceae > Alcaligenes > Alcaligenes aquatilis. The sequence continues at coordinate 3,385,028 of NZ_CP022390.1, read as the reverse complement.
TGTGGTCAGGGACAGCAGACCCGGTGTGATTCCGGGGCCGACGGTATAGTCCGGATAAAGAGAGAACGGGATATCCTCAACGACCTGTACAGGACTCATCCTGCTATGGGCTTGAGCTATCCTGCTTCCTGCATGCCCTGTTTTTGTTGTCATAAAACAGGAAACCAACATGAACAGCATTACCCCAGCCAATCTTCTGGCTCCCCGTATCGCCTTTATTCAAGCTTGCTGGCACAAGGACATTGTGGATCAGGCCCGCCTGGGTTTTATCGACGAAGTCAAAGCCATGGGCCACGACAGCAGCTTGGTCGACTTCTTTGAAGTGGGCGGCGCCTTTGAAATCCCGCTGCATGCACAACGTCTGGCCCAATCAGGTCAGTATGCTGCTGTTGTGGCAGCGGGTCTGGTCGTGGATGGCGGTATCTATCGCCACGACTTTGTGGCTACCGCTGTGATCCAAGGCTTGATGCAAGTCCAGCTCAGCACCAACGTGCCTGTGTTTTCAGTCGTGCTGACTCCGCACCATTTCCATGATGGCAAAGAGCACCACGATTACTTCCATCGTCACTTTGTGATCAAGGGCCAGGAAGCAGCCCGTACGTGCCTGGATACCGTGAGCAAGTTGCAGGTGCTGCCTGCGGCATCCGTCGCCGCTGTCTAAACGGCAAGGCGGCCTGAAGAGGCCGCCTCAATCCCTAACCCCTTGGGCTGCTTTACCCGCAGCGCCAAGGCTGGCCAGAAGCTTGCTGGCCATGCATTTGGTAACTACTGTATCAAGACTGGTTACGCTTGCGCGACGAGTCTATCCCCAACTGTTTAAGCTTGCGGTATAAGTGGGTACGCTCCAGCCCGGTACGCTCCGATACCCGCGTCATGCTGTGATTCTCGCGGCGCAGATGATATTCAAAATAAATGCGCTCGAATTCGTCACGCGCTTCGCGCAATGGCAAATCCAAGGAGATGCTGCCTAGCTGGGACTCGTCCTGTTCTACTTCAGGCACGGCCATGGCAGGCGCCATGCCAGGAACCATTGTCGTGGCCTCTGGGCGACGATCACCACCTTGAACCACCGGGCGGGCCGCGGCAGCCAGCGCTTTGGGAGCCACAGTACGCTCCAGACCCGAAGCTACGGTCTTGAGCAAGCGCTGCATGGTGATGGGTTTTTCCAGGAAGTCCACTGCACCAATGCGGGTTGCTTCCACTGCGGTATCCACCGTGGCGTGGCCGCTCATCATGACCACAGGCATATCCAGCAAGCCTTGAGATGCCCACTCCTTGAGCAGGCTGACACCGTCAGTGTCTGGCATCCAGATATCCAGCAAGACCAGATCGGGACGGCCCCGCAAGCGTGCCTCGCGAGCCTGGGCGGCATTTTCTGCCAATTGCACGGTGTGCCCTTCGTCGTAAAGAATTTCCGACAAAAGTTCCCGAATGCCGATTTCGTCATCAACTACCAGAATTCTGGCCATAAAACGTCACCTACGTGATTTTTACGCATTATCGTTTGCTCGCCGCCCAGAGTCCAGACGAATATGCTGGCCAGCAAGCCGGGTAAAGAGGATGGAAATGCGAGCCCCCCCCTCACGACGATTGGAAACATCGATTCTGCCGCCGTGCTCCTCGATGATTTTCTTAACTATAGCAAGTCCCAGACCCGTGCCGGTGGGCTTGGTGGTTACGTATGGCTCAAAAACGCGCACCAGCATCTGAGGATCAAAACCAGGCCCGTTATCTGACACCACAAAACTGACCGCACCAGAAGAATCGGAACCTTCTACGCCCGCAATCATGGTTTTAACAAATACATGCGCCTGGTCAAGTGATTGATCCTGGGCTGCCGCTTCACGCGCATTGGCCAGCAGATTATGAATAACCTGACGCAGCTGCGTGGGATCTCCTTGCACCATCGGCAAATCAGGATCCAGCTCCACATCAATCGCCACACTATAACCATCGTCCCGGACCATGCCTTCCTCCGGGTCCCAACCATATAAGGTCAGCACTTCGGTAATCAGCTCGTTCAGATTCAGCGCTTGCATCTGGGTAGCGGGTTTACGGGCATACTCACGGAAATCTTCCACCATCTTTTTCAGCGAACTGACCTGGTTGACGATGGTATTGGTATAGCGCAGCAACATGGCAGCATGGACTTCGTCCAACTGCGACTCCAGTTTCATGGCCAGACGTTCGGCAGACAACTGAATCGGTGTTAAGGGGTTCTTGATCTCGTGTGCCAGACGTCGAGCCACCTCGCTCCAGGCCACCAGACGGCTGGCGGAAATCACGTCGGTAATATCGTCAAACACCACCAGATATCCGGTTGGCTGACCATCTACACGCAACAAAGTACCACGAGCCAAAACGGTGACGATAGTATCACGCGCTTCATTACCTTCTTTCATTTCCAATTCAAACTGCTGCTGCCAGTAAGGATGGTCTGAACCCATCGCCTGATGCGTGGAAAAAGCCTCACGAATCACGGAAGCAAAAGTCAGCGCCCCTTCCAGCGTTTCCAGCGGACGACCTTTAATAGAGCGCAAGTCCACCTGCAAAATGCGCTGCGCCCCCTGGTTGAACATGGTGACGCGGAACATCTCATCAAAAGCCAGCACACCACTGGACAGGTTGCTGAGCACCGACTCCAGGTACATATTGGAGCGCTCCAGCTGCAGACGATTTTTCTCGACCATGCGGCGCGCTTCATCCAGCTGTCGGGTCATGGCATTGAAAGAGCGCGTCAACTGGCCAACTTCATCCTTGGCGGGCGGCTCAGGCAAAGCCCGGTAATCCCCTACCCCTACCGCTTGCGTCCCGGCGGCCAACGTCAACAATGGACGGGTAAGGCGACGCGACAAAGCCAAGGCCGCTGCCACAGCCGTAAACACCGCCAGAATCAAGGCCAGCGTCAGCGTAATACCGTAGAGCTTGCGCAAGCCCTGACGAGACAAGGCCAGCTCCTGATAGTCCCGAAACCCTTGCTGTACCTGATTGGCATTACGTGCAATCTTGTCCGGCACAGGCTGAATCACCTGCAGCCAGCGCGAGTCAGCCGTACCGCTCAAGGTTGCTGCAAAACGGTTGGGATCGGCTAGCGGCAAAACCGTACGCAAACGCAAACCGGTCGATTCTGCCGGCACTCCGCCCTCATCCAGACCATTGTCACGCACTGGAGCATCATCATCCACCTCGGCTGCAGAGTAACGACCCGAAATACGCAACTGATTCATTACGCTGGACGGCGGCATGTCCGGCAGCAAGGTGTCATAACGAGCTGACGAAAAGGCGATCAAACGGCCATTGCCGGAGAACACCATCGCCTCAGTGACACCACTGTTCTCGCGCAAGGAAATCAGCAGGCTGCTGTACTGCGCGCTATCTGCCTTGTTCAGCGCCGACACCATTTCATTGGCACGGCCTTCCAGCTCATTGAGCTGTGAATCCAAGGCGGCACGGCCCAGGCTCAAACCCGACTCCAGCGCCGTATCCACCCGCACGTTGAACCAGGACTCGATCGAGCGCGACATGAACTGCACCGAGAGCAGATAAATCAAGGCACCCGGAATAATGCCGATCAAGGTGAAGTAAAAGGCAAAACGCGCCGTCATGCGGGCACCAAACTGACGTCGACGTATTTGCCTGAACAGACGAATCGTCAGTAACAGCACCCAGGAAATCAGGGTGGCGGCCAATACGCCATTGAGCACCAGCAGCAAGTCATACTGCTGCGCGTAGCGCGAAGCATTGCCGGTAGACCAGACAAGAAGTGAAAACAGCGCCAACGCACTGACACCCGCTCCAAACAGAGCGGTGCGCAAGATCCAGCGGATCAAGGTTGGGGCTCGTCGACGGAGACGGAAAAGGAAAAGGTTTTCCATGGGGTAGCCAGTGTCCAGGCAGAACTATTGATGGCATCCACTTGAAACGGACGAGCCAGCAAAGAGGTATCCAGGCGCAGACGCACACGACCTTGGTATTCCTGGTCGCGGTCCAGATCCGCCACATACGCCACGGCCCAGCCGCGGATATGCCGCAGCATGGCCAATGCGTCATTCATGGAGGATTCGGGTAAAGACAGGTCACCAGTGCCCACGCGCCACTGACGGGTCAGGGCGTTGTACACAACCCGCCAAGTCTGTTGTTCTTTAACAACGTTTTTATCAAACCAATACCAGCGGGGTTGGGCCAGCTCCACTTCAGCCGTGAAATACAGCGGCACCCCTTTCTCGGCAGCAGTGCGCAATTCCTGGCTTAGCTCAAACTCGATATCAGCATCGATATACAGTTTTTCGTCCCGGATATGAGGCTCGACCTTGACGACCCGCTCTCCCGACGTAGCGACCGGCACCATGGTATTGGCCGAGCTTAGTGCGCAGTTGAAAATCAGCAGAAAAGACAGAAAAACGCGCCACATCGTGATTAACCGCAAAAAGGACAAAGTCAGAGCCCTAATTGTGACAAGTCAAACCGGGCGCGTAAACAAGGCGTAGAAAAAACCGTCGCCATCTGCCAGCGATCGTCCCGCAACACCGGGCAAAATCTGGCCGGGAGAATCCAAAAGCTGCGCCTCAGGGTGACGGGCCAAAAACGCCTCCACCTGCTGCTCCCCTTCTGCCGGGAAAATCGAGCAGGTCGAATACAGGAAATGCCCGCCGGGCCGCAATGTGGACCACAAGGCATCCAGTATAGAGCTTTGCAAACGCGCGGTATCGGCAATATCCGACTCGCGGCGCAACCAGCGAATATCGGGGTGACGACGCACAATACCTGAAGCGGTACAAGGCACATCCGCCAAAATGGCATCAAAGGGCTGACCATCCCACCACTGCGCAGGACGGGCAGCATCACCCCGTTTGAGCTGAACCTTATCGCTTTCCAGGTCTAGACGACGCAGGTTGTGGCCGACACGCTCCAGACGCTCGCCATCGGAGTCCAGAGCCAGCAAGGACACGTCCGCCTGTTCCAGCAAATGAGCGGTCTTGCCACCTGGGGCCGCGCACGCATCCAGCACGCGCATGCCATCCTGAACCGGCAAGAGCAAACCCGCTTGCTGAGCCGACCAATCCTGCACCGACCACCAGCCCAGATCAAAACCAGGAATCGCTTGAACCGGCATGGCCTTGTCCAAGGTAACGGCTCCCGCACCTGGGCTGCTGGACGCAATACCTGCTTCGGTCAGCACCGCCTGCAAACGCTCCACCGAGCAACGACGCTGATTCACGCGTAAGGTCAAAGGACCAGGGCGATTCGCAGCTTGTAGCAACGCTTCCCAGTCACGCGGGTAAGCGCGACGCAATTCCTTGACCCACCAGCCAGGATGATTCCAGCGTGCTTCGGGTCGGCTCTCTACCTGAGACAAGATCATCTTGCGCTCACGCGTAAAGCGACGCAGCACCCCGTTCACCAAACCCTTGGACAAACGCAGTGCGGCCTGACTGTCCGCCGCCCGCACGGCCTGATCCACCACCGTATGCACGGCATAGACCGGCACATCCGGGCGCTCTTCAAAGGCCGTGGCATCCTCTTGAACACGCATGGCCGTATCCAGCAAGGCCAGCGACACCATTAACAAGGCGTCCAGCCAGGTATTGCTGGGTTGCCGAGGCACCAGCGTGATACGAATCTGACGGGCATGACCCAGACGGCGCAAAACATGAAAGCTGATCGATTGCACGGCTCCACGGGCAGAAGCTGGCGTGGCCGCCAGACTTTCAGTCAGGGACTTACCTGCCAGCACGCCTTCAATATTGCGCGCGCTCAGCAGCATGACTTCGGACAGGGGCAAAGAGGGGGAAAGAGGGGTGTCGGACACAGAACAACCGCTAGAAAAGAAAAATATGACTGCGACTGTAGCACTATTTACCGCATAAACCGGGCTCAAACGCACAAGATCCGCACGCATCCGGGCATGGGACGGTAAAATCAAGCCTATTTCCCAATTTCGAGCCCTCAAGCTCCAGAAGGACCCTCTATGAGCGCCCCCAAAGTCGGATTCGTGAGCCTGGGTTGTCCCAAGGCCCTGGTCGATTCCGAACGAATTCTTACCCAGCTGCGTACCGACGGCTATCAGATCACCCCCAGCTACGACAATGCGGATGTGGTGGTGGTCAATACCTGTGGCTTTATCGACAGCGCCAAGGCCGAATCGCTGGAAGCGATCGGCGAGGCACTGGCTGAGAATGGCCGCGTCATTGTCACCGGCTGCATGGGTGTGGACGAAGGCCTGATTCGTGATGTGCACCCTTCCGTGCTGTCCGTCAGCGGCCCCCAGCAATACGAGCAGGTACTACGCGCCGTGCGTGAAGCCGCGCCGCCCTCGCTGGATCACAATCCCTATATTGATCTGGTGCCCCCGCAAGGCATTAAGCTGACCCCGCGTCACTACGCTTACTTGAAGATTTCCGAAGGCTGTAACCACAGCTGCAGCTTCTGTATTATTCCGTCCATGCGCGGCAAGCTCGTCAGCCGTCCTGTCGGTGATGTCCTGGGCGAGGCCGAGCGCCTGGTCAAGGCCGGCGTCAAAGAACTGTTGGTGATCTCGCAGGACACCAGCGCCTACGGCGTGGACATCCGCCAGCGTACCGGCTTCTGGAATGGCCGCCCCGTCAAGAGCAGCATGCTGGACTTGAGCGCGGCCCTGTCCGAACTAGGTGCCTGGGTACGCCTGCATTACGTCTACCCGTACCCTCATGTGGACAATATCATTCCGCTGATGGCCGAAGGCAAAGTGCTGCCTTACCTGGATATTCCGTTCCAGCACGCCAGCCCTTCCGTGTTGCGCGCCATGAAGCGCCCTGCTTTTGAAGACCGCACCCTGTCGCGCATCAAGCAATGGCGTCAAGACTGCCCGGATCTGACCATCCGCTCCACCTTCATCGTGGGTTTCCCCGGCGAGACCGAGGAAGACTTCCAATACCTGCTGGACTGGATGACCGAAGCCCAACTGGATCGCGTCGGCTGTTTCCAGTACTCCCCCGTGGAAGGCGCTTCCGCCAACAAGCTCGATGGCATCGTCCCTGATGAAGTCAAACAAGAGCGTTGGGAGCGTTTCATGGAGCATCAACAAGCCATCTCCACCGCTCGTCTGGCCGCCAAAGTGGGACGCGAAATGGACGTGCTGATTGATGAGATCGACGAAGACGGCGATGCCGTTGGCCGCTCCAGCGCCGACGCCCCCGAAATTGACGGCAACGTCTTCATCACCAGCGAACAAAAACTGGAACCCGGCCAAATGGTGCGCGTGCGCATTACGGATTCCAGTGAATATGACTTGTTTGGTGAACAGATCTAAGCACTGGCTAGTCCGGATGGCCTGATCAAGCCAGTGAGGTCACAATGACCACACTGGCTTTTATACGCAAGCCCCTCATTAACTTCCCTGCCCACTTGCTTTCTGCCCATCCGCCTCATCCAGGCATAGGCAGCCCAGCACATTACCCAAGGATCTTTCATGCCTATCTACCAATTAGATCAACACGCCCCACAAATCGACAACAGCAGCTTTGTTGCCGCAGAGGCCACCCTGATTGGCAAGGTTGTATTGAAAGAAAACACTAGCGTCTGGCCCGGCGCCGTTATCCGTGGCGATAACGAAACCATTACCGTAGGTGTAGGTTCGAACGTGCAAGAAGGTGCCGTACTGCACACCGACCCGGGCTACCCTCTGGATATTGGCGAGCACGTTACCATCGGCCACCAGGCCATGCTGCACGGCTGTACCATCGGTGAAGGCTCGTTGATCGGCATTCAGGCCGTGGTGTTGAACGGCGCCGTCATCGGTCGTGATAGCCTGGTCGGTGCTGGGGCACTGGTCACTGAAGGCAAAGTCTTCCCCGAGCGCAGCCTGATCATCGGATCACCCGCCAAAGCCGTGCGTACCCTGAGCGACGAAGACATTGCCAAGCTGCGCCAAAACGCCAGTATCTACGCCAAACGCGGTGGCCACTACAAAACGGCCTTGAAACGCATTGATTAACTCCTTCTTTTCAACTTGCTTTTAACTGGAAAGACCAATGGTCAAAACCATTCTTGTCACTGGCGGTACCGGCTTTATCGGCTCTCACACCTGTGTGGAGTTGATTGCACACGGTTATCAGGTTCTGATCTTAGACAACTTGAGCAATAGCCAAAAAAGTGTCTTGGATGCCATCGAGAAAATCACGGGTACTCAAGCCGGTTTCATCGAAGGCGATATTCGGGATCGAACCTTGCTGGACACGATTTTTCAGCAACACAAGATTGCAGCAGTTATCCATTTTGCAGGTTTGAAAGCAGTGGGCGAGTCAGTCGCCCAACCGCTCAAGTACTACGATAACAACATCACCGGCACGCTGACTCTATTGCAAGCCATGCAGCAAGCCCATGTGCGCAACCTCGTGTTTTCGTCCTCTGCCACGGTCTACGGTGACCCTCAGCAGTTGCCTATTCCAGAAACACATCCGCTATCTGCCACCAATACGTATGGCCACACCAAGCTAGTACTGGAACAAGCAATGGGTAATCTCTATCAAAGCGAAGCGGGCTGGCGGATTGGCTTGCTACGTTACTTCAATCCGGTAGGTGCCCACGAGTCCGGACTGATTGGTGAAGCCCCCCAAGGCATTCCCAATAATCTGATGCCCTACATCGCTCAGGTTGCGACTGGGCAACGTGAACAAGTACAAGTGTTCGGCCACGACTACGACACAGCTGACGGCACGGGTGTACGGGACTACATCCATGTCACTGACCTGGCCAAAGGCCATGTTGCCGCCCTGGAATACCTAGAAGCCAAGGACAGCGAACTGCTGACTGTCAACTTGGGTACAGGCCAAGGCTATTCAGTACTTGAGATGATCGCCGCCTTCGCCCGCAGCTGTGGACGCTCTATCCCCTATTCGCTCGTCCCCCGACGTCCTGGCGACATTGCTGCATGCTGGGCCGATACCCAAAAAGCCCGCGAAACCCTGGGTTGGGAAGCAAAAAAAGGAATCCAGGAAATGTGCGACGATGCTTGGCGCTGGCAATCCGGCCAGTCCTGATCTCTGCCACTCCTGCCATCGCCGTTGGCGATGGCACGTTGACAGATGATTGATTTGCAAGGAAGAAAACGGGTCCTAGAATGAAGGCGTCAATCTAAAAACCACCTTCAGAGACAGATTCTTATGAAAACCTACCGCATCGGCCAGATCGTTCCCAGCTCCAACACCACCATGGAAACCGAGATTCCTGCCATGTTGCAGGCTCGTTACGCTGAGTTTCCTGAAGAGCGTTTCACCTTCCACTCCTCGCGCATGCGCATGATGCACGTGAACCCCGAAGAGCTGAAAGCCATGGATATCGCCAGCGACCGCTGCGCCGTTGAACTGAGCGACGCCCGCATGAGCGTGATGGCCTACGCTTGCCTGGTTGCCATCATGGCCCAAGGCGACGGCTACCACCGCGTCTCGCAAGCCCGTCTGCAAAACACCGTTAAAGAAAACGGCGTGGAAATTCCTGTGCTGAGCTCGGCCGGTGCCCTGGTCGATACGCTGAAAGAATTCGGCTACAAGAAAGTCTCCATCATCACCCCTTACATGAAACCGCTGACCAAGCGCGTGGCCGACTACATCGAAGCTGAAGGCATCGAAGTTCAGGACTCCATTAGCCTGGAAGTGTCGGACAACCTGGAAGTGGGTCTGTTGAACCCGGAAAACCTGCTGGAGCACGTCAAGCGCCTGAACCACGACGGCGTGGACGCAGTCATTCTGTCCGCTTGCGTACAGATGCCTTCCCTGCCTGCTATCCAGCGCGCTCAAGACCAGATCGGCAAACCCGTTCTGTCTGCTGCTGTTTGCACCGTGTACCAAATGCTCAAGACCCTGGGTCTGGAAACCCGCGTTCCTAACGCTGGCCACATCCTGTCGGGTGCCAAGCCACAAGCCTAATCAAACCGGCTTAGCAGTACACAGCCCTGCCAACCTTGCGTTGGCAGGGCTTTTTTATGCTTAGACGTCATCAAAGCGTGCGGTAAAAAATGCAGTTATGTCGAATCATAAACAAATGCCAAACCACAAATGGCTGTTCGTTATCGATACAGGCTGATAACACCCTTTGCCACGACATCCATATGGGCATAGATGTAGACGCGAAGTAGCCATATAGATATAGCCTAGGGCGATGATTCTCTACGCTGTCACAGTGACCTCATGTGCAGACAAGCAAAAAAAAACGATATGATGCCTGCATGAAACTGGACCTGCTGACCCTCAAACTGTTTGTCCGAATACTGGAAGAAGGCACGATCAGCCAAGCGGCAGAGCGTGAGCATATTGCTGCTGCCGCAGTCAGCCGCCGGATTGCGGATCTGGAACAATCTCTGAATACAACACTGCTGCTACGCACCAACAAAGGCGTCAGCCCGACCGCAGCAGGCCTGGAACTGCTGTACCGTTCACGTGCCTTGCTCAATAGCGCGCAAGAGATCGAAACACGTCTGCAAGCCTATTCACAGGGTCAACAAGGCCTGGTGCATATCCTGGCCAACACATCGGCTATCTCTCAGTTTCTGGCCGAGCCGCTAGGTGCGTTTGGCCGCCTGCACCCTGCTATCCCCCTGCAACTGGAAGAACAAACCAGCCTGGACATTATCCGGGCCCTTGCTGAAGGCAAAGCCGACCTGGGCGTGTTTACCCGTCTGCCCTACGCAGCCGACATAGAAGCCTACCCGTTTCGCAGTGACAAACTGGTGGTGCTGGTGCCTATCCAACACCCCTTGGCTCAGCATGAGAAAATCCGCTTCGAGCAAACGCTGGAGCATGAGCAAATCACGCTGCTGACCGGCACGCAGTTGCATTACCAGATCACCAAAATCGCCATGGAGGCCAACCGCTCCGTACGCATTCGCACCGAAGTGTCGGGCTACGACGCCATGTGTCTGTTGATTAATGCAGGCATGGGTATCGGCATCTTGCCGCGCAAGAGCGCCAGCATTTATCAGATCCCTAATACGCGCGTGATTGAACTGGACGAAGCATGGAGCCAGCGAGAAATTCTGATCGGTGTGCGCCGCCGCAGTGACCTGCAACCCAGCGCCGAAACCTTACTGAGTTTTCTACTGGAAAGCGCTGCTTAACGACAAACCTCGCTGCGACAGCCACAATCAACTACAAGGCAGGCATGCCAAGCGGTTCCCAAGCCAAAGACGTTTGGCATTTGGTTCTTGGCATGCCAGTTGCTACTCAATACGCCGCACCCGGCTGGGCCACAGGCACCGCTACCTCATCCTTGAACTGAGCCAGCAAAGCCGTTGCCGCCTGTCGCAACAACACCGCATCCACGCCTACGGCCACAAACAAGGCCCCCAAGGACAGATAGTGATGCGCTGCCTCGACATTCGCCTGCAAGATTCCGGGGGCCTTACCCGCCTTGCTGATACGCACAATCGCATCCTCGATCGCTGACAAGACTTCTGGATGTCCTGGTTCAGTCAAATACCCCATGCTGGCTGCCAAATCTGCCGGGCCAATAAACACACCGTCCACGCCCTCCACCGCCAGGATGTCGTCCAGGTTATCCAGCGCCTCACGCGTTTCCACCTGGCAAATCACGCACATTTCCTGGTTAGCTCGCGCTACATAGTCCGTGGTCGCCCCCCAGCGAGCAGCTCGCGCCAAGGCCGCCCCCACTCCTCGAATACCATGCGGAGGATAACGTGTCGCAGCAACAGCTGCTTTGGCCTGTTCAGCGTTTTGCACCATGGGAATCAACAGATTCTGAGCCCCCATATCCAGCAGCAGCTTGATCTGCACGGGGTCATTCCAACTAGGGCGAACAATCGGCGCGATGGGATGAGCCGAGACCGCCTGCAACTGCGCCAGCAAGGTCTGTACCGTATTGGGGACATGCTCGCCATCCAGCAAAATCCAGTCGTAGCCCAGGCCAGCACAGAGGTCCGCCACATAAGGGCTGGCCAAACCATGCCACAAACCGATCTGGGACCTGCCCTGTCGCAAAGCCTGCTTGAATGCGTTTACCGGGTGCTTCATGTCCTCTCCTTGTCATGTGCTTAGGCGTCAAACAAGCAGTGTAAAGCGCACAAAGCAGAAGTGAACATGAGTGCTGACTATTTTGAGCAAGGGCATCATCATGCATCGCCCTCAGACACGAACAGGCAAAAGAAACGGCCCACTGCATGGGCCGTATGTCTTATTGCATTGGCTAACGAGATTACAAGGCCTGACCGACCTCTTTCACCAATTCCCCAAATCGAGGAGTCGTCCGATCTCGCGGACGCGGCAGGTCTACCTCTATCCGGGCGCTGACACCGGCCGGGCTGCCACCCAGAACGATAATAGTATCGGCCAAAAAGACAGCCTCATCAATATCGTGCGTCACGAACAGAACCGCTGCCGAACTGCGCTGCCACACCTGAACCAGTTCGTCCTGCAAGGCTTGACGGGTCAGGGCATCGACCGCAGAAAAAGGCTCGTCCATCAAGAGCAAATCCGGCTGCACCGCCAAGGCACGGGCGATACCGACTCGCTGCACCTGACCACCCGAGAGCTGATGCGGCCAACGGTCTTTCAAATGCACCAAACCTACCTGATTCAAAGCTGCGTCAACGCGCTGATCGCGCTCTTCACGCGACAGGCCCAAACCTTCCAGACCATACGCCACATTCGAGGCAATACGCCGCCAAGGCAAGAGACGGCTGTCCTGAAAGACAAAAGCATTGGCTCGGCGACCGGGGCTATCGTGCAGATTGGAGCGCAAATGCCCAAAGCTGGGCCGACTCAAACCAGCAGCCGCGCGTAACAAAGTGCTTTTGCCGACACCGGAGCCACCCACAATCGCCACAAAGTGTCCTGCCTGAACGTCCAGATTCACATCGCGGATTACAGGAGCAGACGCACCGGGATACTGAAAACCAAACCCCTGGAACTGAATCAAGGCTGCCACTGAAGTACCCATTTGTTGAAAGCCAGAAAAAGCATGTCGCACACGGTGTAGACCACCGAGATAATCAGCATGTAGACCACAACCGCATCGTAAGCCCCCACCCCTGCAGCGGCATTCATTTCCTGACCCATGCCAGGCACACCCAGCAATTCAGCCGCAATCAGCGTCATCCATGCCTGGCCAATACCGGCACGCACACCGCTTAACAAGCCGGGGCTGATCGCTGGCAAAACCACCGTCCAGGCACGAGCAAAATAGGAGTTATGCCCAAAAGCTGCAGCCAGCTCGTAATAGCGAGGATCGACCGAGCGCACCGCACTGTAAGTGGCAAAGTAATTCAGCCAGAACACACCGATTGCAATCACAAAGGCTGCGCCAGTATGGCTGACCTTGAACCAGGCAATGGCAAACACCACCCACGCCAAGGGCGGAATAGGACGCAGCAAACGAACCAAATAAGCTTGCAGCAAATCAAAGCGATGAATAGTTGCCGCCGCCAGCCCGAACGCAATGCCCAAGAAAGTGCCTACGCCCAAGCCCCAGAAATAGTGCACCAGACTGGACTGAGCAGCAGGCCAGAGACGACCGGATTCAATCTCCTGGAACAAGGCCGAGGGCAGACTCAAGGGATCAGGTAAGGTGCCGCGCGGAGCCCAGCCATAGACATAAGCCAGGCGCCACACCACGATGAACAAGGCCAAACCGGCGACCCCGTAGACAACCCGCTCCAGACCACGACGCCACAAAGCATCACCCCAGGCAAGCGCAGGTGCTGGTGTCGCGGCGGGCAAACTGGCTTGTTTTGCAACGCTCATTACGGTGCTGCCTTCTCATAAAAGCGAACGTCAAACAGGCTTTGAACATCATCCAGCTTGGTCGCCAGTGTGCCTAAAGAAACCTGGAAATCCTGCAGCTGAACTGTGCCGTCAATAATCTTGTGAGGGTCTGGCTGGAATTGATCGCGCGAACGCTCGATAGCGGCCTGCACAATGTCTTTAGGCAAGCGGCCACCGCCTACATACTTCTGAACATAAGGCGTTGCCTTGGCAGGTTCGTCGCGCAGCATGGCCGTGGCACGCAGGTGAGCATTTACCAAGTGCTGAACCAGATCAGGATGGGACTTGATCAAACCCTCACGCACCAACAGCACCGAGCCAGGCTCATTGGGAAACAACTGACTGCCGTGGGCCACGATTTTGGCATCAGGCTGACGCTGTAGAATCTGGCTGACCGTAGGCTCCAGGATGGCTGCGGCATCAACAGCATGATTGCTGAGCGCCTGCTGAATCTGGGCCTCACCTTGGTAAATAACCTCGACCACATCCGGGTCGACTTTCAGCATATTGCGCAGCCAATATTGCAACGCAGCCTCTGGCACCGCTCCTTTGGGGTAACTGGCAACCTTGGGCTTGTGTCCCTTCTCCTGAGTGAACTTGGCTACCGCCGCTGCAAAATCCGGCTTGTCGGCATCCAGGTAAGCAGCCAAATCGCCAATAGCCACCACACTGACCTGCTCCACGATATTGGAGGCGACCACTTTGACGTCGGCCTCTTTAGCCCTGGCCACCAAAGCGGGGCCAATCCCCACATAGGCTACGTCCAACTGACCAGCGATCAGAGCTTGAGTCAGCGCAGGACCGCTTTGAAACTGGACCAGCTTGGGCTCCGGTTGTCCCTGCGGCAATAAGTCGCCAGACCCTAAGCCCACGAACAGTTGAGCCGCAGGCATGATAGGCAAATAGCCAATCTCCAGCGCTTGCTCGGCAGCCTGTGCGGAGAAGGAGACGGAAAGAGCAAGAAGGCTGGGGGCTAAATAACGGAAAAACATAAAGATCTCGTGAAACAGGCGAAAACTGAAGCTTAAACCTGTTGGGGAGACGCATCTTTATTTGTTTATAGCTTCAAGAAATAACAAACCTTGCTAGTCGCAGGGAACACTCGCTATATTTATTGATCGCCTACATATAGAAATAATATTCAAGGCGTGCCAAAGGTCATCCCATGCAGTGTTTTTAATCACTTGCTCATGTCGCCATGCCCCCGCGCTCCGAACATCACATCGCCCTGATTGTCCCTTACTACAACGAAGAGGCGGCAATCGCCACTGTCATACAAGACTTCCAGAGAGCCCTCCCGGCTATCTCCATTTATGTTTTTGACAACAACTCACGTATCGGAGGACTCAGGAAGCAGCCCGCTTAGCCGGCGCTACGGTATTTCAAGTACAGAATAAGGGTAAAAGCACTGTCGTGCGCCGGCTCCCGACGGCCATATTGGCCACGGACCCAGCCATTGTTAGCCTGTTGATGTTCGTGGCCGGGATAATGCTGGACTCACCGACTCGTGCGCGCCGGTAAAAGCGACGCTTCTCTTCTCTCGCCGTTCCATTGCACAGGACACCCAAGCGCGATGCCAAGGCTTAAGGAACTGTTTTTTCCAGATTCGCCGACGCAGCAGGCTTTCTGATCGACAATGCAGTGCTGTATGAGCTAAAAAACGCCATGAGTCGTTACCTGAGACGCGCAGTCTCGTTTCTGAGCGCAGGGCTGGGAACATAGCTCATAAATCGAAACCTGACCTTCCAGCACCGCTAATCCCAGTTGTCTTTAAGTCAAAAACTCATCCGTTACTTGACGATGATGCTGTTGGGCAGCACCGTGCTGAACCTAGCCGTTTTCTATCCAGGCATTGGCACGCCGGATTCGCTATCGCAACTGGCGCAGGCCAACAACTACAGCGACTGGCATCCTGCACTCATGGCCTGGTTGTAGCGGCTTACCAATTTCATTGGTCCCGACCATGCCAGCTTGCTGGGGCGGCTGCCCTTCATCTTGGGCATCAGCAGCCTCATATGGAAGGACATGGACACCACCTATTTTCTGAGACTGACGGCGACACTGCTGCAGAAGCGAGATTACGCCGCTGCGGGCATCTTCTGGATCTGCGCGCTTATTGCAGTGCGCTATCGCTACAATACGGCCCTGTCCATCTTTCCCCTGCTCTACCTATTCTTCCATATACGCTTTCGGCGTCTGGCCTGGCCGCTGCTGGTCATTTCCGCCATCGTCATGGTGGCCGTCTAAGCCGCTGTCCAAGTGTTCAATTCGAGCATGCTCCAAACACACAAGGACAATCCTTCCATTATCATCCTGGCGGACGACATGCCCCATCTTTCCATCACACAACAAGAGCCTCTGATCCTTGGCCTAAGCCTGAACCGACTGCAGGCCAGTTACAGCACGTCCATCAATGACAATTACTTCCGCCTGCACGACAAAACATTGAGCCTGTCGGCCATTATCAACCAGCTGTCCTACCTGCTAGTAGCCAACGCTCCTTCCTTCCGCAATTTCTATTAATCAGTTCTGGTTGGTTGCGTCGGCGGTGTGGTCCTGGCGCACTCACTACTACGATTAAGTGGTGGAAATAACACCAGATAGAAGCATCAACGGTATCATGCGGGGAAGAGCTTCTTGTGGGTATGCTGACCGCCTGCATACCGGGATTTCAATGACAGAAATGGCTTCTCAATCACACCAAATGTAAGCATAGAAAATAAAACAATACAGGGGATAGTCAAAAAAGCCGACTGGACAATCACATCCAACATATCGTTTGACGCTAAGCCAACTGTAGCCCAATGATCGCGTGTGAAGGGAATGATAACGTAATGCATGCAATACATGGAAAAGCTCAATTGTCCCAGCCGCGCTAAGCTAAGATCCAATGACACAGGTATATGGAAATTGGCGTGTGCATAGGCAACGATCAAAAACGCCCACATCAGTGCTTCCACAGTTGGCCACAGAGCCATGAACCAGGATTGATCAATACCAATCAGCCCTTCATTTCCGGCAAAAATACTGATCACCACTGCAGCACACCCTAACGAGGCCAATAGCCAGGCTGGGGAGATCTTCTTATTGTCCATGAAACGCTTAACAAGATACGCCACCAGCATGCCGACCATGAATTGATCGATTCTTCCCAAAAGAGTGATGTAGGACACATTAGTCACTGAGCCCATGCTCTTCCACAACAAAATTTTGAAAAAAACAGTCACCGACAGTAGCGCCAATGCAAAACCGACACCTTTCTCTTCCAGGAATCTCACCAGAAAAGGGAATATCAGATAAAACTGCAGCTCAACCGCCACCGTCCAAAGATGTCCGAAAAACGGTAACTTCACATCCTGCAGTGTATTTACAAAGGGAAAAAATAAACTTAAAGCCTGTGTAAAGGTGTAATCAAGCCGCCACCCGCACAACATGACTATGACACAAAGCAAATAAAGAGGATAAATTCTGAGAATTCTATTTTTTATAAAATCAAAATACTTAACCTGCTTACCATAAGCGATGCTGGTCAACAAATAACCACTCAAAACCATAAAAAGACCCACACCCATATGCCCCTGCTCCACCAATCCCATAAAAGGATTATAGGTACTGTGCCCCAAACCAAAATTATCGGTAAAGGTATGATAGAAAATCACCATAGAAGCAGCCAAGAAACGAAGATGGTCCAATCTTGAAACATACTTCATATTCTTTGAGTGTATAGGTCGATCCACCACCACTTCAAGGATTCGATCGCGGCGCAAAATCAACTGCAGAACAACAGTGACCAACAGCAAAGTAGCAAAAAAAACACTGGCAACAAAGGGCAGATAAATAGAATGGGCTCGCAGTATCAACTCATGTGGACGAACTGTCAACCTGGCCTCGTTCTTACTATATAGGTCAAGAATCATGGCTTGATCACCCGCACTGATCTTAACCTTGCCTGACCAACCCTGCCTTATGAACGTGAGGCCCTCGGAGGCCGCCGGCAAGTCAAACACCAAAGGCGTGAAAGGCTCTTGATAGGCCACCATCTGTGGGCCGCGAATATCCCATCCAGGAGCGTTTTCAGGCGTTACGCCGACAGGGGTATCCAGCCAAACCTCTTTAGACTGTGACTTAGGTGAACTTTCTCCCAAAGCCTGCACGGAAATCCGGATAGGCGCATCCCCGTACACCACCACGCTAAGCCTAGGGAGCAAAAATATAGTCAAAAGATAGGCAATCGGCAGCGCAATAAAAAGCGCCCACAAAAAACGCTCAAAAAAAGGAAAACGCTGAGATGTCATATCTAATTAAAAAGAGAAATCCGATTTAGAAATAGAATCACAAAAATCTATAAAAATAGACTTTATGGTCAATACCTTAACCGATAAAACGCTCAAACAAACGCTCAAAGCTTTTTACTTTCTTGGACCAATCCCATTCCTGGATTCTCTTCAACCCATCCTGCGATATGCTCTGCGCTTCCGCCGCACCACCCCGATAAAATATCCGCAAGCGCTCTTTCAGAGCCTCTACACTGCGTTCAGGCAGTATCAAGGCAAATGGATCGTCACCTAATACCTGTGGAACCACGCCCACATTCGTCGTTATAACGGGCACACCACACGCCATGGCCTCGAGTACAGGGTTTGGCGTACCTTCTATCTTCGATGGACATACATATACATCCAATTTAGCGTAATAGGCAGGCATGTCCTTGTGAGCGATAAACCCTTGTTGACGATCGGCCAACTCCAGACGAATATCCAGGCCCTCCTGCTGAAGCTGCTCGACAGCGGGCTTCAAAATTGAATGAAACCCTTTGAAATCCTCGCCAGCCCCTGCCGCCCACTTTGAGTTCCCTGCCCAACCGATAACAAGAGTACGCTTACCCAAGGAGTCAAAGCGCTCAAGATTCACAGGTCCAAACAAACCCAAATCCACGCCATCCTCCGCCAGTTCAACTGGCGCCGGATAAACATCAATATCGTTATAGATATCCAGCAGGCGTTGAGAGCTGACGGTATATCCCTTGCACAAATCATTGAACAGCTGGATGCGTGCTTGAATTTCATCGTCTGTTAAAAACAGATGATCGTAGACCGATGTTGTGATGACGCGGTTATAAACGTACTTCTCGATAAACTCGCCAGGAGCAAACCCTAGCAAGCGCGCATAACCTTGGGCAAACTCGTGTCGGACAAGATTCAAATATTCACGCCAGAAAAAGTGGGTAACAGCACAATCAGCGGTCATGATCAAAATCTGGGCGATGTTGTCCACCACTTCCGTCGGAATGATCTGAAAGTCGTAGCGGTGCCCCAAGTGCTTGACGATTTGCCGGGCAATATTGGCAAATGCCCAGTTGTCCGAGTCAACGATCAATGCGATCTTGGGCTTGCCCAGAACGTAGCCGGGTGCAACAGCAGGCTCAGCAACCTGCTCATTGCCCTCCAGATGAGTTCCGGCTGAAATATCCAATGAGCGATGCTTGTCCTCCAGCCAGAACTCCACCCCAGTGGACCAGAACTGAAAGCCATGCTTGCGTTGCAGGTGCAAAGCGGCCTGATGCAGGATATCCCTTGTAAAACGGGTTCGTTCGTAAGCAACGTCTTCCGTCGTAACCGGCTTGGGGTGATCATGGACCAATGCAACGGCACCACTGGCTCCGACTTTGACACCTTCCTGAAACAATCGTATGGAAAAATCTATATCTTCAAAGCCAATAAACATGGCTTCGTCGTACCCCCCTTTTTTCAGGAAGGACTGCTTCTTCAAGACACACGCACCGCCAAACAAAAAGGTGGACAGAAACCCTTGCCCATCAAAATCCGCTGTTTCAACTTGAGGCGTCGCGCTGCCGGCACCCACGTGAACATGCTCGTCATCAAAGCTGACGTAAATATTGCCGCCCTTGGCAAACAGCGTTTTGCCGTCTGGATTGAGCAAAGGCAAGCTCATAAAGTGGCACCCCAATACTTCGAGGTCACTTTGAATGCGCGGCAACGGGTTACGAACGAAGTAGATATCATTGTCCAAGAACATGATCCACTCGGTCTCGACGTGCTCGATCGTCCTGTTGCGTCCGCCACTGACGCCGTAGTTCTTGCCCAGCTCAACAATTTTTATATCCAAATCAAGCTGTTCTGAAATGGCGCGCAGCTTGTTCAGCTCCTCTTTTTCTGAACCATTATCAATGATCAGAACTTTTCCCTTATATCCGGGGATCATGGAGCAAATCGATTGCATCAACTTTTCTGACAATGACACCCGATTCATCGACAAAAAAGTAATTGTCAGATTTTCCCCGTTAAGTCCGATATTTGCGCCGCCCTTGCCAATCAGATCCTTGTTAAGCAAGCGGTGATTAGGCTCATATACATACGGAATCGCGGCCAGGCCCCCAACCAGATTTAATTTGTTGTCCATCCAGCTTACCTTTTGAAAGCACGCACGCACTTGATCACTGCACGACGCAGTGACTCGGGAACTTTGTCGCTAATACGGCGATAGCGCCAATACCCCGTCTGCATCTCGCTGACTGTGCCTTCCAAAAGGCATATCTTGTCCCACAATCCATTGATGTTTTCACGGATGAGCTTGTTCTCAGACTGAACCGCTGCCAACAATAGTGTCTTGTTGCGCACCTCGCGATTCTCCTGCTCTAACTCCTGAACTATCTTATCTAGGTCTTGCTCCAGCTCCTTACAACGCAGGGCTAAAGCGTCCTTCTCGCTGACTTCATCATTCAGAGCAAATTTCAGGCTTTTCACAGAATCATAAGCCAAGGCATCAAACATACGGGCGTACGCATCCATTCCTACGCCGAAATAAGCAGCCCCGTAGGAAAACCCCTGTGCATTCCAGATCCCCATGAAATAACTGCTGTTTTGCGCACCCAATGGCTCCAGTTCGTCGTTTTCAACGACAAACGATGCACCAACCTGATTTGCCTTCATCCACGAATCATATAAAGGCTCGAACTCTTTTTTCTCTAGTGGAGCAGTCCCAAAGCCGAACACAGCAGAGCCAACTCCCCAATGCACATTATTGCCCAGGACCTTGGTGCTAACAGCTTGAAACTCTTCAAGACGGTACTTGCGCAGATGGAAAGGATTCGCTTGGTCTGGCTGAGGATAGTACCAATGATCATTCGGGCAGGAGATCAAGAACACTGCGTCTGGTTTGGCCGCTCGCTTCAGTGCGATCAAATAGGTTTCATCATCTGTGACATGTTCAATGGTCTCAATCGAGACCACGACATCGAACGTACCAGGCTCGAAGAGTTCTTCCAAACGGGTGACATCTGCCTGAATGTATTCAGCCTTGGAATCGGCGAACACTTTCTGACTTTTAGCCACAGCTTCGGCCGAGATATCAACACCCACAACCCGCTTGGCGCCTGCTCGCATCATCAAAGCCGAACCATAGCCCTCGCCGCATGCAATATCGAGCACCACCTTATCTTTAACGAAAGGCAGGATGCTGGCGTAGCGCGCCAAATGAATCGTCGACTCCTGCGTCGAATGCTCGGGACGGGCAGACAGATCTAAGCGTTCCATAATTTATTTTTCAAGTTAGTGAATGCGTGTCGTCTTCTTCAGCCAACCTAAGCCTCGAAAGAAACATGTTATTTAACAGATGGGTAGAGTCTACAGCTCATGCATTGCAGAGCTCTTGCAGCAAACCGTCCATTTTCTGTCGGAATAAAGCGTTATAGTTTGCCCGATGCTGTGATAAAAGGCTCACAATCTCATCTCGATGCGCCAACACCAGATCAATACGCGCAGCAATCGCCGTCGGATTATCCACCTTTGGCTCAACCAGCAACTCCCCCAGCCGCTCTGAGACAGCCGAATACACGTCGCCAGCCGGACCGACAATGCACGGCACTCCCAATGCCCAGCTTTCTAGCGCAGTCATGGGAGAACACTCCGTGTTGGTGACATAGAGATTCAAATCTTGTTGAGCGATCAACTGCAAGAAGTTGGGGCGCGGCATGTGGGGATAATGCCGTATCGCCTTGATGCCCAGATTCATATGTCGTACATCATCCTCATGCAGATTGGTGTTCAATACAACATCTGGCCGCCCAGCCACAGCAAGCAATTGAACGTACGGATTCTTATACCAAGAGCTGATTGCCGAAAAGAGACCGATCTGAACGATAGGATCTCTGCCCTGACTCTGCTGATGGCTAACAGACAAGTCCGGCACTGGATTGAAGATATCCCAAGCTCGAATGCCGATGCGCTCCAACGCCAGGTGCAGCCCCAGCTTGACCGTCACCATTCCCTGAATCGTCCCATTGCGATAAGCGGTATGCCACATCTGAAAATGTGCCGCCTGCCCCTTATCCACCCATTGCGCTGGCGAACCATGCCACATGAAGAACTGACGAATCTGGGGGTTCAATTGATGCAGACGCTGCGCCAACGCCAAATGCAATACCGATCCACCGCTATACACTAACGGCGCCCGGAGCTTCTCGGCCAGCAGAGCAGCCAGCTTATCCAGATAGGAATGGCTTTCCAGCTCAGGAAACTCGGAGTCAAAGTAGGGAAAGCGCAATACCTGTTCCCCAAACAAAGACTCGGTCGAGGCCGCCACGCCTTTCCACATTGGCGCATACACAACCAACGGTTTATCCGCTGGCCAATCCTGTAGCTGCTCTTGGTAAGACAAACCAATACGTTCATAATCCGGTACACCCTGCTGGATGCCACCATGCAAGACTCGGTTATAAAAGCCGGCGAAGTGCGGCGACAAGCGGTTCAAGCGCTCGACAAGTCCAAAACGCTTGGCTACCCGAACCCCTGACCTCAGGGCCGTAACGATCAGTCGACGAACTGCACTGCCCGTCGCGGCCTTGGCAATAGCTTGCTTGCGCGCCAATCCCTGCTCTTGATGCCGCGCATAAGCTGAATTCAAAAACTGTGCCCATTTTCCTAACAAGGGGCTGCCTGGGCCAAAAACTTCTTGATAAGCCCGCCAATTACTTTGTTGGATGAGATTCAACAGCTCGGTCTGTTCACGCAAACTTATCAGAGCCTGCGCAAAAGAATCCGCATTACGAGCACAAATCAATTGTTGTTGAATCTCAGGCAGCACGTCCGGAGCAATGCCTACCGGCGTTGTCACCACAGCGCAACCACGGGACATCGCCTCGATCAAGGTCAGAGGCGTTCCTTCTTTTTCAGAGGCAATCAGCAGAACATCCGCCCTTTCCAGCTCCAACAAGATCGTTTCATGTGAGACCTTTTGCTCTGCCGAATCAAAACACACAAACTCCACATCGGGATATCGAGCCTGCACCTGCCTCAACACGGGACGAATGACGGAGTCCAAACCTTTGTAATCAACAAAACCCGCATATTCCCCCCACTTCGAGTTTCCGGACCACAGGACGCGCAATCTGCCCACCCCTGCTTTCGTAGGAAAGGTTGTCGGGGCCGCAACGTCGGGCCAATCGAAGATCACGCCATCCGGATCACGGATCAGTGGGTCACGAGCATAAATATCAAATAAATCGTGACAAGTCGTGAAGTAACCGTCGACAAAATCAAATAAGGTCGCACGGGCCGCCAGCTCATGGCTGCTTGAATATAGGTAGTCGGGGATATGCGTGGTAAAGGCGTGACGGCAGAACGCAAAAAAGGCGTCACTTTGCCCAGCAACAGTTTTCAGGATGAGATCCAGATGCTCCCGGAAAAAAAAGTGCACCAGGTCCAGCTCTTGCCCATTCACATGCTTGACGAACGCGTTGGGATCGTCGAAGTCTTCCCAATAAATGATTTCGCACGTATCCATCAAGGGCGTCAACCTGGCTTGCATAGAACGGGCAATCGTATCGAAGGCCCAGCCACGGATGTCCACAACAAAAGCCATCTTGCGCGGCTTTACCACTACATCGCCCGTTACAGATGATGCGGCAGCCGGCGAATCAACGCCAACGCTCATTTCTGCTCCAAGTAATCCGAATATGCTTTAAGTCCTTGAGCAACATCTCCGATGAACTTCAAATGACCGCCTTCAAGCCACATGACTTTATTGCACATCTCGGAAATCACCGCTCCGGAATGAGAGGCAATAAACACAATATTGGCTTTGTCCTGAAACGCTTTCAAGCGTGCGTTAGCCTTTTCCAGAAAAGCGGCATCACCAACGCCGATAACCTCGTCCAGTAGCAGCAACTCGGCCTCAACCGCCGTAGAAATGGCAAAGGCCAGGCGGATGCGCATGCCCGACGAGTAGGCACGAATGGGAAGATGCAGGTAGTCGCCTAAGCTGGTGAACTCGGCGATTTCGGCCGTCTTGGCCTCGACTTCTTCGGGCGACATGCCCAGCAGCATGCCGCGCAACTTGATATTCTGATAGCCTGTCATGGAGTCATCCATGCCCAAGCCCATTTCCAATAGAGCGACCGCTTTGCCCTGAACCTCTAGATGCCCGGCCGAAGGCTCATAGATACCTGCGAGCACACGGAGCAAAGTGGACTTGCCCGACCCGTTCGATCCTATCAGCCCCACCCGATCGCCATCACCGAATTCGAAGCTGACGTCCTGCAGGGCTCGTACCACCGTGATGCCATTGTCGCCCGCTCCGATCCGACCCGAGGCCAGCTTGTTAAGCATACGCATTTTCATGGAACGGCCGCTCAGTTCGTAGACCGGCATCTCCACAACCAGATTCTGTGCTTTGATATAAGACATTCAGCTACTCCTAGACCCAGTACGGAATACGCGCACGATATTTTCCGTGCATAAAAATACTCAGCAAGGTTCCAAGGACAGCCAATCCTAGACAAACCATCCAGCTCAACATAGGTACAGCAGTGCCCAACAGGGGACCCCGAACCACTTCAATCAAATGCGCAAAAGGGTTCAAATCAATCAACAAAGGATATTTCTGCAGCATGTCACGCTTGAACAGAATCGGGGTAATGTAAAAGATCACCTGGATAAAACTGGCTACGATCTGGGGCAAGTCCCGAAAACGAGCACACAGCAACGCTAACAGCGTAACTGCCCACATCAGATTCCAAACAACCAGAGCAAACCCCAGCACAAAAAAGTGGAGTTGATGAATGAAATCAATCTGAAAGATCAGCAGCACCAGGATAACGATCACAAAGTTGTGCGCCAGCACAATCATATTGCGCCACAAGGTCTGAAACACAAAAAGCCCACGCGGTAGCGGTACTTGCTTCAGATAGGGGCTCGCACTGATGTACGCATTACAGCCATCGTTAATTGTGGTGGAGATAAAAGCCCAAAACACAAAACCAATGGCCAACAAAGGTAGATACTCACTTAACTTGGCCTTAAACAAGGTGCCATACACCAACCCAAGTGCGGTTACAAGAATCGCCATGCTGATTGTCAGCCAAAAAGGGCCTATCTTCGAGCGAGCGTATCGTTGACGGATTTCAACCCATCCCAATAATAGCCAGAGACTACTGGACCGCAAGCTCTGCGCCATATCCTGATAACCAATGCTGAAAAATCGTTTCATTCCGCAACCTAGAAAAAACTGGCCTGTCGTCTGCCGTCAGGTCCGGCGCCGCAGTTGACCAGCATAGATAGCTCCACGCAAGGAGCCAGAGAGTAAACGCACCGGGATTCTAATACTTAAATTTCGGGTGAACTCAAAAATGTTGGTGAAGCCCCAGTTCAGGAACTTACGCTGGATATCATACTCAAGGCGCGCATATCGTTGTCCGCCGCGGCGAGCAATCATGTTACGCCCAGCTCGTACCCAGACCGTTGGCTCATTCATATTGTCCAGCCGGGCACCTTGCAACAGCAAACGCACCCACAGCGCATAGTCCTCAAAACACTGATCATTCTGATAGTTGCCAGCCTCCAGAACACGTTGCTTACGGAACATGACTGCCATATGGTTGAACGGATTGCGCCACCGCGCATAACGAGTCAGCTCTAACTCTCCACAGGGTACGGATTTCAACAGCAGATTCGGCTCTTGATAACTATGCTCAAACTCCAGAATCGAAGAGCTGAAAGCATCAATACTAGGATGAGACTGAATAAAAGCGAGCTGGCGCTCAAAGCGATCGGGCATGCATAAATCATCAGTATCGAATCGTGCTACCCATTCATGACGACAGTGCAACAACCCTTCGGCCAAAGCGGGGCCCAGACCACGGTTTTTCGGTAGTGGCACAATTTTCAGGGGCAGCCGCCCTTGGAAGGATTTTATGACTGTCAACAGAGGTTCGGATACGGGACCGTCCAACACGAGCACCAACTCGTCAGGCAGCACACTACCCTGGCAGATACTCTCCAGGGCCAACCGACAATGCTCCGGTTCGTCCCCGTCGTAGGTGGACATCAACAAGCTAAACAATGTGGACATAGAAGGTGAGAGCGTATAGTCGTCAACAACAAATCTAAATAATTCTCATTAAAAATTAATCAGCCGCGTTATTTAATCGTCTATTAGAACAACATTAAACCGACCATATAAAGCAACCTGTAACATTCCTTAAGCGAAAGGTAGCACTCAACCCAAAAACCTACTCCTGAAACACAGAAAGAGCACCATATCAAAAACAGCCTATGTTTTAGCAAGTAAAATATGCATTGATAGGGAAAATACTAAAAAAATCTAAAATAAACCAATGAAATCAACGATCTACACAACAAAAGCTTGTATTAATTAATATTTTTTAATCAACAAGCCATAAAGTAGATGCCACTTACCCTGAGTCTATTTTTTCAAACAAAATAAAACCGAGCGGCTGCAAAAGTGGTGATTAGTTAAATAAAAATAATCACGATCAAATTATCACCGCAGACAGCAATAATTTTTTTTAAAAACCCAAATTAAACGACGTAGCCATTTTCTCATTCAGGCGAACAAGTCACAAGTTCTTTTTCCCAACCCCGCCATTCTCGAAATCATATAGATTTCCTGGGTCCGCGAACAGCCACTATGCAACAAAAAAACTTTCTCTCAACGCTCTAGGCCTCTTGAGAGCTGAGCTCAAATTCATACAATTTAGGTTGTTAACCACTATAATAATTAGCCGTTTCCTTGCTGCTCATTGGGCCCCGCACCGGGCCAAATCAAGCATGCACGAAGCTAAGACACAAACCTTTGGGCCAAGCGCCTCCCTTGCAACTTGCCTGACAAACAGCTACCAAGCGATTTCTTTCATACGCGACACTAGCGCCACTCTCTCCATGAGCGCCATCCAGCCAGCTACGGTCAGCATTATCATGCCAGCCTTTAATGCTACCCATACCCTCCCCCACTCCCTGGCGTCTGTACGCCTACAAAACTACCCATATTGGGAGTTGTTGGTCATTGACGATGGATCCAGTGACAATACGGCGGACTATACAGCAGAGCAGGCACGGAAAGACCCTAGAATCAAGCTCATCCGGCAAGTCAGAAACCAAGGAGTCGCAGCAGCACGCAACGCAGGCATTGCTGCTGCACAAGGCAAATACATTGCTTTTTTAGATGCTGATGATCTTTGGCTTCCAGACAAGCTCAGCCGACAAATCAGTGCTATGCGGGAGAATAGCGCTACCGTTTCCATGACTGCCTATTACCGTTTCAATCAAGTCCCGGAATGGCAAAGCACAACCACTCCACCTAATTGGTTAAGCTACACAAGCCTTCTAAAAGGAAATGCGATAGGCAACCTGACTGGCATGTATGATTGCCATGCAATAGGAAAGGTATATCAACAACCCGTACACCATGAAGACTACCTAATGTGGCTGGAAGTGGTTCGTAAAGCAGGCGGAGCACATGGACTACAGGAAGTTCTGGCAGCCTATCGTGTCAGTGCTAGCAGTTTATCGGGCAACAAAGTCAAATCCATACAATGGACGTGGCAAATTTATCGTCGCCATCTAAAGTTACCTTTTGTGCAGTCTATCTACTTAATGTTTCACTACGTAGTGAAAGCAGCTTTGAAACGAGCCTAGACACCATGAGCCATGTCGAGCAGCCACTACCGTGGGTCGACTTCATCCTAGTGAATTACAACGGCAGCAAAAAAATTGTCGAGACTATTGACAGTATCAAGCAGCACTGCTCTTCACACATCTACTCCATCACCATCGTCGATAATGCGTCTACTGACCAAAGTTGCCGCCTAATTGCCGAGCAGCATCCTGACGCCCAAATCATTCAAGCAAACAAGAACCACGGCTTTGGCAAAGCCTGCAATATCGGTGTTGCTCAAACTCAGGCCCCCTACATCCTGCTAATCAACCCGGATGCTCGCCTGCAGACCAACGTACTGAGCATATTTGAACAGTTCCTGAGCGCATACCCTTACAAACCCCTACCTATTCTTGGCGGATTAGCACTAGACGCAAGAGGGCGCCCGGAATTTTCCTTCGAACGTTTTCCAAACTGCTACACCTTGTTCTTGAAAGCTTTGGGTTTGGGGCGTTTATTGCAAAGCCGAGATGCATACACCAGCCCCACACAAGTCGATCACGTATCAGGAAGCTTGCTACTGATAGGCCGAGAGCAATACACCGCCCTGGGTGGTTTTGATGAACAATTTTTTTTATATTTTGAAGAAACTGACCTGCAATTCCGCGCCAGGGAGATCGGTATTATGTCCTACCATATTCCAGCAGCACGCTATTTTCATGAAGCGGGAGGCACCTTCAGCGACTCATCTTTTCGTAGCCAATGCTATAGCAACGGCTTGCGTACCTATCTACGCAAGCGTTATGGTAAAGTCGGTTACCTTATATTTACCGCTTATAGTGGATTGGCCAGCATAACTCGCCCTGTTCGCAATACTGTTAAACGCCTTTGGGCGGGCAAGCACTAACGCGCCCCAAAGCCAGTAAGCATAGTCTTCACCGTCAAAAACACGATATAAATATCCAGCATCACCGAGCAGTGTTTGATGTAGTAAAAATCGTGCTCGATCTTGACGCGTGTCTCGTCCTCATTGGCCACATAACCCTGACGAACTTGTGCCCATCCGGTAATACCAGGTTTCACAACATGACGGTAGCTATAAAACGGGATCTTCTCGTCGAACTCCCGCACAAAAGAAGGTTGCTCTGGGCGAGGGCCAATCAAGCTCATCTCGCCTCGCAGCACGTTGTAGAACTGCGGCAGCTCATCAATGCGTAACTTACGAATGATTTTGCCTACACGAGTAATGCGCGGATCATCCTCCCCAGCGAACTGCTCGACCACGCAATCCTGGTCAAAACGCATGCTACGCAGCTTGTAAATAGTGAACTCACGATTTCCTAAACCAATTCGCTGCTGAGAATAAATGACCTTGCCAGGACTTTCCAGGCGAATGGCCAGCATTGCCAACAAGCACACCGGCACCACCACCACAGAACTGAGAATGACCATAGCATAGTCAACAATCAGTTTCACAATCTCGTAGCCTCGTGACGGTAGCAAAGAACCAATCGTGTTTTCCGACATACGGTCAATCTTGACGCGCCCAGTCAGCGACTCAAAGACCTGTCTGGAGTTATAGACCGCCACTCGGTCCAGCGCACAACGTGTCAAGAAACGTTCTGCATCAGGCTGAATACAGGAAAAGTCCGCCGCCACCCCATCATAGCGATACCCGGCAAGATCATAGTTTTTCAGCAAGCGACCATCCAGGCCTGGCAGGTCCAGCAAGGTTTCGGCCTCTCCCCCAGGAACAATCGCCAATTTCAGTACCCGATAACGACTGGTAAACACGCTCTCCAACAAGAACCATGCCAATGCCAGAAAACTGCTGCTTAACAACAAGGCTCGCGAAGCGTCGTAACGAAATACAAAGCTGGTGGTGTAAATAAGGGCATAGGTCACGCCCACCGTGGGAATAATCAGCCAGGCACTACGCGCTCCCGGATAGCCTTGTTGGCTTTTATCAATCAACAGCTTGCAAGCTACGAAGGCCACGATCACCAGAATCAGTGCGGTACGCTGCCCGTTATCCAAGCTCCACAAAGGCCCCCATCCCCACAACAACAAAACAGGGACAAGCACCACCACGGCGAATCCAATCAACCACGAGCTTGGCCCGGATAATAGGAGTATCTCGTGCAAACGCTTAAACCGCCTGATTTTTATTTGATTCATCGAAGCACTAATAACCTAAAATAGACCGTTTACGCGCCAATTATACGTCGCTCCTGTGTCGCCCCAACCAGACGCAGGCAGATTTACTTGGCGTACTGACTGTATAAAGTCACCTTACTGGCCAAGTCTGTTGACTCACTATTGCTCCTGCAAATTTCTGACAGCCCCCTTTATGTCCGAGCCCGTATCCAAGTCTCTTTTTTCATTTAATGCGGCCGCTCACTTGGGCTTAAGCCTGTTTTTCATCGGCCTGCTCTCCACCCGCAATGTTTACTCGGCAGGGGTAATTCTGCTTCTGGTCACGGCCCTGTGCTGGTATCTGAACTCTTTACAATCCAGCCAGTCTTTGCAAAGCCAGAACATCAGTCGCGGCTTGTACTGGATACTGGCCCTGACCTTTGCCAATGGGCTTCTGATTTGGTTTCTACACCAGAACCCCAGTAATCAACTGGATCTGCTTAGCCGCTATCTGTTACTGATCCCCATTTTTTTAATGCTCAGCTCTCGCCGTCTGCATAGCCATGCAATTTGGGTTTGCTTTTCGTTGGGCAGCTTGTCTGCTTTATGGATCATTCCTGCCCAATATGGCGGCCCTCTGCATGACGGTCGGATCTATGGTTATACCGGGGCCATCCAGTTCGGCAATATCGCCCTTAGCCTGGCTTGCTTTTGTCTGACAGCGCTATTAAGCCAACTTGGCCAAGCACAACGCTCTATCCCTATCCTTATTGTGTCACTCCTGGGTTGCCTGGCAGGGTTCATCCTGTCACTATTAGCCGGCAGCCGTGGCGGCTGGATTGCTCTGCCTGCCGTACTTTGGATTCTTGCCTACGCCTACTTGCCCAAGCAACATTTTCGACGCGGCATAGCCATTCTTTCTCTGGCCGCCGCCCTAAGCGCCAGCATTCTCTGGCAAACCGATACGATCCAATCACGCATCGCTCTGGCACAGCACGATATCGAGCAGTTTGAGGCTGGCAACTCCAACACGTCCATCGGTGCCAGGTTTGCGATCTGGCAAGCCAACTGGAGGCTGATCCAAGAACGCCCCCTCTCTGGCTGGTCCTATCAACAGCACGAGCAGGCACTCACCGAACTGGTCAAGGCCGGACAAGCTGATGCCGTAGTCCTGAACTTGGCCAATTCGCATAACAACTACATTGAAACCTGGGTAGATTTAGGGCTGGCAGGACTGCTACTGCAGGTCTCTCTTCTGCTGTACTGTTTTTACGGTTTTATTCGCCGCGTGCATGCTGCTGAACCACATATTCGCGCTTATGCGGTCTGTGGCAGTACCGTTATTACCATATACACACTAGCGAACCTGACCCAGAACATGATGGAACGCAACAATACGCTTTTGTTCCTACTGATCAGCGTCGCATTGTTCTGGAGCCAAATTTACCCCAATCAAGCCAAACTGCGGTCTGAGCCTTAGGCTATGTCTGCCAAAAAACTATTAGGTAATTCATTCTGGAACCTGAGCTCCTATATGGTGCTCATGTTCGCCTTCTTACCCTCTATGGGCATGATGGCACGCATTTTGGGCCTGGAACCTTTTGGTATTTACACCCTGCTCTTTGCCTTGATTGGCTATGCCAGCATGTTTGACTTGGGGATCAGCCGCGCTTTGATCAGAGCCATTGCCATGGCAGACAAGCAAACTCAACAAATCCAGTCCATTCTGGGCACCGCTACCTTGCTGATCCTGCTCAGTAGCGGTGTCGCTGCAGCCCTGGTCCTCCTATTCAGCCCCTTGCTGGTGCAATGGCTCAACATCAGCCCAGACCTTCGCGCCGACAGCCTGTTCGCCTTTCGACTAATGGCGCTTAGCCTGCCATTCCTGCTTTTGCAAGCAGTCTGGCTGTCATATCTCGAAGGCTTGTCCGACTTCAAGCAGGTCAATATTCAGCGCACCATCAGCGGCCTGCTGCTTGCGATACTGCCGTTGCTGGCCATCCTGTATCAGGCCAACCTAAGCTTTGCCGTATTGGGCCTGTTCGTCGGACGTCTGATTACCTGCATATTGGCCTATTTCTGGGCACTGCCCACTTCTCTTCGCAAAGGTCTGTGGCACTGGGACAGACAACAGGCCCATGGTTTGCTACGCTTTGGCGGCTGGCTGACAGTCAGCAACGTGATCAGCCCATTAATGGTGTATTTTGATCGCTTCCTGCTATCCAACCTGAACGGCGCAACTACCGTCAGCTTCTATACGGCGCCCGCAGAAGCCATTACACGTTTATTGAATATTCCGGGTGCTGTGGTCCGAGTAATCTTCCCTTTGATCAGCGCACAGAAAGATGCTCGCCAAGAAACTCGTCTGACGTATCTCTTGCTGTTGGGAGTCTGTGGGCTGATCAGCCTGGTGGGCATCATTGAAGCAAAGTGGATTATCCTGCTTTGGCTGGGTGAGGCCTACGTTGAACAATCGGTACCCCTGCTACAGATTTTGCTGGTGGGCTTCTTTTTCAATGCCATCGCCCAGATCCCGTACACGGTTATTCAAGCCAAGGGACACGCTCACATTACCGCCTATGTACACTTAGCCGAGATCCTGCCATATATAGCTTTACTCTATGTCTTGATTTCCCACTTTGGCTTGCTGGGCGCCGCAATTGCTTGGACCAGCCGGGTTATCGTAGACTGCCTTGCCCTTTTAATTCTGGCTAAACGTTATCGCTAAGCCTTACGGAACGCTACTTTATCGTCATGCATATTCTCGTTACCGGTGGCGCCGGCTTTATTGGCTCAGCATTGGTCCGTCACCTGATCCAGGCCACAGAGCACCATGTTCTTAATGTCGACAAGCTGACGTACGCAGGCAATCTGGAGTCCCTGGCAGCCGTTCAGAACGACCCACGGTATCAGTTCGCTCAGCATGACATTCAAGATGCTGCGGCTATCCAAGCCTTGCTGCAGAAATTTCAGCCAGACGCCATCATGCATCTAGCTGC